>JAKJEY010000100.1 GCA_022705165.1 Pseudomonadota bacterium
CGCATCTGGTGTTCGACATGCTGGTGGCCGCGGTGCTGGCGATCGCGACGATGAGCATCGGCGTCATGGCTGCCTTTGCGATGATCTTCGTGCCGCCGCTGATCGCCTGGCAGTGGGCGCGCACCTGGCGGCGTTCGCTGCTGCTGGCAACGCTGGCAGGCCTCCTGGCCTACCTGGCGGCCTTCGCGCTGGCGCTGGCGGCGGACCAGCCCTTCGGCCCGGTACTGGCGTTGACACTGGTCGTGGCCGGGGGTCTTTCCGGCGGCCTGCACCGCTGGCGGGGCGCTCATTGAAGCGGGGTGCCGGAGCGTGGCAGGGGTGCTGCAAATTGCGGCAGTTTCGCCGATGTGTTAAAACGACCGCTCGTCGCCACTAGAGCACCGGCAGTCGCCTCCAGTACCCATGGTTTTTTCCTTCTTCAAGAAGCCGCCCGAGAAGATGGTCGCCCGTCCGGCGGCCGCGCCGGTGCGCGCCAAGCCCGAGCCGTCGCCGGCCGCGGGCCCGGCCGGCATGCCCGGTTCGGCAGAGGAGAAGGACGCGCCGCGCGAGCTGGCGCCGCTTGATTTCACGACGTCTAACATCCAGTCCCCGGCAGCTGCGGCGCCCGCGATGGTCTCGCCGAGCGACTTCAGCGATCTGAGCGAAAGCCCGGAAGGCTTCCATGTCGAAATGGACGTCGACCCGGTCGAGGCCGACGTCGAGCAGGCGGCCGTGCTCTATGCCAACGGCCAGGACGCCGCGACCGGCGCCGTGCTCGAGAATGCCGTGCATGTACATCATTTCGGCCCGGGGGAACGCCTCTGGCTGATGCTGTTCGATTTCTACCGCCTGACCAACCAGCACGCGCCCTTCGACGCGCTGGGCATCGAATATGCCCGGGCCTTCGAGAAATCACCGCCCGTCTGGCGCGGCGCCGAGGCGCCCAAGCCGGCACCCAAGCCGACGGCGTTCTCCGGGACGGTGATCTTCAAGGGCAGCCTGACCGGCGAGAACGATGCCGCCTTTGCGGCGCTCGACGAAGCGATCGAGAAGAATCCGAAGCTGCGCGTCGAACTGAACCGGGTCAAGGATATCGACGACCTCGGTGCGGAACGCATGCTTGGCGTGCTGGAAATGGTGCGCAAGAAAAAGCGCGAGGTCGAACTGGTGGGACGCGATGCGGTGGCCTCGCTGATCGAATCGAAGATCGCCGTCGGCACGCGCGAGAATGCCGGTTGCTGGCTGCTGCTGCTCGAGTTCTACCAGATCATGGGCAAGGAAACCGAGTTCGAGGACATGGCGATCAACTACGCCGTGACCTTCGAGATGTCGCCGCCGTCGTGGGATCCGAAGCGGGTCGCCAAGGCCGAGCCCAAGCCCTCGCCAGCCGCTGCGGTCGATGACGGGGACGATGAAGAGGATACGGCCGCCTCGACTGCATTCGTCCTCAAGGGCGACCTCAAGTCGGAACGCTTCGGCGGGCTCCCTGCCGTGGCCGATAAGGAAGACCCCGTGGTCATCGATTTTTCGGCCGTCACCCGCATCGATTTCGTCAGTGCCGGCACGCTGGTGAATCTGCTGACGCCGGCGAAGCGCGCCGGCAAGCGCGTCATCATCAAGCATCCCAACCATCTGGTCGCCGAACTGCTCGGCGTTGTCGGCCTCAAGGCCGTGGCGGAAGTGGTTTTCGCGAAGAACTGATCGCCAGATTTCCCCGGAAGAATCCATGGAACAGTATCACGGCACCACCATCCTCTCGGTGCGTCGCGGCAATCGCGTCGCCATGGGCGGCGATGGCCAGGTCACGCTCGGCAACATCGTCATCAAGGCGACGGCACGCAAGGTGCGCCGTCTCTACAAGGATCGTATCCTCGCCGGCTTCGCCGGCGGTACGGCCGATGCCTTCACGCTCTTCGAACGCTTCGAGCAGAAGCTGGAGAAGCACCAGGGGCACCTGCTGCGCTCGGCCGTCGAGTTGGCCAAGGACTGGCGGACCGACCGCGCACTGCGCCGGCTGGAAGCCATGCTCTCCGTCGCCGACCGTGAAAGCTCGCTGATCATCACCGGCAACGGCGATGTGCTGGAGCCGGAGCAGGGCATCGTCGCCATCGGGTCGGGCGGGGCCTATGCACAGAGCGCGGCACGCGCCCTGATCGAGAATACCGAGCTGGCGCCGGTCGATGTCGTCAGGAAGTCGCTCGAAATCGCCGGCGACCTCTGCATCTACACCAACCGCAACTTCACGCTCGAAACGCTGGATTGATCCGGGGGGCTTCCCCGGCCCGTCAGAGGCCGAGGGCCTGCCGCACGCCCGAATAGCGCGCCTCGATCTCCGGGAAGCGCGGCGCCAGCATCGACCAATCGAGTCCCAGGCGCAGCAGCGCAATTTCCGAAACGTCGGGGACGTGATTCTTCTCTGCGCTGCCGAGATCCAGCGCATGGCTCAGCACCTCGGCGATGTGCACCAGATCGCCGATCTCGCCGTCTTCCCCGGAGTCGGGCCGGTGGTGACCATGAATGGCGCCGACGATGTCCTCGGGAAGCCGCCAGAGGCGGGCCAGTTCGCCGCCGGCAATGGCGTGGTCGTAGCCGAAGATTTCCTGCTCGGCGGCGACGATGCCGATGTCTCCCTGCCGCATGCGGATGCGCACTTCCGCGCAGGCGTCCGGTGCGACGGCCATCATCAGGAGTTGGCCGATGTCGTGCAGCAGGCCGGCGGAGAAGGCGGCCTCCGCATTGTGTCCGATCCGTTCGGCGATGACGCGCGCGCAGGTGGCGACGCCGACACTGTGTCGCCACAGCAGGCGGCCGTCGAAGCCGCTGGTGACATTGCCGAACTGCTCGATCAGGGCGGTTGCAAGCGTGATCGTACGCACGGTTTTCAGGCCGAGGACGAGGATCGCCTGCCGGGTCGAGGCGACCTGGGAGGAGAGGCCGAAGGCGCTGCTGTTGGCCGCCGCGAGCAGGCGCGCGACGATCACCGGGTCGGTGTTCAGCCGCTGGACGAGGCTGTCGGCATCGGCATTGTCGTCGTTGAGCGTTTCCAGGATGTGGGTGACCACCTGCGGCAGCGTCGGCAGTGTGCCGGCGCCTTGCAGGAGCGTTGCGAGATCGGGCGCGCTCATTCGGCCATCCGGCGACGGTAGGCCGCGACGGCCTCGCGCAGCGCGTAGCGCTGTGCGCTGCCTTCACCGCGGAAGATGTAGTCGATGCGTGCCGTGGCGGCCGCAATGTCGGCCGCGACGGTGGCGTCGTCGCGGGGGTCTGCGATATGGACGGAGAGGAATTCGACGTTCCGTCGCCGCAGGTTTTCGAGCATGGTCTCGTCGAGTACCGCACCGGCGGCGAGGAGCACTGCCCCCTGCGGGCCGCAGACCTGGCTGGCGACAATCATGCCCGGCGCGAGCTCGCCGGGGGGCAGGCAGACGGTACGTGTCTTCATGCCGGCTAGTCTGCCATAGCTCCTTCCCGAAATGATACATTCCCAACCCCGTACCCGCTTTCATGAGTTGCCCAGCATGACCCAGATGACGCCGCAGGAAATCGTCCACGAACTCGACAAGCACATCGTCGGCCAGAACAAGGCCAAGAAATCGGTCGCCATCGCGCTCCGCAATCGCTGGCGCCGCGCGCAGGTGGCCGATCCGCTGCGCCAGGAAATCACGCCGAAGAACATCCTGATGATCGGGCCGACCGGTGTCGGCAAGACCGAGATCGCGCGGCGTCTCGCGCGGCTGGCCAATGCGCCGTTCATCAAGGTCGAGGCGACCAAGTTCACCGAGGTCGGCTACGTCGGCCGCGACGTCGATACCATCATCCGCGACCTCGTCGAGGCCGCGGTCAAGGGGGGGCGCGAGTCGGCCATGAAGCGCATGCGCGCGCGCGCCGAGGATGCCGCCGAGGAGCGCGTGCTCGATGCGCTGCTGCCGCCGCCGCGTGGCAGCAACTTCTTCGGCAACGAGAACGTGCCGGCCGAAGACAGTACGACCCGCCAGAAATTCCGCAAGAAGCTACGCGAGGGCGAACTCGACGACAAGGAGATCGAGATCGAACTCGCGGCGCCGTCGATGAGCGCCGAGATCTTCGCCCCGCCGGGCATGGAGGAACTGACCAGCCAGATCCAGGGCATGTTCCAGAACATGGGTGGCGGCCGCCGCAAATCGCGCAAGCTGAAGATCAGGGAGGCGATGAAGCTGCTGGTCGATGAGGAAGCGGCCAAGCTCGTGAACGACGAGGAAGTGAAGCTCGATGCGGTGACCAATGTCGAGCAGAACGGCATCGTCTTCCTCGACGAGATCGACAAGGTGGCCAGCCGTTCCGACCTGCAGGGGGCCGACGTCTCGCGCCAGGGCGTGCAGCGCGACCTGCTGCCGCTGGTCGAGGGCACGACAGTGTCGACCAAGTACGGCATGATCAAGACCGACCACATCCTGTTCATCGCCAGCGGTGCCTTCCATCTCGCAAAGCCGTCTGACCTGATCCCGGAACTGCAGGGCCGCTTCCCGATCCGTGTCGAACTGGAATCGCTTTCCGTCGCCGATTTCGAGCGCATCCTGACGCAGACCGATGCCTGTCTGACCAAGCAGTACGAAGCGCTGCTCGCCACCGAGAACGTCACGCTCGAATTCCGCGACGACGGCATCCGCAGGCTGGCCGAAATCGCTTGGGCAGTGAACGAGAAGACCGAGAACATCGGTGCCCGCCGCCTCTACACGGTGATGGAAAAACTGCTCGAAGAAGTCTCGTTCGACGCCGGCAAGCCCGGCACCGAGAAGCTCATCGTCGACGGCACCTACGTCGACAGCCGGCTCGGCGAGCTGGCGCAGAACGAAGACCTCTCGCGCTACGTGCTGTGACGACGTCTTGCGACAATCCTGTCCCCGTCATCCCGGCGAAAGCGCCCCGAAGGAAGTGCCCTTGGGGTGCCGGGATCCAGTACTGCCGTTACTCCTGCTAAGCCCCCGATTCAGGGTACAGGCTGCGCTGACATGCTGACCATCCGCTGAACCATGCTCCTGCGCATCGTCGCCATCATCTTTCCCATCTTCGCCATCGTCGCCGTCGGCTATGCCTACGCGCGCGTGAAGAAGCCGGACATGACCTTCGCCAACCAGTTGAACATGGACCTTTTCGTCCCGGCACTGGTCTTCGCGGCGCTCGCCAACAAGAGCTTCGACCTGATGGCGAACTGGAAGCTGGCGCTCGGCGGCACGGTCATCGTGCTCGGCTCAGGGCTGCTCGCCTGGCCGGTGGCGAAGCTGATGAAAGTGCCGGCCAACACCCTGCTGCCGCCGATGATGTTCAACAACTCCGGCAACATGGGCCTGCCGCTGATGGTGCTGGCCTTCGGTGAACAGGCCTTGCCGCTGGCCGTCGTGCTCTTCTTCGTCGAGAACACGCTGCACTACTCGCTCGGCACCTGGATGCTCGACCACCACGCCAAGCTGTGGAACCTGTGGCGCGTGCCGGTCATCGCCGCCGCCATCGCCGGCCTTGCCGTGAGCCTGTTGAAAATCGAACTGTGGTCGCCGCTCTACATCGGCATCAAGATGCTCGGTGACGTCTCGATCCCGCTGCTGCTCTTCTCGCTCGGCGTGCGCCTTACCGACTCGGTGGCCAAGGACGTCAAGCTCGGCCTCGTCGGCGCCGCCCTCTGCCCGCTCGCCGGCATGGCGCTCGCGTGGGCCATCGCCCCGCTGCTCGGCCTCGACGCCATGCAGACCGGCATGCTGCTCATATTCGGCGCCCTGCCGCCGGCCGTGCTCAACTACATCTTTGCCGAGAAATACAAACAGGAACCCGAGCGCGTCGCCTCGATCGTGAT
Source organism: Pseudomonadota bacterium (assembly GCA_022705165.1). Lineage (GTDB taxonomy): Bacteria > Pseudomonadota > Gammaproteobacteria > Burkholderiales > Rhodocyclaceae > Proximibacter. Next base: position 5,804 of record JAKJEY010000100.1, read on the forward strand.
GATCGGCAATACGGCCTCGCTGCTGTTCATTCCACTGGCGCTGTTCTTTGCGCTGCCGCGCTAGCCCGATCCCTGACGAACGGCTGCTTTACGGCGGGTATGCCATACGCGTACTATCGGCCAGAAGCGGACCGAAGGAACTATCACTCCAAAGCAGTCCCTGCTCGCTCGTCAGAGTCCAAGTATTCACCGTTATCCATCAAGAAAACAGCGCTATGGAAAACTTCAAAGAAAGAAAGCGGCAACTGTGGCAGCAGTTCCTGACGGATTCCAAATCTCACAATAGCCCCTCGGGCGGGATGAAAGTTTTTTTGTTCGTATTGCTACTCTTTTTTGTTTGGCTCACTGCTGAAAAGTTGATCAAATGAACTTTTCTACCGCATCCACAGCACCAACCGTCGTCTGACTTTGACTAATACATCAGGCTCTCTGCCGGCTAGCATTCGAGTCAAGTCACGCCCCTCTTGCGCTTGGACGTTGAATGTCGGCTTTCTCGATTTTCTAATTTCCGCTTAGGGTCGAACGCGGCCCCTCCCGCGCCAGATACCAAAAGAAAACGGCCCGCAGATGCGGGCCGTTTTTCGTGAGGCTGCGAGGGCTTACTCGAACTCGATGATGATCTGATCCACCGACAGGCTCTCGCCGGCTGCGGCCGCGATCTTCTTGACCTTGCAGTCCTGCTCGGCCTTGAGGATGTTTTCCATCTTCATCGCTTCGATGACTGCAAGCTTCTCGCCGGCCTTCACCTCCTGACCGACCTTGACCGAGACCTCACGCAGCAGGCCCGGCATCGGCGACATCAGGAACTTCGAGAGGTCGGGCGGCAGCTTCTCCGGCATCAGCGACAGCAGTTCGGCAGCACGTGCGCTCATGACCATGAAGTCGGCACGGGTGCCCCAGTGGAAGAGGCTGTACCTCGTCTTGTGGCGCTCGACCTGCATGGTGAATTCCTCACCGTTGCAGGTGCCGCGGAACAGCGACTCGCCCAGTTTCCAGTCGGAGACGATGGTGTACTGCTCGCCGTTGTACTCGATGTGGTAGCCACCCTCGATCGGGCGCGCCGTCACTTCGTGCTGCTGCTTGCCGTCGCCGGTCAGGCGCACCACTACCCACTTGTCGCCGACGAGGCGCTCGTGGCCCTGCAACTGGCCGGAGACGGACGCCGAGCGATCGGTGTAGGCACGATAGACATAGGCCGCCACCGAGACCAGCAGCGCCGGGTCATCGTGCGGCACCATCGAGGCGTCGAAACCGGTCGGGTAGTGCTTGGGGATGAAGCCGGTGTCGAAGATGCCGGAATGGAACACCGGATGCTGCATCAGCGCCGCCTGGAACGGGATGTTCGAGGAGATGCCGCGGATGACGAAGGCGTTCAGCGCGTCACGCATGCGGGCGATGGCCTGGTCACGCGTGGCGCCGTGCACGATCAGCTTGGCGATCATCGAATCGTAGAACATCGAGATCTCGCCGCCGTCGTAGACGCCGGTATCGACACGCACCTGACCGGAAATCTCGGCCGGCGGCTGGAACTTCACCAGACGGCCGGTCGAGGGCAGGAAGCCGCGGAACGGGTCTTCGGCGTTGATCCGGCACTCCATGGCCCAGCCCTTGATACCGACATCGGCCTGCGACAGCGGCAGCTTCTCGCCGTAGGCAACGCGGATCATCTGCTCGACGAGGTCGAGGCCGGTGATCAGTTCGGTGACCGGGTGCTCGACCTGCAGGCGAGTGTTCATCTCGAGGAAGTAGAAGCTCTTGTCGGCGCCGCTGGCGACGAACTCGACGGTGCCGGCGCTATCGTACTTCACGGCGCGCGCCAGAGCGCAGGCTTGCTCACCCATCGCCATGCGCGTCTTTTCGTCAAGCAGTGGCGACGGCGCT
>JAKJEY010000101.1 GCA_022705165.1 Pseudomonadota bacterium
GAGGCGGTGCAGGAAACCTTGCCGGAGATGGTGAATGGCTAGCCAGGCGATGACCATGCAAACCATGATCGCGCGCCTCAACTGGCGTCAGGCGGCTGGTCCGATGCTCATCATCATGATCCTGGCGATGATGGTGCTGCCGCTGCCGCCGTTGGTCCTGGATCTGCTATTCACCTTCAACATCGCGATTTCGGTGATCGTGCTGCTGGTCGCAATGGCGACACTGAAGCCGCTGGACTTTTCGATCTTTCCGACCATCCTGCTGGTGACGACGCTGCTGCGCCTGTCGCTGAACGTCGCCTCGACCCGTGTCGTCCTGCTGCATGGCCATACCGGGCCCGATGCTGCCGGCAAGGTGATCGAGGCATTCGGTCACTTCCTCGTCGGTGGCAACTATGCCGTGGGTATCGTGGTGTTCGCGATCCTCGTCGTCATCAACTTCGTGGTCATCACCAAGGGTGCCGGACGGGTCGCCGAGGTGTCGGCACGCTTCACCCTCGATGCGATGCCCGGCAAGCAGATGGCAATCGACGCCGACCTCAATGCCGGCCTGATTGGTGAAGACGAGGCGCGCAAGCGGCGTGCTGCAATTTCCGCGGAGGCCGACTTCTACGGTTCGATGGATGGTGCTTCCAAGTTCGTGCGCGGCGATGCCGTCGCCGGCATCATCATCATGCTGATCAACGTGATCGGTGGCCTCTTCGTCGGCATCCTGCAGCACAACATGGACGCCGGCGCCGCCGGCAAGGCTTATACGCTACTGACGATCGGCGATGGCCTGGTCGCGCAGATTCCGGCGCTGATCATCTCGATCGCTGCCGGCATGGTCGTGACCCGTGTCGGTGACGACAGCGATGGCGACATCTCCCAGCAGTTCATTTCGCAACTCTTCAGCAACCCGCGTGCATTGGCGATGACTGCAGGGATTCTCGGCATCCTCGGCCTCATTCCCGGCATGCCGAATTTCATCTTCATCACCAGCGCCGCGGGTATAGGCTGGTTGTCGTGGAAGCTCTCGAAGCAAGCGGAGAAGCGCCGCCCCGCACCGGTGCAGGTGGCGCCGACGGCACCCACGGAAGCGCAGGAAGCGAGCTGGTCGGATGTTGCACCCCTTGACGTGCTCGGTCTCGAAGTTGGCTATCGCCTGATTCCGCTGGTCGACAAGGCGCAGGATGGCGAACTGCTGCGTCGTATTCGCGGCATCCGCAAGAAGTTTGCACAGGAAGTCGGTTACCTCGTGGCGCCGGTGCACATCCGAGACAACCTCGAACTCAAGCCAAACGCCTATCGCATCCTGCTCAAGGGCGTTGAGGTCGGGCAGGGCGAAGCCTTCCCGGGGCAATTGCTGGCGATCAACCCGGGTCGTGTCGTTGGCACGGTACCGGGGACCGCAACCAAGGATCCGGCTTTCGGGCTGCCCGCCATCTGGATCGAGGCCAGCCTGCGCGATCAGGCGCAGGCCTATGGCTATACCGTGGTCGATGCCAGTACCGTCGTCGCAACGCACCTGAATCATCTGATCCTGTCGCATGCTGCGGAACTGCTCGGTCGTCAGGAAACGCAGGCGCTGCTCGATCACCTCGGCAAGGAAATGCCGAAGCTCATCGACGATCTGGTACCGAAGATCCTGCCGCTCGGCGCAGTACAGAAAGTCCTGCAGAACCTGCTCGAAGAGGGTGTGCACATTCGCGACATGCGGACCGTCATCGAAACGCTGGCCGACAATGCGACGCGGACTCAGGACACCGAGATCCTTACGGCGCAGGTACGAAATGCCCTCGGCCGGGCGATCGTCCAGCAGCTCTATCCGGGCAGCGCGGAGATGCAGGTCATGTCCCTCGATCCGCAGCTTGAACGTCTGCTTGCGCAGGCAGTTGCAGGTAACGGCGATGGCGCCGCCATCGAGCCGGGTCTTGCCGACACGCTGATGCGCGAATCGGCTGGTGCCGCACAGCGTCAGGAAGAACTTGGCCTGCCGCCGGTCCTGCTTGTTCCCGCCAGCCTCAGAACACTGCTGTCGCGCTTCCTGCGTCGCAGCGTCCCCCAACTCAAGGTGCTTGCCCACAGTGAAGTGCCTGACACCAAAACCATCAAGGTCACCTCGATCATCGGAGGTAGAGCATGAACGTCAAGAAATTCGTCGCCCCCACTGCACGCGATGCGCTGCACAAGGTAAAGGAAATCCTCGGGCCGGACGCCATCATTCTCTCCAATCGGGGATTGCCTGGTGGCGGGGTCGAGATCATGGCCGTCGCGCAGCGCGAAATGGCTGCCCTGGCGCCGTCACCGGTACCGCTCAAGGATGTCGCACCGCGTATTGCGCCCCAAAGTGCCCCGCCGGCTGTTGCAGCCAGGCCGACCGATGACGACTACACGGTCAGTCTTTCCTCGCAGCGCGCACCGGCTGCTGTACCCAAGGCCTTCGTGCCGCCGGCAGCCCGTACGGTGGCGGAGGCGCCAGTCGCGCGCCCCGCAGCCCCGTCCCTGGCTTCTCGGCCGATGCCGCGTATCGAAGAGCCCGCAGCGCCTGCCGCGCGTGCCGAGGCCGAAGTCGTGCCGGCCAGCGTGATGGCAGAGATTCGTGCCCTGCGTCAGATCGTCGAGCAGCATCTCGCAGGCTTTGCCTTCGGTGAAACTGCGCGCAGCGAACCGGTCAAGACTGAAGTGCTGCGCCAGATGCTCGATACCGGTTTCTCGCCGCAGCTTGCCCGTGATCTGCTCGACGGCTTGCCGAGCGACCTCGATGCCCGTCAGGCGCAGGTGTGGGCCAAGAGTGCCGCGGATCGCGCACTGCGCACGCTGGGCAGCGATCATGACATCATCGAGCGCGGTGGCGTCTTTGCGCTGGTCGGCCCGACCGGCGTCGGCAAGACCACGACGACCGCCAAGCTTGCAGCCCGCTGCGTGCTGCGCCACGGTGCCGCCAAGCTTGCACTGGTGACGACAGACGGCTACCGGATCGGCGCGCATGAACAACTGCGTATCTACGGCCGCATCCTCGGCGTATCGGTTCACCTCGTGAAGGATGGCGACGACCTCCGCCAGACGCTCGCTGACCTTTCGCACAAGCACATGGTGTTGGTCGACACGATGGGCATGAGCCAGCGCGACCGCATGGTCACCGAGCAGATCGGCATGCTCGCCGATTGCGGCGTACAGCGCCTGCTGCTGCTCTCCTCGACGAGCCGCGGCGACACGATGGATGACGTGGTCCGTGCCTACAACGGCCCGGATCTCGCTGGTTGCATCCTGACCAAGGTCGATGAAGCCGCCAGCCTGGCCCCGGCGCTCGACGTCGTGATGCGCCATCAGCTCAAGCTGCACTACATCTCGAACGGCCAGCGTGTGCCCGAAGACCTGCATCTGCCAAACCGGGCCTATCTGCTTCACCGTGCCTTCAAGGATGCGCCGGAAGCTTCGCCGCACCGTTTCAATGGCGTCGAGCCAGGGCTGGTGATGGCCAACGCCGGCATGGCTGCAGTGGGTGGGCGTCGTGGCTAGCCTGCACAGCGACCAGGCTGACGGACTGCGCCGCCTGTTCGGACAGGAGGCGTTGCGCGTCGTGACCTTTGCCTCGGGTGGCAAGGGGGTCGGCAAGACCACGGTCGTCGCCAACGTTGCTGCCGCGATTGCACGTCAGGGCAAGGAAGTCCTCGTGCTCGACGAAAACACGGCCGGTAACGTGGCGGCCGCCTTCGGGGTGCAGGCAAAGCATGATCTTTTCCACGTTGTGAACCGTGATCGCCGGCTGGCCGAGGTTCTTGTGCATGTCGCGCCTGGTGTTCGCGTGTTGCCGGCTGCACGGGCAGTAAAGAAACTGGGCAAGCTGCACCGCTCGCAACAGGAAGCGTTGATCGAGGCCATTGCCGGCATGGAGCATCCTGCCGATGTCATCCTTGTCGACACGACAATGGATCATCCGCTCGGCTTCTCGCCACTGGGCCTTGCTGCGCAGGACACCATCGTCGTCGCGTCGGCAACCGGCGCTGCGATCACCGATGCCTATGCGCTGATCAAAAAGGTCAGCCTTGGCTATGATCGCCGGCATTTCCGCATTCTCGTAAACAAGGTCAAGGCCGCCGACGATGCCGAGGCGATCTTCCGCAACCTCGCCGAATTGGCGAGGACGCGCGGGGTGGCGCTGCTCGATTCCGTCGGTTACGTACCGCAGGATGACATGGTGCGCCACGCATTGCGGCTCTCTCAGCCCGCCGTTTCGGTCTATCCCGAATCGGTCGCTGCCGGTGCGTTGCGCGGTATTGCTGGTGAGATTCTTGGATGGCCGGCGATCGAAAGTGAAGCCGGGGGGCTCGAACAGTTCGTTCAGCAACTGCTACACTTGAGCCAACGCATCGACCCCGTGACCATCCACGCCGGCTGATCCCGGCACTCAACCGACATCAACATGTACAACGCCACCGGGCAGCTTGACCGGGAGCAAACGGTGCAGCGCTTTGCGCCCCTCGTGAAGCGCATCGCCTATCACCTGATGAGCCGCCTGCCATCCTCGGTCCAGGTGGATGATGTCGTTCAGAACGGCATGATTGGCCTGCTCGATGCCATCGAGCGCTTCGAATCCGGGCTCGGTGCTCAATTCGAAACCTACGCAACCCAGCGCATTCGTGGCGCAATGCTCGACGGACTGCGCGAGAACGACTGGCTGCCGCGCAGCCTGCGCCGGGAAATGCGTCGCATAGAGGCGGCGATCCACCAGCTTGAACAGGTTGTGCAGCGAGCGCCCACGGAAAGCGAACTCGCGAATTCACTTGGCATGCCCCTTGCCGACTACCAGAAGATGCTGCAGGATGCTCGGGGGCATCAGCTGGTCTATCTTGAGGATCTGTCCGGCGATGGCGACGAGGATTTCCTGGAGCGTCACTTCGTCGACAGCGATACCGATCCTGCCCGCATGCTCGAGGATATGGATACCCGCCAGCATCTGGTGCGCGCCATCGAGGCCCTGCCGGAGCGAGAGAAGCTGATGATGGGGCTTTACTACGAACAGGAACTCAACCTTCGTGAAATCGGGGAGGTCATGGGAGTGACGGAATCACGCGTTTGCCAGTTGCATAGTCAGGCCATTGCACGCTTGCGTGCTGGTCTGCTGCATGGCGAGCAGGCTCCGGCCAAGAAACGGGGACGCCCGCGCCGTGGATAAGATCAGTCTTGCCGGCCTCATTCTCGGCATTGTCGCCATTCTCGGCGGACAGGCACTGGAAGGCGGCCATGTTGGCTCGCTGGTGCAGCCGACGGCGCTGCTCATCGTCCTTGGCGGTACGCTCGGTGCGGTCATGCTGCAGAGTCCGTTGCCTGTCTTTCGCCTCGGCTTCCGCATGGCCAAGTGGGTCTGGTTTCCGCCTACGATCGAATACGCAAAGTTGATCCAACAGGTAGCCAACTGGAGCCAGGTGTCCCGCCGTGAGGGGCTGTTGGCGCTGGAAGGCTTCATTGGGCCGCTGAAAGACGATTTCGCGAAAAAGGGCCTGCAACTCCTGGTCGATGGGGTCGAACCAGAGCGCATCCGCGAAGTACTCGAAGTGCAGATCAATACCTATGAGGAAGAACTTCGCCAGGGCGCGAAGGTTTGGGAATCTGCAGGCGGCTATTCCCCGACGATCGGCATCCTCGGGGCCGTGATGGGCCTCATCCACGTCATGGAAAATCTGTCCGATCCGTCAAAGCTCGGTGCCGGCATTGCCGTAGCGTTTGTTGCGACGATCTATGGCGTCGGTCTCGCCAACCTCGTTTTTCTGCCGATGGCGAACAAGCTGAAGGCGCAGGTGGCACGTCATGTCACTTATCGCGAGATGCTGGTCGATGGTGTCATCGGCATCGCCAACGGTGACAACCCGCGCATCATCGAAAACCGATTGCGCGGTTACTACTGAGTTCGGCACCATGGCCCGTCGCAAGCGCGAGGAAGAGCACGAGAATCACGAGCGCTGGCTGGTTTCGTACGCCGACTTCATCACGTTGCTTTTTGCCTTCTTCGTCGTGATGTATGCGCTGTCATCGATCAACGAAGGGAAGTACCGTGTTCTCTCGGATTCGCTGACCAACGCCTTCCGCAACGTCCCGATCAATACCTCTAGTCAGGCGATCACGCCACAGATGCCGAAGCCGCCCACAAAGACGGTGCCGGCGGCAAAACCGAACGCACCACAGGAAAAGGCCAAGCAGCAGCAGCGCGAACGAATGAAGGACATGGCCCAGGACATCATGGCCGCGCTGGCGCCGTTGGTCCAGCAGGGTAAGGTGCGTGTCCTCGAAACGAGCCGGGGCGTGACCATCGAAATCGCCGATTCGGCCCTCTTTTCCGTCGGCCAGGCGATTCTGGGTGTGGAGTCGGCGCAGGCCCTCCGTGCCGTCGCCGAAGTCATCGCCAGTGCGGATTTTCCGGTAACGATCGAGGGGCATACCGACAACGTGCCGATCAAGACGGCACAGTTCCCGTCGAACTGGGAATTGTCCGCCGTGCGTGCCACGACCGTGCTGCGAATATTTGCCGATGCCGGCGTGCCTGCTGACCGCCTGACGGCAATCGGCTATGGGGAGACCCGACCGGTCGAGGGAAATGACACGATCGAGGGGCGCGCACGCAACCGACGGGTGTCGATCCAGATCGATTCGGCGCTGCCGGAGAAACCGACCGAGGTGCCGGTCGAGGTCGCGCCGCAGATCAGGCGCTAGAAGATGGTGAGAGCGCTTCTCCGGCCGGCATGAATTTCCGTGCGGCCGGAGGCAATCTGCAGGGTCAGGCTGAGTCGATGATGCGGCGGGTGGTGGTGGCGCTTGTCTGGCCATCGGCACCGTACAGATCCTGTCGGTTAGCGGCCAACAGCACCTCCAGCATCTGTGCGTTGTGGCTCATGCGCAGGTGGATCAACTCGCCGTTCAGCCGGTTCAATTCACGGGCTTCCGCAGCAAGTTCCTGCAGCCGCTTCCAGGCGGCTTCCGTTGCTTGGTCCTGAGCGTGTCTTGCGAGCCAGTTCACCATCCCGGCCTTGTCGCTGGCGTATCCCTGGCTCGCCAGTTCTGCGTTGCGGGCAGCAGAAATCGAAGCCAGGTGCGCCGATGCCGTTGCCTTCTTCCCGACGATCCCGGGTAGCACGTCGGCGTTTCCTGAGGTCAGTGCTTCCTGCTCTTCGCGCAGCAGAAATACAAAGGCCGACACAGCGTCGGCCTCGGTGGCGAGCCATTCCCGCAGTGAAGGCATGTGCGTCGTCAGGCCTTGCGCTGCGACTGCAACAGGTTCCGCGCAGTATCGATAAGCCCGTCCGCGATTGCCTCCGCGTTCACCTGGAAGCGACCTTCCAAGATGGCAAGCTTGATCTCCGCGATGCGCACTCCGTCAATGGGGGCGCCACTGCTGGCTCCCGCCAGTTGTGCCGAAGCCGTGCTCAACTGTACCTCGGCGGCAGCGGGACCTGCTTCCTTGGAAGTACGTTCCGTGCGTGCCCTGTTGGTCGTGCTGGCGGTACTGCCGGTCTTGAAATTGCTATCGATCTTCACTTTGGGTTCCTGCTGGCCTGATGGGTCTCTGAGAAGGCTAACGGCAAACTGTCCCGAAACTTTAGCCCAAACGGCCAGCTTTCGGAGATTTTTTCCGGATCATGGCGTAATTTCGATTATGCCGCCTGGCC
>JAKJEY010000102.1 GCA_022705165.1 Pseudomonadota bacterium
CACCTTTGCCGAGGTGGACGAGGCGACGGCCAACCTGCCGGCGAGCTAAACCATGGCCAGCAACGAACAACCCTTCATCATCAAGAAGGTCAAGAAGGCGGGGCACGCCCATCACGGGGGCGCCTGGAAGATCGCCTATGCCGACTTCGTCACGGCGATGATGGCCTTCTTCCTGCTCATGTGGCTGCTCGGCTCGACGGCCAAGGGTGACCTGCAGGGCATTGCTGATTTCTTCCAGAATCCGCTCAAGGTCGGCATGTCCGGTGGCTCCGGCGTCGGCGATGCTTCGAGCGTGATCCAGGGGGGCGGGAAGGACCTGACCCGTTCTACCGGGCAGGTCAAGGAAGGCGAGATCGAGTCGAAGAAGAAGACGATCAACCTCAAGGAAACGAATCAGGAGTTCCTCAGGAAGCAGTTCGAGGAGCAGGAGAAGGCGAAGCTCAACGAACTGAAGCAGCGCATCGAGAAGATGGTCGAGGGGAGCCCGACGCTCAAGCAGTTCAAGAACCAGCTGCTGCTCGACATTACCAGCGAAGGCCTGCGCATCCAGATCGTCGATGAACAGAATCGCCCGATGTTCGATTCAAGCAGTGCCGATCTGAAGCCGTATACGAAGGAGATCCTGCGCGAGATCGGAAGGGCGCTGAACAGCGTCGGCAATCGCGTCACGGTTTCGGGGCACACCGATGCCGCCCGTTTCTCCGGCGGCGAGAAGGGTTTCTCGAACTGGGAGCTTTCCGCAAACCGTGCCAATGCGTCACGCCGCGAACTGGTGGTCGGCGGGATGGATGATCACAAGGTGCTGCGGGTCGTCGGTCTGTCGTCGACGGTACTGTTCGACAAGAACGACCCGTTGAACCCCGTTAACCGGCGGATCAGCATCATCGTCCTGAACAAGAAGACGGAGGATGCCTTCCTCAACGAAGGCGAAAGCCCCACGGAAAATGTCGATGGCGAGGATAAGGCAAACGAAGTCTTGACGCCGGCTGACAAGGGTGGGACAAAGGGATAATCTGGTCGATTCCCGGTACAGGGAACGGCTGGCTAGAATCAGTACGGCTGCACAGAGCAGCACGGGAGCGAGGAAGGGCAATGACGGCAGGAGACAAGAGCAAGCATTTCGGCATACTTTGGCTGCTGGTTGTCGCTGGGGGCGCTGCGGCAATGGAGCCAGCGCTGCACAACGGCGTCTTTGTCAGTGCGGTCGTGTTGATTGCGATCGGCTGGTTCATGATTGTCGGTGCCAATGCCCCGGATGCGGACCAGCCAGAGCGCACGAGCCGCGGCAGTCCGGACGCAGATGTCCTGGCCGCAACCGGCGATGCACTGGTTCGTTGCAGCGAGGAGTTCTCGGTACAGTTCGACAATACTCGCGGGGAGCTGGGCCGTGCCCAGCAGATCTTCTCAGACGCGATCGCCAAACTGATCGACAGTTTCAACTCGATGAGCGCACAGGCTCGTCGCCAGCAGGAACTAGGCCTTCAGGTCATCAGCCAGCACGGCGGCACTGACGGCGTCTCCGATTTTTGCCCGACAGACCTCGGAAACCCTGCGCAGCTTTGTCGATAGCGTGGTCGAGAACTCGAAGCTGGCGATGGAACTGGTCGAAATGACCGATCGCATCGCCACCGAGATGCGGCAGATTCTCGGCATGCTGGGCGAAATCGAGGGAATTTCCAAGCAGACCAACCTGCTGGCACTGAATGCAGCCATCGAGGCGGCGCGGGCCGGTGAGGCCGGGCGAGGGTTTGCGGTGGTCGCCGACGAGGTGCGTGACCTGTCCGGCCGGACCAGCCATTTCAGCCAGCAGATCCGCGCACTGATGCAGAACATGCAGAAGTCGATCGCCGATACGGAGACGGCGATCAACAAGATGGCTGCGCAGGACATGACCTTCGCATTGCAGTCGAAGAGCGATGTCGAGCAGGCGATGAACGATGTCGAGGAACTGAATCGCCACACCAGCCAGACGGTCGCCGAACTCAACCATATCGCCGAGGTGATGGAGTCCAGCGTCAATCAGGCGGTCGTCTCGCTTCAGTTCCAGGACATGGTGACGCAGCTGGTTTCGCATGTGAGCAATCGCCTCGGCGAACTTCAGTCTGTCGTCGGCGAGATTGGTGGTGCCGGGCGCGTTGCCGGCGGCGCTGCCAACGGCATTTCTTCCGAGCAGGCGGAGCGCGTACGCGCGCAACTGGCGAATGCTGTCGCCATGCTCGAATCTATCCACCATGTTGTCGAAAATAACCCCGTCAAGCAGGAAGGCTTCGCCAGCGGCGGCGTCGAACTGTTCTAACCGAGAAGGAATACCCACATGGCAAAGACCGTGCTCTGCGTTGATGACTCTGCCTCCATTCGTCAGATGGTCGGCTTCACCCTGAAAAGCTCGGGTTATGAGGTCGTCGAGGCCGTCGACGGCATGGATGGTCTCGACAAGGCCAAAGCCAAATCCGTGAACCTCGTGCTGACCGATCAGAACATGCCGCGCATGGATGGCCTGACGCTGATCAAGAGCCTGCGGGCGCTGCCGCAATACAAGTCGGTGCCCATCCTGATGCTGACGACGGAATCTTCCGAGGCGATGAAGGCGCAAGGGCGGGCTGCCGGTGCGACGGGCTGGCTGGTGAAGCCTTTCGACCCCCAGAAACTGATCGAGGTGGTGAAGAAGGTCATCGGCTGATGCCGGGCGGCGACCCCGTACGGGGCGCTGCGTTCCCAACGCAACAAGAGCGCAGAGGGCAAGAATGACCATCGACATGAGTCAGTTCTACCAGGTGTTCTTCGAGGAGACGGCGGAACATCTGGCAGCGATGGAGTCGTTGCTATTGGGGCTCGACGTCGGCGCACCCGATGACGAGAGCCTGAACGCGATTTTCCGAGCCGCGCATTCCATCAAGGGATCAAGCGGCACCTTCGGTTTTACCGATCTCGCGGATGTAACGCACGTCCTTGAGAACCTGCTCGATCGTATCCGCAAGCATGAGTTGCCCCTGCGCAACGACATGGTCGATGCTTTCCTGGCTGCCGGCGATACGCTCAAAGCCCTGCTGTCTGCGCATCAGGGCGGCGATCCCGTTGATGCCGGCACGGTGGGAGAAGTCTGCGCAAAGCTCAAGGCGCTCACCAGCGATGCTCCGGCAGCAGATGCGGCGGCTGCCATGGTTCCGGCCCCGGTGTCCGGCCAGAATGCTGCTGTGCCGCCGTCGGCCGGCAAACCTTGCTATGAGATTGAATTTGTCCCGACGCTGGAGGCTGCGGCTGACCATCAGGTCCTGCCGAACCTGCTGCAGGAACTCAGTGCCTTTGGCGAGATCGACATTCTGGCCCAGCCCCAACCGAATGCTCCCGGGATGTGGCGGCTGCGCCTGACGACGGAGCGGCCGCAGGATGATTTCGTCGACATCATTGATTTCATTTCCGAGCAGGATGCGTGGCGTGTGAAGCCGGTAGCCGGTCCCGTCGAGGACGCGGGCGGCGCCTATGGCCTGTTCGATGCGCCAGCAACGGAGTCCGCCGAGGACGCGTATGGCTTCTTCGAGCCACAGGTGGAGGCGGCTGCGGTTACCCAGGCGGAAGAAGGCGATGGCTTCGGCTTCTTCGAACCTCTGCCCGACGCTGCGGCACCGGCCCCGGCGGCGGCTGCAGGTGGTGAAGAGGGCGATGGTTTCGGGTTTTTTGAACCACTGCCCGTGCCGGCAGCCGAATCCGCGCCAGCCGTCACTGAAAGCCTGGCACCACCTGCCCCCGTTTCGCCGGACGCACCTGTCGTATCTGTTGCACCCACGGCCGCAAGCCCGGCAGCTGCAACTCCTGCCCGCGACAGCAGGCCGAAGCCGCCCGCTGCTGCAGGCGGCGAAGCAGCATCGATTCGCGTCAGTGTCGAGCGCGCCGACCAGTTGATCAACCTTGTCGGCGAACTCGTCATCACCCAGGCCATGCTGTTGCAGTGCGCGACGCAGATGAACGATGCCGCGCCGGAAGCGTTGATCAACGGCCTTGCGCAACTAGAGCGCAACACGCGTGGCCTGCAGGAAGCGGTGATGTCCATCCGCATGATGCCAATTTCGTTCGTGTTTTCTCGTTTCCCGCGCGTCGTGCGCGACCTGTCGTCGAAGTTGGGCAAGCAAGTCGAGCTGAAGATGACCGGGGAGACCACAGAACTCGACAAGGGGTTGATCGAGCGTATCGCCGACCCCCTGACCCATCTCATCCGGAACAGCCTCGACCATGGGGTCGAGATGCCTGAAAAGCGCATTGCCGCAGGCAAGAGCCCGACCGGAACGATCACGCTCAAGGCTGCCCACCAGGGGGGCAATATCGTCATCGAGGTCGGTGACGATGGCGCCGGCCTCAATCGCCAGCGCATCCTCGCCAAGGCGCGCGAGCGCGGCTTCCAGGTTTCCGACCAGATGCCCGACCAGGAGGTCTGGGCGCTGATCTTCGAAGCCGGCTTCTCGACGGCCGAAGTCGTGACCGACGTTTCAGGCCGCGGTGTCGGCATGGACGTCGTCCGGCGCAACATCCAGTCGATGGGCGGGCGCATCGAGATCGAAAGCATGACCGGCATCGGCACCCGCATGACGGTGCGACTGCCGCTGACACTGGCGATCCTCGACGGCATGTCGGTTGCGGTCGGCGAGCACACCTACATCCTGCCGCTCTCCTACGTCATCGAATCCTTGCAACCCGAGCATGGCGACATCAAGACGCTCTCGAATCAGGGGCGGGTCATCCAGGTGCGTGGCGAGTACCTGCCGGTCGTCTCGCTGCAGGAACTGTTCCGCGTTCCCGGTGCGGAGACGGATTTCACCAGGGGCATCCTGATCGTTCTCGACGCTGACGGCACGAAGGCGGCTTTGTTTGTCGACGCGCTGGTTGGTCAGCATCAGGTCGTGATCAAGAGTCTCGAGCAGAATTACCGCCGGGTGTCCGGCATTTCCGGTGCCACGATCATGGGCGATGGCCGCGTGGCGCTGATTCTCGACGTTTCTGCGCTGATTGAATCGGCGCGCAGTACGCAGCAGGCCATGGCTGCAGCAGCAACGGCCTGAGCAAGTCAGACAAGGGGACAGAGCATGGAAGCAGTGAACCAGCAGAACTCGGCAACCGAAGAGGACCAGTCGTCCAGCGAGTACCTGACCTTCCGCCTCGGCGAAGAAGAATACGCGATCGACATCCTCAAGGTGCAGGAGATCCGGGGCTACGAATCGCCGACGACCATTGCCTATGCGCCGCCGTTCATCAAGGGCGTGATCAACCTGCGCGGCATCATCGTCCCGATTGTCGACCTCCGCATCAAGTTCGGATTGGGTACCGTCGAATACACACCGTTCACCGTTGTCATCATTCTCAATATCGCCCAGCGCGTGATCGGCATCGTCGTCGACAGCGTTTCCGACGTGACCTCACTGACCGGCGGGCAGATCCGTCAGGCGCCGGACTTTTCAGCGAGCTTCGACACCAAGTACATCCTCGGCCTCGCCTCGATCGACAAGCGCATGCTGATCGTCACGGATATCGAGCGCCTGATGAGCAGCCGGGACATGGAATTGATCGACGAGGCCGCTGCGAACTGAACGTACGTTGTCACCAACAACGCGAACGGAGTCATTGCCCATGCTGAACCCCGGAATCCGCTTGCTCGGCACGATGAAGATGCCGCAGAAGATGCTGCTGATCGCGATCATCTTCCTGATTCCCATTGCCTATCTTTTGTTCGTCTACGAGCGTGCGCTGACGGCACAGATCGAGTTTTCGCAGATGGAGCTCGAAGGCGTGCGCCAGATCGCACCGGTCCGCAAGATCATCCAGAACATGCAGGTGCATCGCGGCGTCTCCCAACTGGCGCTGGCAGGCAATGACGCAGCCAAAGCGAAGCTCGCTGAATTCCGCGCGAACATCAAGGCAGCCATCGACGAGCAGAACAGGGTCGACGAACAGATCGGTACGATCCTCAATACGCGGCAGGAGTGGGCAAGACTGCGGGCTGGCTGGCAGTCGCTCGAGGCCAAGGCGGATACGCTGAGCCCGGCGGAGAGCCTGAAGGCGCATACCGAAGCCATCGCAGCCGCGCAGGATTTTGCGATCCTGACGGCTGACCGCGCGAATATGACGCTGGATCCCGATATCGAAACCTATTATCTGGTCGACGCCTTCGCGACCAAGATCGTGCGGATGACCGAATTCGCCGGCCAGATGCGGGCACGCTCGGTCAAGGCGCTGCAACTTCAGGCGCTGACGCCGGAAGAGAGAACGGAACTGGCCGTCCTGTCGCGCATGATTGCGAGTGACCTGCGTGAAGTGGACGCTGGTCTCAACAAGGTCGAGGGTGCCAATGCAGCGGCCAAGAGCGCACTCGGCCAGCCGCGACGGGCACTCGCCGCGGCCTTCGATGCCTACCTGCCGAAGGTGAAAAACGAGGTGATCAGTGCCGAAGTCCTGGAGGCAGCACCCGATGCGATGCTTTCGGTGGCGACGGCGGCGATCGATGCTGCCTACGCAGTCAACGACGCGGCGCGGCAGGAATTCGTCCGTCTTGTCGGCGAGCGCGTCGATCGGCTGAAATCGGAGCAGGTGCGTTCTCTCGCTACCGTAGCGATTGCCCTGCTGTTCGTCGCCTACCTGTTCCTTTCGTTCCGGCGAGCGATGTTGTCGACGCTTGCTGAAATCGGCAACGGTGCCGGGCGCGTTGCCTCCGGTGATTTTTCTCGTGAGGTTGCCGTTACCTCCAAGGACGAGTTTGCCGATATCGCTGGCGAGTTGAACCGCATGCAGTCGCAGCTCAAGGAACGCATTGAATCCGAGCAAAAGGTAGCCAGGGAAAATCTGCGCATCCGCAATGCACTCGACGGTAGCTCCAACAACGTGATGCTCGCCGATCCCGACGGCAACATCATCTACTGCAACCGCGCGGTAATCGAGATGCTGCGTACCGCCGAGGCGGACATCCGCAAGCAGTTGCCGGAATTCCGTGCCGACGCCGTCCTCGGATCGAACTTCGACCGCTATCACCGCAGCCCGGCACATCAGCGCGGGGTGCTCGCGGGCCTGAAATCAACGCATCGTGCCGAGATCCTCCTTGGTGGCCGTACGTTCACCCTGGTGGCCAATCCGATCACTACGGCCGAAGGCGAGCGTATCGGAACAGTCGTCGAGTGGCGTGACCGGACCGACGAAGTGGCCGTCGAGCAGCAGGTCAATGACGTCATTTCGGCAGCCGCTGCGGGCGATTTCGGCAAGCGCCTGGATACGTCGCACCTTACCGGTTTCTTTGCGCAGATCGGCGACGGCATCAACCGCCTGCTCGAAGCCAACAGCCGTGCGCTCGATGATGTTGCGGCGCTTCTTTCGCGCCTGTCCAGCGGCGACCTGCGCGACAAGATCGAAACCGAATACCAGGGGATTCTCGGCAAGGTCAAGGACGACGCCAACACGACCGTGGAAAATCTGCGCGAAATCGTCGCGTCGATCAAGGATGCAACGGAGGCGATCAACACGGCGTCGAGGGAGATCGCACACGGCAACCAGGATCTTTCCAGCCGTACTGAGGAACAGGCGTCGAGTCTGGAAGAGA
>JAKJEY010000103.1 GCA_022705165.1 Pseudomonadota bacterium
CAAGCTGCCCGGCATCTACCAAAACAGGGAATACCGCCGCTACTACCCGACCGGCGACATGACGGCGCATATCGTCGGTTTTACCGGCGTGGACGACAAGGGCCTGGAAGGAGTCGAGCTGGCCTTCGAGAAAAGCCTGATCGGACACCCGGGCAGCCGCAGCGTCATCCGTGACCGGCGTGGCCAGATCGTCGAGGATGTCGGCTCGATCAGGCCGCCCCAGGACGGCAAGGACGTTCGTCTCGCGCTCGATTCCAAGCTGCAGTACATCGCCTACAGCCAGTTGAAGCAGGCCGTCGCCGACAACAAGGCGAAGGCGGGCGGCGCGATCGTGATCGACGCCAAGAGCGGCGAGGTGCTGGCGCTGGCCAATTGGCCGACCTACAACCCGAACAACCGCGAGCACCTCTCCGGCTCGCAACTGCGCAACCGGGCGGTGACCGATACCTTCGAGCCGGGCTCGACGCTGAAGCCCTTTACCGCAGCGCTGGCGCTGGAGCATGGCAAGTTCCGCTTCGATTCGATCATCAATTGCGCGCCGGGCAAGCTGACGATCGGCAAGGCGACGATCTCGGACGCACATCCGCACGGCGCCCTGACGGTCGCGCAGGTGATCCAGAAATCGTCGAACGTCGGTGCCGCCAAGATGGCCGCCACCTTCGCCCCGCAGGAGATGTGGGAAATGTTCGATGCGGTCGGCTTCGGTCAGGCGCCGCGCCTCGGCTTCCCCGGCGAGGTCACCGGCCGCCTGCGCCCCTGGAAGGGCTGGCGGCCGATCGAGCAGGCGACGATGTCCTACGGCCACGGCATCTCGGTGTCCCTGATGCAACTGGCGCGTGCCTACACGGTGTTCGCGCGTGACGGCGAACTGCTGCCGATCTCCCTGACCCGCATCGACGATGGTCCTGTCACCGGCGCGCCGGTGTTCTCCGCGCAGACGGCGCGCGAGGTTCGCGCGATGCTGGAGATGGCCGCCGGTCCCGGTGGCACGGCGCCCAAGGCGCAGGTTCCCGGCTATCGCGTCGCCGGCAAGACGGGGACCGCGCACAAGCTCGAAGGCGGCCTCTATGCCAACAAGTACGTCTCATCCTTCGTCGGCTTCGCACCGGTCTCCGATCCGCGCCTGATCGTCGCGGTCATGATCGATGAGCCCGGTGCCGGCCGGCACTACGGCGGCGACGTCGCTGCCCCTGTCTTCTCGGCGATCACCGGCAACGCGCTGCGCACGCTCGGCGTTGCACCTGACGCCAACATGACCGTCGCGCAGGCGCCGGGGAAGGAGAAGCTGTGAGCGCCGCGGCCGAACTGCTCCGCCAGCTCTCCGCCCGCGGGATCGAGCCGGTCAGCGTGACCGACGATTCCCGGATGGTGCAGCCCGGCGATCTCTTCCTCGCCTATCCCGGTGATGCCGTCGACGGCCGTCGCTACATCGACGATGCGATCGCGCGCGGCGCGGCAGCCGTGTTCTGGGAGAGCGAGGGGCACGACACGGCGCCTCCTTCCGTACCCGGGATCGCCGTCAGTGGCCTGCGTGCGCTCGCCGGCAGCATCGCGCATGCCGTCCTCGGCGAACCGAGCGAGCGCCTGTCGCTGATCGCACTCACCGGGACCAACGGCAAGACCAGCTGCTCGCAGTGGATCGCGCGCGCGCATCCGCGCCGCTGCGCAATCATCGGCACTCTCGGCGCCGGCTTCCCCGGCGCGCTGACCGAGACCGGTTTCACGACGCCGCAGGCAACGACGCTGGCGCGCTGTCTTGCCGACTTCGTCCGGGCCGGCGGCGACGCCTGCGCGCTCGAGGCAAGCTCGATCGGCATCGCCGAAGGGCGCATGAACGGCGCCCATGTCGACATCGCCGCCTTCACCAACCTGACCCGCGACCATCTCGATTACCACGGCACGATGGAAGCCTACGCCGCCGCCAAGGAGCAGCTGTTCCTGTGGCCCGGCCTGCGCGCTGCGGTGCTCAATCTCGATGATCCGTTCGGAATGCATCTGGCGACCAGCAGCAAGGCACGCCTGAAGATCGGCTACACGCTGACGAATGCGACAGCCTCGGTCGACATGCTGCTCGCTGCCCGCGACATCCGCCCGGGGGAGCGCGGCCTGCGCTTTACCCTGAGTGCCCCGCAGGGGGAATGCGACGTAAGCAGTCGCGTCGTCGGCCGCTACAACGTGGCCAACCTGCTCGCCGTCGCCGGCGTGCTGCTTGCATCTGGCCTCTCCTTCGAAGCCCTCGGCGAGCGCCTGTCAGCCCTGGAAGCGCCGCCGGGGCGCATGCAGCGCTGCGGCGGGATTGGCAAGCCGCTGGTCGTCGTCGACTACGCCCATTCGCCCGACGCGCTCGCCAACGCACTGGCCGCGCTGCGCGATGAGGCCGTTGCTCGCGGCGGGCGTCTGCTCTGTGTCTTCGGTTGCGGTGGCGATCGCGACCATGGCAAGCGTCCGCTGATGGGCGAGGTGGCGACCCGACTGGCCGATGCGGTGCTGCTCACGAGCGACAACCCGCGCCGCGAATCGCCACGCGCGATCATCGACGAGATCCTCGCCGGCGCTCCGGGTGCCCGCGTCATCGTCGATCGCCGCGAGGCCATTGCAAGCGCGATCGCCGAGGCCAAGCCGTCCGACGTGATCCTGCTGGCGGGCAAGGGGCATGAGGGATATCAGGAAGTCGCCGGTGCCTTCCATCCGTTCTCCGATCTGGCGGAGGCCGAGCTGGCGCTGATCGCTTACGGGAGGGCCGCCGCATGAGCATGATGAAACTCTCCCTCGCTGCTGAAATGCTGGGCGCGACCCTGCACGGGACCGATGCCGAGCTGATGGCCGTGTCGACCGACAGCCGCGCCATTGCCGCCGGCGATCTCTTCATCGCGCTGCGTGGCGAACGTTTTGACGCGCACGAATTCGTGCCGCAGGTGGCAGCGGCCGGAGCTGCGGGGGCCATCGTCGCGGTTGACGCAGTTGCCGGACTGAAGGATTGCGGCCTGCCGCTGATCGCCGTGCCCGATACGCGCCTTGCGCTCGGCAGTCTCGCGGCCGCCTGGCGTGCCCGGCATGCGCTGCCGCTGATCGCGGTCACTGGCTCCAACGGCAAGACGACGACCAAGGACATGATCGCCTGCATCCTGCAGGCCGCCTTCGGCGATGCCGTGCTGGCCACCGAGGGCAACCTCAACAACGACATCGGCCTGCCGCTGACGCTGCTCAAGCTGCGCGCACATCACCAGGCGGCGATCGTCGAGATGGGCATGAATCATCCGGGCGAGATCGGCTATCTGACCCGCATCGCCCGTCCGACCGTAGCGCTGGTGACCAATGCCCAGCGCGCGCATCTCGAGGGGATGGGCTCGCTGGAAGCCGTGGCGCGCGAGAAAGGCAGCATCTACGACGGCCTTGGCAGCGATGGTGTCGCGGTGGTCAATGCCGACGATCCTCAGGCGGGACTGTGGCGCAGCATGAATGCCGGCCGGCGTGTCGTCAGCTTCGGCCTCGATGCCGCCGCCGATGTGCACGGCACCGTCCGTCTGCACGGCCTGGAGAACGAGTTGCAATTTACGACGCCGGAGGGCGCAGGGGCTGCGGACCTGGCATTGCCGGGCCTGCACAACGCGCGCAATGCGCTGGCGGCGATCGCCGCAACCTTCGCGGCCGGTGTTCCGCTGGCGGCCATCGACCGCGGGATCCGGGCCTTCAAGGGCGTCAAGGGGCGGCTGCAGCGCCGGGCGGGGCTGAACGGCGCTGTCGTGCTCGACGACACCTACAACGCGAATCCCGATTCGATGCGTGCCGGTATCGACGTACTGGCCGCGACCATCGGTCGCAAGGTCCTCGTGCTCGGCGACATGGGCGAAATCGGCGAAGCGGCTGGGCAGTATCACGACGAAATCGGCGGCTACGCCAAGAGCGCCGGCGTCGACGTCCTGTTCGCACTCGGCGACGCCAGCGCGATCGCTGCCCGCAATTTCGGTGACGGCGCCCGTCACTTCAGGAAGATCGAAGAACTCATCGAGGCGCTGCGCCCCGAACTCACGGCCGGCACCACGGTGCTCGTGAAAGGGTCGCGCTTCATGCGCATGGAGCGCGTGGCTGATGCAATCGCATCGCCAACGGCGGCTTCTGCCGGGGAGAAAAAGTAATGCTATTGATGCTCGCCCAGTGGCTGGGTCAGGATGTACGTGCCTTCAACGTGTTCGGCTACATCACGCTGCGCACGGTGCTGGCGGCGATGACGGCGCTGGTGATTTCGTTCATTGCCGGGCCGCGCGTCATCCGCTGGCTGGCCGAGAAGAAGATCGGGCAGGCGGTCCGCACGGACGGCCCGCAGACGCATCTCGCCAAGTCGGGCACGCCGACCATGGGCGGCGTGCTGATCCTGATCGCGATCGCGGTCACGACCCTGCTCTGGGCCGACCTGAGCAACCGCTACGTCTGGGTCGTGCTGATCGTGACGATGGGCTTCGGCGCCATCGGCTGGTACGACGACTGGAAGAAAGTGGTCTATCGCGACCCGAAGGGTCTGGCCTCGCGCTGGAAATATTTCTGGCAGTCGGTGATCGGCGTCATCGTCGCCGTCTATCTCGGCATGACGGCCACCCTGCCGGCGCAGATCGAGCTGATCGTGCCCTTCTTCAAGACGGTGGCCTATCCGCTCGGTGTCATCGGCTTCATGGTGCTGACCTACTTCGTCATCGTCGGCACCTCGAATGCGGTGAACCTGACCGATGGCCTCGACGGCCTCGCGATCATGCCGGCGGTGATGGTCGCTGCGGCGCTGACGATCTTCGCCTACGTCGCCGGTAATGCGGTTTACGCCAAATATCTCTTCGTTCCCTACATCCCGGGGGCCGGCGAGCTGTGCATCTTCCTCGGCGCGATGGCCGGGGCCGGGCTCGGCTTTCTCTGGTTCAACGCCTATCCGGCCGAGGTCTTCATGGGCGATGTCGGGGCGCTGGCACTCGGGGGAGCGCTCGGCACCGTCGCCGTCATCGTGCGCCAGGAAATCGTGCTGGCGATCATGGGGGGCGTCTTCGTCGCGGAGACGCTGTCGGTTGCGGCCCAGGTCCTCTACTTCAAATTCACCGGTGGCAAGCGGATCTTCCGCATGGCGCCGCTGCACCACCACTACGAACTCGGGGGGTGGAAGGAAACGCAGGTGGTGGTTCGCTTCTGGATCATCACCATCATGCTCGTGCTGTTCGGGCTGTCGACGCTGAAGCTGCGCTAGAAACGGAAAATGGACGTCAAGGGCAAACTGGCACTGGTACTCGGCCTCGGTGAAACGGGGCTGGCGATGGCGACCTGGCTCGCGCGCGAAGGCGCGCGCGTGCGTGTCGCCGACAGCCGCGCCCTGCCGCCGAACGTCGATGCCCTGAAGTCGGCTGTGCCCGATGCCGAACTGGCCGTCGGGCCGTTTGCTGCAGCGAGTTTCGCTGATGTCGATTTCATCGCCATCTCCCCCGGCCTGCCGGTCCAGGAAGCCAATGTCCAGACGGCACTTGCGCGTGGCGTGCCGGTGGTGTCCGAGATCGAGCTCTTCGCCTGGGCCGTGCATGCGCGCAGCCCGGAAGCGAAAATCGTCGCCATCACCGGCAGCAACGGCAAGACGACCACCACGGCGTTGACGGCGCATCTCGCCAATGCGGCCGGCGTTCCGGCGGTGGCCTGCGGCAACATCTCGCCGTCGGCACTGGATGCACTGATGGCGGCGATCGATGGCAACGCGATGCCGGCACTCTGGGTTCTGGAACTGTCGAGCTTCCAGCTGGAAACGACGCAGACGCTCAACGCCGATGCGGCGACCGTGCTCAATATCTCGGAAGATCACCTTGACCGCTACGCCGGTCTCGACGAATACGCAGTCGCGAAGGCCCGCATCTTCAAGGGCTGCCGGCGCATGGTGCTGAACCGTGATGATGACCGCAGCCTTGGCATGGGGCGCTGCGGCAAGGCGCTGGTGACCTTCGGCCTCGACCGCGCGCCGCGCGCTGCCGACTATGGTCTCGTCGACGGCTGGCTGATGCGCGGGTCCGAGCGCCTGCTGCCCGCGGCCGAGATGAAACTTGCCGGGCTGCACAATGCTGCCAACGCGATGGCCGCGCTGGCGCTGCTCGAAGCGGCCGGCATTGCGCCGCAATCGGTGCTGCCAGCGCTGCGCGAATTCCGTGGCCTGGCCCACCGCGTCGAGTTTGTGACCAGCGTCGGCGGTGTTGATTACTACGACGACTCGAAGGGTACCAATGTCGGCGCGACACTGGCCGCGATCAACGGCATGGGCAGTGGAGGCCGCAAGCTGGCGCTGATCCTCGGCGGCGATGGCAAGGGTCAGGATTTCTCGCCGCTGATCCCGGCTGTTGCAGCACATGGCCGTGCCGTGGCGCTGATCGGGCGTGACGCCGCCGCCATCGAGCATGTCCTGAAGGACTGCGGCGTGCCGCTGCTGCGCTGTGCCGACATGGATGCAGCCGTCCGTTTCTGCGCCGGCCAGGCCGTCGCCGGTGATGCCGTACTGCTGTCGCCGGCTTGCGCCAGCCTCGACATGTACCGCAACTACGCGCATCGCGCCGAAGCTTTCGTCGCGGCGGTGAAATCGCTGGAGGCCGCCGCATGCTGATCCAGGCCCTCGACCAGCCGCGCCGCATGCCGACCGAAGTCGATTTCGTGCTGCTCTGGAGTGCGCTGTTCCTGCTCTTCTTCGGCATGGTGATGGTCTATTCGGCCTCGATCGCGATCGCCGAGGCCGGGCGCTTCACCGCTCACCAGCCGGCGTACTTCCTGCTGCGCCATGCGATCTTCCTGACCATCGGCATCGTCGCTGCCGCCGTCGCCTTCCAGATTCCGCTGGCGGCCTGGCAGAAGGCGGCCCCGTTGCTGTTCTTCGCCGGCGTCGTGCTGCTGATCGTCGTGCTCATCCCCGGCGTCGGCAAGGACGTCAACGGTGCCCGCCGCTGGCTGCCGCTGGGAGTCGCCAACCTGCAGCCCTCCGAACTGATGAAGCTGTTCGCTGCGCTCTATGCCGCCGACTACACGGTGCGCAAGATGGCGGTCATGCACGACCTGAAGAAGGCCTTCCTGCCGATGTTCGGCGCCATGGCCTTCGTCGGCGTACTGCTGTTGAAGGAGCCCGACTTCGGCGCCTTCGTCGTCATCACCTCGATCGCCATGGGCATCCTCTTCCTTGGCGGCATGCGTGCGCGGCTCTTCGCCATCCTGATCGTGCTGCTGCTCGCGGCCTTTGCCGTGCTGATCATCGTCTCGCCTTACCGGCGCGACCGCATCTTCGGTTTCATGGACCCGTGGGCCGATGCCTTCGGCCGCGGCTACCAGCTCTCGCACGCGCTGATTGCATTCGGCCGCGGCGAGATCTTCGGCGTCGGCCTCGGGGCGTCGGTCGAAAAGCTGTTCTACCTGCCCGAGGCGCATACCGATTTCCTGCTCGCGGTGATTGCCGAGGAGCTGGGCCTGGTCGGCGTGATCACGGTGATCGTGCTCTTCGGCCTGCTCGTGCATCGTGCCTTCGCCATCGGCCGCCAGTCGGTCGCGCTCGACCG
>JAKJEY010000104.1 GCA_022705165.1 Pseudomonadota bacterium
GCGGCCCTGCTCGAGCACCAGGCCGTTGCGCATCACCACCACCTGCTCGGCCAGTTCGCCGACCACGCCCAGATCGTGGGTGATGAACAGCATGCTCATGCGCCGCTCGCGCTGCAGCCGGCGCAGCAGGTCGAGGATCTGGGCCTGGATGGTCACATCAAGTGCCGTCGTCGGCTCGTCGGCCACGAGCAGCGCCGGGTCGCCGGCCAGTGCCATCGCGATCATCACGCGCTGCTTCATGCCGCCTGACATCTGGAAGGGGTATTCGTCGAGCCGCCGCGCGGCATCAGCGATGCCGACCGCCGCCAGCAGTTTCTCGGCCTTCGCCCGCCGGGCCTCTTCGGAGAGATCGTCGCGCCGCGCCAGCACCTCACCGATCTGGCGGCCCACCGTCATCACCGGGTTGAGGCTGGTCGCCGGCTCCTGGAAGATCATCGCCATGCCGCCGCCACGCAGTGCACGCATCTCCGTTTCCGGCAGGCCGAGCAGTTCGCGGCCGTCGAGGAAAACCTCGCCGCCGAGCACACGCCCGGCCGCGGGTAGCAGGCGCATCAGCGCGAGCGCCGTCGCCGACTTGCCGCAACCGGATTCACCGAGCAATGCATACGTCTCGCCGGCGGCGACATCGAAGCTGATCCCTGCCACTGCCGGCAACACGCCCTTCGCCGAGGCAAAGCCCATCGCCAGATCACGTACCGAAAGCAGCGGCATGCCCGTCTCCACAGGTTTCGCCATCAGGCCATCCTCGGGTCGAAGGCATCGCGGACGGCATCGGCGAGCAGGTTGGCTGCCAGCACCATGGCGAACATGAAGGCGAACGCCGCGACCAGCGACCACCAGACGACCGGTTCCCGGCCCAGTTCCATGCGCGCGTTGTTGATCATCGTGCCGAAACTGATCATGGTCGGATCGACGCCGATCCCGACATAAGAAAGCACGGCTTCGGCCAGCACCAGCCCGGAAAAATCCATGACCAGCGCGATGATGACGATATGCATCAGGTTCGGCAGCAGGTGGCGCGCGATGATGCGCAGGTCGGAGACACCGAAGGCCTGCGCCGCCTGGACATATTCCAGTTCGCGCAGCTTCAGCACTTCGCCGCGCAGGAGGCGTGCCAGCCCGGTCCAGCTGGTCAGGCCAAGGATGAAGCAGAGCGCGAGCAGGCGCAGGTCAGCGCGTTCGGCGGCGGTCGAGAACCACTGCGGATGCGTGTCGATGAGCACCTGCATCATCAGCACGGCGGCGGCAATGAGCAGCACGCCGGGGATCGAGTTCAGCGTCGTATAGAGGTACTGGATGAGGTCATCGACCCAGCCGCGGAAATAACCGGCAACGATGCCAAGCACGACAGCCAGCGGCAAGGTCACCAGCGTCGTGACCAGGCCGATCACCAGCGCGGTGCGGATGCTCTTCAGCACCTGGTAGAGGACGTCCTGGCCGACCTTGTCGGTGCCGAACACGTGGTAGGCCCCGGCCGGTCCGGCAATCAGCGCCGCGAGCGCGAGGACGGCGGCGAGCGTCAGCAGCACGGCGTTCCACGCCGGCCCCTCCTCATGGCGCCAGATCTGACGCCAGGCTCGGGCAATGGCGATGCCTCGACTGTCTGCGACGCGCCAGGCGCAAAGGAGCGCCAATCCCGTCCAGATGAGCGCGCCCACCGCCAGCGCCAGCGCACAGCGCAATGCAATGTCACTGACCGCACGCGCCTCGTCGGCAGCGAGATGCGCGCCGCCGTGACGCAGGCGCGGATACTCGCGCGCCTTGCGTACCGTGCCGTCCGCCTCCCGGATCTCGATCATTTCCTTGGCATAGGCACGCGTGGCCAGCGGCTCGGAATAGGTCTTCTCGACCTTTGTCCGCAGGGGCATCAGCAGCACATCGAGTGCGGACAGGACCTCGATGGCGTAGACCGGCTTCGCCGGATCGTCGCCGGCTTTCGGCGGCAACTGCGGACGGTAGTGCAGCGAATCGGCGAGGCCGATCAGCACGAAGACTGCAAGCAAGGTCGCCGACGCCATGCCGACACGGTTACGGGCGACCCGAGACCAGGCCGCGCGCAGCGGGGGTTGCCGTGACGACCACCACGCGGCACCGACTGCTGCCAGCACAAGCAGCCAGATGCAGAGGTCGGACCAGAGGAGGACGGGCTGGATGGCCATCATTCGAAACGGATGCGCGGGTCGACCAGCGTGTAGGAAATGTCGGTCAGGATCAGGCCGATGATGTAGAGCACCGAGCCGATGAAGACCATCGCCCGCACGACCGCGAAATCCTGCGCGTTGATCGCATCGATCGTATAGCTGCCAAGGCCGGGAATGCCGAAGAAGGATTCGGTCAGGAGCGAGCCCATGAAGAGGAGCGGAATGACGACGACGACCCCGGTCAGGATCGGGATCATCGCATTGCGCAGCACGTGGCCGAACATCACCTTCAGGTCGGTAAGCCCCTTCGCCCGCGCCGTGCGCACGTAGTCCTTGCCGATCTCCTCGAGGAAGATCGTGCGATACCAGCGTGCGGACGAACCGATCCCGGAGACGACGCCGATCAACACGGGCAGCAGCAGGAAACGCCAGGCGTCGAGATCGCCGGAATAGCCGGAAATCGGCACCAGCCGGAACATCTTCGAGAACAGGTACTGGCCGCCGATGATGTAGAAGAGCCCGGAGATCGACATCATTGCGACGCAGGCGACGACGCCCCAGAAATCGAAGGCCGTGGCGCGGAAGAAGGCGAGCAGCAGCGCGAAACTGACGGTGACCAGCAAACCGAGCAGGAAGGTCGGCAGCGCAATGGCCAGCGACGGCACCATGCGCGTACGGATCTCGCGGGCGATGTCGCGTCCGTCCTCGGCGCGACCGAAATCACCGGCGAACATCAGCGCCGATTTCTGGAAGAAGATCGTCTCGGTCGCCTTGGCGGCGCCGGTGGCCTCGCCGTTCCACAGCAGCGGCTTGTCGTAGCCGCGCTCGGCCTTCCATTTCATGATCGCCTCGGGCGTCACCCGCTTCACGCCGAGTTGCATGCGCGCCATGTCATCGGGCGTATTGACGACGAAGAAGAGCGCAAAGGTGATCAGGTTGACGCCGACCAGGATCGGAATTGCGTACAGCAGTCGGCGGAGGATATAGGCCAGCATGAAGGCGGGACCGGCGAGCTTCGCGGTTGTTGCGGAGGCCCAATGTTAACTTGTGAAGGGAGAAGGGGGAAGGGCAAAAACGATCGGCGCCCTGCCCGTCGCGGCATTCTGGCAGCACCGGCACACCGTGGGTCGAGGATAGAAAAAGCTGATGCGCGGGAACGCCACGTTTCGCCTATAACCAAACACTGGACACCGTGGCGCGCTGCTACGGTACCGTTCGCGTCGGGACGACTCCACACGTATCCCGATCCGGGTTCACAGACGACTCACGACCGCTTCCGTGCGGCAGGGAGGATACGATGGACAGGGATGCGCTCATGAAATTCGTCGGCACCGGCATGATCGTGCTGCCCGTCATCCTCGCCATCGGAACAGCCTCGCTCGACGCCGTCGCGATGAGCCTCTTCGCCCTGCTGATCCTGCAACTGGCGGTACTGGTGATCCGGCCCGACGATCCGATCGGCGACAAGATGCGCGCCGACGCGGAGAAGGATGACCCTCCCCCGCCGCGCTGAGGATTACTGGTGCAGGCCCTTGAGGCGGCGTGTCCACGCCGCCAGCGCAGCGAGTTGCTGCGCGATGTTGGCAGCGATCTTCTCGTCGGTCAGGTTGCCATCGGCATCGAAGCCGCCGGCGAAGGCGTTGGCGAACACCTCGGGCTTGTTCAGCGGATGCAGATCGAGAAAGACGCAGACCTGCCGCAGGTGATACTGCGCCCGAGAGGTGCCCATGCCACCACCAGCGCCCATGATCGCCACCGGTTTGCCGGCAAGCAGCGCGTTGTCAGGCTCGCGTGATGCCCAGTCGATGATGTTCTTCAGTGCCGGCGCGATCGAGTAGTTGTATTCGGGACAGGCCAGCACCAGCGCATCGGCCGATCCCATCTGCGCCAGGACGCGCGCAACGCCGGCCGGCTTCCCCTGCGAAGCGACATCGGCATTGAAGAACGGGATGTCGGCGAGGTCCGCGACCTCGAAATCGACGCCTGCCGGCAGCGACTTCGCCACGCAACGCAGCAGGCCACTGTTGCATGACTGCCGGCGCAGGCTGCCGGAAATGCCCAGGAACTTGAGGTTCGCCATCTTGCTTATCCCCTTTCAGGACTGGAGTTCGGGACGGTCGCGGAAGTGCTCGAGCGCCTCCGGATTTGCCAGCGCCTCGACGTTCTTCACCGCTCGTCCATGGACCACGTTACGCACGGCAAGTTCGACAATCTTGCCGCTCTTCGTGCGCGGGATGTCGGCCACCTGCAGCACCCTGGCCGGCACATGGCGCGGCGTGGTGTTGTCGCGGATCTGCTTCTTCACGCGATCGGCCAGCGCATCGTCCAGCGTTTCGCCTTCGCGCAGCTTGACGAAAAGCACCACGCGAACGTCGCCGATCGCCCCCGGTGGCCAGTCCTGCCCGATCACCAGCGATTCGACGACCTCCGGCAGCTTCTCGACCTGGCGATAGATCTCCGCCGTGCCGATACGTACGCCGCCCGGGTTGAGCGTCGCGTCCGAACGGCCGTAGATGATCATGCCGCCGTGCGCCGTGATTTCGGCAAAATCGCCATGGCACCAGAGATTGTCGAAGCGCTCGAAATAGGCGGCGCGGTACTTGCTGCCGTCGCTGTCATTCCAGAATTCGACCGGCATGGCCGGGAAGGGTTTCGTGCACACCAGCTCGCCCTTTTCGCCACGTACCGGCCTGCCCTCGTCATCGAAAACTTCGACCGCCATGCCGAGGCCGCGGCACTGGATCTCGCCGCGATGGACCGGCAGCACGGGATTGCCGAGCACGAAGCACGACAGGATGTCGGTACCGCCCGAGATCGACGCGAGCAGCATGTCGCCCTTGATCTCGCGGTACACATAGTCGAATCCTTCCGGCGCCAGCGGGCTGCCGGTCGAGAACATGGCACGCACGCTCGCCAGCCGGTGCGAGCGGCGTGGCGATAGCTCCGCCTTGGCCACGGCATCGATGAACTTGGCCGAGGTACCGAAGTGGGTCATGCCCTCGGCATCGGCATAATCGAAGAGGATGCTGCCGTTCTTCCCGTCAGCGCCGGCGACGAACGGTGAACCGTCGTAAAGCAGCAGCGCCGCGCCCGAGGCGAGGCCGGAAACCAGCCAGTTCCACATCATCCAGCCGCAGGTGGTGAAGTAGAAGACACGGTCGCCCGGCTTCACGTCGCTGTGCAGCTGGTGCTCCTTGAGGTGCTGCAGCAGTGCGCCGCCGTGGCAATGCACGATGCACTTCGGCACGCCGGTGGTACCCGACGAATACATGACGAACAGCGGGTGATCGAAGGGCAGACGCAGGATTTCGACCTCGCCGGCCGCATGCGGCGCCACGAAGTCAGCCCAGCGCACGCCGTTGCGGATGGGCGCCACATCGGCGCTGTCCGACAGATAGCCGACGACGACGGTCTTCTCGACCGACGGCAGCAGCGCGACGGCCTCGGCATTCTTGGCCATGCAATCGACCGCCTTGCCGTTGTACCAGTAGCCGTCGACGCAGACGAGCACCTTCGGCGCAATCTGCCCGAAGCGGTCGACGACGCCCTGCACGCCGAAATCCGGCGAGGCGGAGGACCAGACCGCACCGAGGGCCGTCGTCGCCAGCATCGCCACGATGGTTTCCGGCATGTTCGGTAGATAGCCCGCGACGCGGTCACCCTCGGTCACGCCGGCGGCTTTCAGCGCCTGCTGGAAGCGGGAAACCTCGGCGTAGAGCTGGCCCCGGCTCAGGCGCCGCTTGACCTTGCCCTCGCCCCAGAAGACCAGCGCATCGCCGTCGTCGCGCAGCTTCAGCAGGTTCTCGGCATAGTTGAGCTTCGCCTGCGGAAACCAGATGGCCCCGGGCATGCGATCGCCGTGCTCGAGCACGGCGTTGCCGCGCTCGCCGATCGCCCCGCAGAAATCCCAGACCAGCGGCCAGAACGCGTCCGGCTGGTCGACAGACCACTGCCAGAGGGCCTCATAATTGTCGAAGCCGGCGCGGCGCATGAAGGCCGCCATGTTGGTCGCGGCGATTTTCTCGGGACTCGGCGTCCACAGCAGGCTGTCGTTCATTCACTCCTCCGTTGTTGTTTTGCTTGCGCTGCTCAGCTCACCAGCGCTCTCAGATCGTCGGGAATCGGCACCGACTTTCCGGTCGCCGTATCCATCCAGACGATTTTGGCAGAACCCTGAGCATAGACTGTCTCGTCGCCGACAATCCGCATTTCGTATGACGTAACAACGCTGCTGCGACCGAGTTCACCGGCGAAGGTGCGCACCTCGACGGTACCCGGGTAGGTCATCGGGATCATGAAGGTACAGGCCGCATTGATGATGACCGGCGCATGGCCTTCGGGCGCAACCTTGTAGCCCAGCCCTTCGAGCCACTCGCAGCGGGCCTGCTCCATGTAGCGGAAGTAGATCGTGTTGTTCACGTGCCCGTAGGCATCCATGTCGCCCCAGCGGATGGGGATCGTCGTGGTGTGGATCAGCTTGTGGTGTTTTTCCATTTTCTTCAATTCGCCCTTGATCAGTTGGGAAATTTTGCTATGATTCGCACCATACGTTACCGTATTGTTTTGCAGTCCGCAGCATAACAAAAATCTTTGGAGAGCGAGAACATGCAGCGCGAAGCGATGGAGTTCGATGTCCTGATCGTTGGTGGCGGCCCCGCCGGGTTGGCCTCGGCAATCCGTCTCAAGCAACTGGCGAGCGAAGCCGGCAAGGAGATTTCGGTCTGCCTGATCGAGAAAGGCGCCGAGATCGGCGCCCACATCCTCTCGGGCGCCGTCATGGACCCGAAGGCCATCGCCGAGCTGTTCCCGAACTGGAAGGAAGACGGTGCCCCGCTCAACGCCGCCGTCACCGAGGATCGTTTCCTCGTCCTCTCGGAATCCGGCGCCAAACAGGTCCCGAACATGCTGCTGCCGGGCTGCTTCCAGAACCACGGCAACTACGTCATCTCGCTCGGCAACGTCTGCCGCTGGCTCGGGCAGCAGGCGGAAGCGATGGGCGTCGAGGTCTATGCCGGCTTCGCCGGCGCCGAGGTGCTGTTCGACGAGAATGGCGCCGTAAAGGGCGTCGCCACGGGCGACATGGGCCGCCTCAAGGACGGCAGTGAAGGCCCGGCCTTCCAGCTCGGCATGGAATTGCACGCGAAATACACGTTCTTCGCCGAAGGCTGCCGCGGCCATCTCGGCAAGCAGCTGATGGCGCAGTTCAACTTGAACGACGGCGCCGATCCGCAAACCTACGGCATCGGCCTTAAGGAACTCTGGGAAATCCCGCCGGAAAGCCACCAGCTCGGTCTCGTCGTCCATAGCGGCGGCTGGCCGATGGCTTCCGATACTTACG
>JAKJEY010000105.1 GCA_022705165.1 Pseudomonadota bacterium
CCGGCCAAGCCCCTGCAGCCTGCCCGCTGGGAAGATCTGCCTGGCTGGGCCGAGGACGACCTTGCCGCAGCCTGGCCTGCCTTCCAGCAGAGTTGCCGCGGCCTTGCCGGCAAACCACAATGGCCGGCATGGCGTCCCGCCTGCGAGGCGGCGAAGGTGGTCGATGCGAAGGGCGGCCCGGCGACTGCGGCGACAATCCGCCGCTTCTTCGAAGCACAGTTTCAGCCCTACGTTGCCATCAATCCCGACGGCAACCGTGACGGTCTCGTCACCGGCTACTACGAGCCGCTGCTCGCCGGCGCACGCACCCGCGGCGAGAAGGCGCGTTTTCCGCTGCACGGCGTGCCGAAGGACCTGCTGACGATCGAACTCGGCGATGTCATTCCGGAGCTCAAGGGCAAGCGCGTGCGCGGCCGTCTGGTCGGCAACAAGGTCGTGCCCTACTACTCGCGCGCCGACATCGTCGATCACGCCAAAGGCGCGCCGCCGGTCCTGCTCTGGGTGGATGATCCGATCGAACTCTTCTTCCTGCAGATCCAGGGCTCCGGCCGCGTCAGGCTGCCCTCCGGCGACATGGTCCGCGTCGGCTACGCCGATCAGAACGGACACCCTTACCAGTCGATCGGGCGCGTGCTGATCGAGCGTGGCGAGCTGCTTGCCAGCGAAGCCTCGATGCAGGGCATCCAGGCCTGGGCGCGTGCGAATCCGGCGAAGCTCGACGAGTTGCTGAACAGCAACCCGAGCTATGTTTTCTTCCGTGAACTCTCGCCGAGGCTGTCGCCGGAAGAGGGGCCGCTGGGGGCGCTCGGCGTGCCGCTGCTGGCGGAGCGCACGATCGCCGTCGATCCGCGTTCGATCCCGCTCGGCGCCCCGGTCTTTCTGGCAACGACCCGGCCGAACAGCGAAGTGCCGCTGCGTCGCCTCGTGATGGCACAGGATACCGGCGGTGCGATCAAGGGCGTCGTACGCGCCGATTTCTTCTGGGGCTTCGGCGCCGAGGCGGGTGCACAGGCCGGGCGCATGAAGCAGACCGGGCAGATGTGGGTACTCCTGCCGCCGGGGGCTGCACCGAAGTGAAGCGAACGGTCCGGCATGGTGCATTTCGCACCGCGATGGTGCGCACATCCCCCTTTCCGCACGGCAATGGTGCGGCTTTCGCTGTGCCGTATTGCCATCTGATTGATTTTTAATGGATAGCGTACTGGCGTAGAAGTTGCTAAATGGCTCCGACCGAATTTTCCGGAGGAGCCATGGACGCGCTCAAGACTGCCAACGACACCCTGTTCATCCTGCTCGGCGCCATCATGGTGCTGGCCATGCATGCCGGCTTCGCCTTCCTCGAAGTCGGCACCGTGCGCAAGAAGAACCAGGTGAACGCGCTGGTGAAGATCCTCACCGACTTCGCGGTATCGACGATCGCCTATTTCTTCATCGGCTATGGCATCGCCTACGGCACCAGTTTCTTCGTCGGCGCGGAAGTGCTGGCCGAGAAGAACGGGTTCGAGCTGACCAAGTTCTTCTTCCTGCTCACCTTCGCGGCCGCCATCCCGGCGATCATCTCCGGCGGCATTGCCGAGCGCGCCAAGTTCAACCCGCAACTCGCCGCCACCTTCCTCATCGTCGGCTTCGTCTACCCGTTCTTCGAGGGCATCGCGTGGAACCAGGCCTTCGGCATCCAGGCCTGGCTGAAGGCCACGTTCGGCGAGGAGTTCCACGACTTTGCCGGCTCCGTCGTCGTGCATGCGATGGGCGGCTGGATTGCGCTGCCGGCAGTGCTGTTGCTCGGCGCGCGCCACGGCCGCTATCGCAAGAGTGGCGAGATTTCGGCGCACCCGCCGTCATCGATTCCCTTCCTTGCGCTCGGTGCCTGGATCCTCACCGTCGGCTGGTTCGGCTTCAACGTCATGAGCGCGCAGACGCTCGACAAGATCTCCGGACTCGTCGCGCTCAACTCGCTGATGGCGATGGTCGGCGGCACCCTGGTCGCACTGGTGCTCGGCAAGAACGACCCCGGCTTCGTGCATAACGGTCCGCTCGCCGGGCTGGTAGCCGTCTGCGCCGGCTCCGACCTGATGCATCCGATGGGGGCGCTGGTCGTTGGCGGCGTTGCCGGCGCGCTGTTCGTGGTGATGTTCACGCTGACGCAGAACCGCTGGAAGATCGACGACGTGCTCGGTGTCTGGCCGCTGCACGGCCTGTGCGGCGCCTGGGGCGGCATCGCTGCCGGCATCTTCGGCCAGAAGGCGCTCGGCGGTCTCGGTGGCGTCGCCTTCATGCCGCAGCTGATCATGACCGCGATGGCGATCACCGTCGCGCTGATCGGTGGCGCGGCTGTCTATGGCACGATGAAGGCCGCGGTGGGCCTGCGCCTCGACCAGGAAGAGGAATACGAAGGCGCCGACCTCAGCATCCACAGAATTACGGCGACGCCGGAGCGCGAACCGAACTGGTAAGACTTGATCTTCCGGCAAACGGGGGCGCAATCGGGAAAACAGTTGGACGAAAACACGGCCCGATACTTGTCCTCGTCATTGCGGTAGCGACCTCAGATCACTACAATAGGCCCACGACATGATGTCGTAGTCTGGGACCTAATGACGCAGAAACGCTTCCTGCTGCTGCTTGCCTTTCTTGTGTGCCTCGGTACCGGCCCACTTGCGGCGGGCGCCCCCTTGCTTCTGCCGGGCACGACCAGCGTCGATCTCGCCCGGCACGTGGAGATCCTCGAAGACCCCACGGGCGAGCTGACCATTGACGATGTCCGTTCGCAGAACGGCGCTGGATTCAAGGCGGAGACAGGAACGGCGGGAACACTCAATTTCGGCTACACGAAATCAGTTTACTGGCTGCGCTTCCGGCTCGATGCGGCCACCGATGCGCGCCGCGACTGGCTGCTCGAAATCAGCTATCCCACCCTCGACAGTATCGAGATTCATGACGCCGACCGGCGCTGGATGCTGGGCGACCGGCTCCCCTATGCCGAGCGCCCGATCGACCACCGGAATTTCGTGGTACCGCTGACGGTCTCCGCGGGCGATCCGCGATTCGTCTATCTCCGTGTCGCATCGCAAGGCAGCATGACGGTACCTCTTCACCTGTGGGCGGCCGAGCCTTTCGCGCAGGCGGCGCGAAACGCCTACGTCGCGCTGGCACTTTACTTCGGCATGATACTGGCGCTGATGGGGTACAACTTCCTGCTCTTCCTCACCGTGCGGGACAGAAGTTTCCTCCTCTATGTGCTTTTCGGTCTCGGCATGGCCATCGGGCAACTATCGGTCAATGGCCTCGGTAACCAGTTCCTGTGGCCGGCGTCGCCAACGTGGGGACATCTCGCCTTTCCGCTCGGCTTCGGACTGACCGGGTTGTTCGGTGCGCTCTTCACACGCAGCTTCCTCGCAACCCGAACCAACGCTCCACGCCTGGACACGTGGATCAGATCGCTGATCGCCTTCTTCGCGCTTTCCATCGGCGTCGTCATCCTCTTCGATTACCGCGCCGGCTCGATCATGATCTCGCTGGCGGGTGCCGTGTTCTCCATCATCGCCGTGATGACCGCCATCCGCTGCCTGCGCAGCGGCAACCGCGGTGCCCGCTGGTTCCTGATCGCCTGGTCCTTGCTGCTGGTCGGTGTCGCCGTTCTGGCATTCCGTAACCTCGGCTGGCTACCGACCAACTTCGTCACCACCTACGGCATGCTGATCGGCTCGGCGCTGGAAATGCTGATGCTCTCCTTCGCGCTGGCCGACCGTATCAACTACCTGCAGATCGAGAAGGAGCACGCGCAGGCGGAAGCCATCGCAGCGGGAGATGCGCTCGTTACGGCCCTGCGGGACTCGGAACGACAGCTCGAGGCGCGCGTCGCCGAAAGGACGCACGAACTACGCGCGCAGGAAACACGCTTCAGGAGCATCTTCGAGCACAGCAACGCCGCGATCGCCATCACGAATCCGCCGGGCGACATCATCGACGCGAACCTCAGCTTCGGGAGATTGCTGGATCAGGCCGAAGACAGTCTGATCGGTACCAACATCAGCCAGTTCGCCGCAAGCGAGGATGCTCCTGCGACCACCGGGATGTTGTCCGGCCTGCGAGCCGAGCTGCTCGGAGGTACCAGGGAGAGCTATCGCATCGAGGAATGCCTGCACAAGGCAAGCGGCGAACCTCTCTGGGCAGATATTTCGGTTACCGCGATCCGCCGGGCAGATGGCACGGTCGACCATCTCGTCTACACGGCAATCGACGTGACCGAGCGGAAGCGCGCCCTCGAGAGACTGGAGAATCACCAGGCGACACTCGAAGCGAGGATTCTGGAACGTACCCGCGAACTCTCCATCGCGAAAGATCAGGCGGAGGCCGCCAGCCAGGCGAAGAGCACTTTCCTCGCCAACATGAGCCATGAGCTGCGGACACCCATG
This sequence comes from Pseudomonadota bacterium, assembly GCA_022705165.1. Taxonomy (GTDB): domain Bacteria; phylum Pseudomonadota; class Gammaproteobacteria; order Burkholderiales; family Rhodocyclaceae; genus Proximibacter. Next base: position 4,416 of record JAKJEY010000105.1, read on the forward strand.
AACGCCATCCTCGGCCTCACCGGGATCGCGCTCCGCCAGACCCAGGATGACGGTGTTCGCGACAAGCTCGAGAAGGTGAAGCGTGCATCGGACCACCTCCTCGCCGTCATCAACGACATTCTCGACATCTCGAAGATCGAGGCCGGCCGCCTGCAGCTCAATGCGAGCAGTTTCAGGCTGGGCGACATCCGCGACAACCTGATCAACCTCGTCGAAACGAAATGCCAGGAAAAAGGATTGACTTTCGGCATCACGATCCCCGCCGACCTCGTCGATCGCCGACTGACGGGCGACCCGCTGCGGCTGACTCAGATCCTCGTCAACCTGGTCGGTAACGCCATCAAGTTCACCGATACCGGATTCGTCCGTGTCCGCATCAGCGGAGAAAGACACGATGCGGAAACACTGCAGCTCCGCTTCGAGGTCGAGGACAGTGGCATCGGCATCGATGCCCACGACCAGCGGCGACTGTTTTCGGCGTTCGAACAGGCCGACAGCTCGCTGACGCGACGCTACGGAGGCACCGGTCTCGGGCTGGCCATCAGCCGCCGCCTCGCCGAGATGATGGGCGGGCAGATCGGCCTGCTCAGCGAGCCGGGGCAAGGCAGCACCTTCTGGTTCACTGCCCTGCTGCGCATCGCCGATCAGGTTCAGGCAGCCGCCGCCAGCGCCCACGACGAGTCTGCGGAAGAACAGCTGCGCAGCCGTTTCGGCGGGGCCAGGATACTCGTCGCTGAAGATGAGCCCGTCAATCGGGAAGTGCTGGGTCTGTTGATCGCGGATGTCGGCATCGCGCCGGATTTTGCGCCGGATGGTGAAGCCGCGGTGACGTTCGCGACGCGGACGCGCTATGACCTGATCCTGATGGACATTCAGATGCCGAAACTGAACGGCGTCGAAGCGACTTGTGCGATACGTGCGCTGCCCGGCTGCGCGAAGATTCCAATTGTCGCGACGACCGCCAACGCTTTCGCAGAAGACCGTGCTGAATGCCTGGCAGCGGGCATGAACGATCACCTGGCAAAGCCGATCGATCCCGATGCGCTCTACGACATGCTGTTGAAATGGCTGTCGGCGGGTGAGGATGCGGCATCCCCGGCCGGGTAAGGGCCGCCCCCTCATCACCGTTCATGGCGACGGCATGTAGAATGCAGTATCCCGTTCAGCTCTGATCACAGCAGACAGGCAAGGCCCGTGACCCGCAGTTCACTCATTGCCCGACTTATTTGCGAATTCATCGCGAAATGGCAGCCCGGCGGCAGTGCCGACGCCCTCTCCGAGCGTGCCGGCGCACAGGCCCACTTTCTCGATCTGTGCGAACTGCTCGGTCAGGAGAAGCCCGCCGACCCCGAGAACTACTGCTTCGAGCGCGGCACCCAGCGCACCGGCGGCAACCACGGCTGGGCCGATGTCTGGAAGCGCCACTGCTTCGCGTGGGAATACAAGGCGCCGGGCGCCGACCTCGGCAAGGCCCTCAAGCAGTTGATGACCTACGCGCTGGCGCTCGACAACCCGCCGCTGCTCGTCGTCTCCGACCGCCACCTGATCCAGATCCACACCCACTTCACCGGCGCCCCGTCGGAAGTGCATACGATCCGCATCGAGGACATCGGCACGCCGGAAAACCTGCAGAAGCTGCAATGGCTGTTCGAAGCGCCCGAGCGCTTCCGCCCCAGCCGTGACAACCGGCAGATCACCGACGAAGCCGCCCGCGCCTTCGCCGACCTCGCCAGCCGCCTGCGTGCCCGCCACCCCGGCGCCGAGGGGGAGCAGCGTGTTGCCCACTTCCTCACTCAATGCCTGTTCTGCCTCTTCGCCGAGGATGCCGAACTGCTGCCGCACGGCCTCTTCGAACGCCTGCTCGACAAGAGCAAGCAGGACGGCCAGAAGCTCGACAGCCGCCTGCGCGAACTCTTCACCGCCATGCAGAAGGGCGGCGATTTCGCGCTCGAAGACATCGCCTATTTCAACGGCGGCCTCTTCGAAGTGATCGACCCGCTGCCGCTCGACACCGACGAGGCGGCCATCCTGCACGCCGCCAGCAAGCTCGACTGGAATGCCATCGACCCCGCCATTTTCGGCACCCTGTTCGAGCGCGGCCTCGACCCGAAGAAGCGCAGCCAGCTCGGCGCCCACTACACCGACCCGGCCACCATCATGCGCCTGATCGACCCGGTAATCGTGCGCCCGCTCGCCGCAGAATGGGAGGCAGCCAGGGCCGCTATTGCTATCGACATGGCGAAGAGCAGGAAGGCCGGCGACAAGGCCTACAAGGCCGCGCAAGCCCGCTTCGTCGCCCACCTCGAACGGCTCAAGCACTACCGCGTGCTCGACGCGGCCTGCGGTTCCGGCAACTTCCTCTACCTCGCGCTCAAGGCGCTGAAGGATCTCGAACACAAAGCCAACCTCGACGCCGAAGCGCTCGGCCTGCAGCGGCAGGTGAGCATCGAAGTCAGCCCGGCCAACGTGCTCGGCATCGAACTCAACGAATACGCCGCCGAACTCGCCCGCGTCACCGTCTGGATCGGCGAACTGCAATGGATGCGCACGCACGGCTACCCGGTGCGACGGAACCCCATCCTCGCCCGCCTCGACCATGTCGAGCACCGCGACGCGCTGCTGAATGCCGACGGCAGCGAAGCGGGGTGGCCGGCCTGCGACGCCATCGTCGGCAACCCGCCCTTCCTCGGCGACAAGGTCATGCGCGGCGAACTCGGCAGCAATTACACCGACCGGCTGCGCAAGCGCTACGCAGGCCGCGTGCCGGGCGGCGCCGACCTCGTGACCTATTGGTTCGAGAAGGCACGGGCGCAGATCGAAGCCGGGCAATGCAGCGCCGCCGGGCTGGTGTCGACCAACAGCATTCGCGGCGGCGCCAACCGCAAGGTGCTTGATCGCATCGTTGAATCCGGGCGCATCTTCGAGGCGTGGAGCGACGAGGAATGGGTGAATGACGGC
>JAKJEY010000106.1 GCA_022705165.1 Pseudomonadota bacterium
AGGCGGAGCTCGTCGCCAAGGCGCAGAAGCTGCGTGGCGACCTCGGGCTCGACGCCCTGCTCGTCACGCGCAGCGAGGAGGGCATGACCCTCTTCCGTGAGGGTGCCTCCTTCCACGAACCGGCCCGTGCACTGGAGGTCTATGACGTATCCGGTGCCGGCGATACGGTCATTGCCACGCTGGCGGTCATGATGGCAGCGCGGGAAAGCTGGGAGGCGGCCGTCCATATTGCCAATCTTGCGGGCGGCATCGTCGTCGGCAAACTCGGTACCGCCGTTGTCTCTCGCGACGAACTTGCCGGTGCGCTCGCTGCGTTCCAGGCCTGAGGAATACAACCATGTACACCATCGTCACCGGCGCTGCCGGCTTCATCGGTTCCAACATCGTCAAGGCGCTCAACGAGCGCGGCGTCGACCGCATCATCGCGGTCGACAACATGAGCAAGGCGGACAAGTTCCGCAACCTCGTTGATTGCGACATCGTCGATTACCTGGACAAGAACGAGTTCCTGGACCTGCTGATGTCCGGCCAGTTCGATGGTGACGTCGAGGCCATCTTCCATGAAGGCGCCTGCTCCGACACGATGGAGACCGACGGCCGCTACATGATGGAGAACAACTATCGCTACTCGCTGGGCCTGCTCGACTGGTGCCTGGTGCAGGAAGTGCAGTTCCTCTACGCCTCCAGCGCCGCGACCTACGGCGCCAGCACCGTGTTCAAGGAAGAGCGCCAGTACGAGGGGCCGCTCAACGTCTATGGCTACTCGAAGTTCCTCTTCGACCAGATCGTCAGGAAGCGCCTGCCGGATGCCTCGTCACAGGTTGTCGGCTTCCGGTACTTCAACGTCTATGGCCCGCGCGAGAACCACAAGGGCCGCATGGCCTCGGTCGCCTGGCACCATTTCCACCAGTGCCGCAACGACGGCAAGGTGAAGCTGTTCGAGGGTTCGCACGGCTACGGCCCGGGCGGCCAGCAGCGTGACTTCGTCTTCGTCGGTGATGTCGCCAAGGTGAACCTCTGGTTCCTCGACCATCCCGAGCAGTCCGGCATCTTCAACCTCGGAACGGGTCGCGCGCAGAGCTTCAACGATGTCGCCGTCGCGTCCGTCAATGGTGCGCGTGCGCTCAAGGGCGAGACCCCGCTCTCGCTCGATGCGATGGTCTCGCAGGGGCTCGTCGAATACGTGGCTTTCCCCGAGGCGCTCAAGGGCAAGTACCAGGCCTTTACCCAGGCCGACCTCACGAAACTGCGCGCAGCCGGCTACAAGGACGAATTCGCGACGGTGGAAGAGGGCGTTCGCCAGTACGTCGAATGGCTGGCGAAAAATGCATAAGACGCTGGAGAACTTCGTCGGCAATACGCCGCTTGTTCGCCTGCAGCGACTGCCTGGTGCCGAAATTTCGGCACGCGGCAACGTCATCCTCGCCAAGCTCGAAGGCAACAACCCGGCCGGTTCGGTAAAGGACCGTCCGGCGCTGTCGATGGTGGCGCGTGCCGAGGCGCGCGGCGACATCAAGCCGGGCGATACGCTGATCGAGGCCACCTCCGGCAACACCGGCATTGCACTCGCAATGGCCGCCGCGATGCGCGGCTACCGCATGATACTCGTCATGCCGGAGAACCAGAGCGTTGAGCGCCGTCAGTCGATGCGCGCCTATGGTGCCGAGCTGGTGCTGACGCCCAAGGAAGGCGGCATGGAACTCGCGCGCGATGTCGCCGAACGCATGCGTAACGAAGGCAAGGGCATTATCCTCGACCAGTTCGCCAATCCGGACAACCCGCTGGCGCACTACGAAGGCACTGGCCCGGAAATCTGGCGTGACACCGGCGGCAGGATTACGCACTTCGTTTCCAGCATGGGGACCACCGGCACCATCATGGGCGTCTCGCGCTACCTGAAGGAACAGAACGCCGGCGTCTGCATCGTCGGCTGCCAGCCCGAGGACGGCTCGCAGATCCCGGGCATCCGCAAGTGGCCCGAGGAATACCTGCCGAAGATCTTCGACCGCAGCCGCGTCGATCGCGTCGAAAGCGTCTCGCAGGCCGAGGCCGAGGAGATCACGCGACGCCTGGCCCGCGAGGAAGGCATCTTTGCCGGCATCTCGTCGGGTGGCGCGCTCGCCGTTGCGCTGCGCATCGCTGCCGAGGTCGAGAATGCGACCATCGTCAGCATCGTCTGCGACCGCGGCGACCGCTACCTGTCGACCGGCGTCTTTCCGGCCTGAGCGCCGTCCCATGAAGCCGACGCTCGTTTTCGATATCGAGACCATTCCGGATGTCGCCGGCCTGCGCCGCCTGCATGGCCTGCCGGCGGATATGTCCGATGCCGAAGTGGCGGAACTCGCCTTCCAGCAGCGCCGCGCACAGAACAACAGCGACTTCCTGCCGCACTACCTGCAGCGCGTTGCCACCATTTCCTGCGTACTGCGCTCCGGCGATGCGCTGAAGGTCTGGTCGCTCTCGGAGCCTGAGCAGGACGAGGGCGAGATCATCCAGCGCTTCTTCGATGGCGTCGAGAAGTTCACGCCGCAGCTGGTCTCGTGGAACGGCGGCGGCTTCGATCTGCCGGTGCTGCACTACCGCGGCCTCGTGCACGGCGTCACTGCGCCGCGCTACTGGGACATGGGTGAGGGTGACTACGGCGACAGCCGCGACTTCAAGTGGAACAACTACATCAGCCGCTACCACACGCGCCATCTCGACCTGATGGACCTGCTGGCGATGTACCAGCCGCGCGCCAATGCGCCGCTCGATGACCTCGCCAAGCTGATCGGCTTTCCCGGCAAGCTCGGCATGGACGGTAGCAAGGTCTGGGATGCGTACCAACAGGGACGCATCGGCGAGATCCGCGACTACTGCGAGACCGATGTCGTCAATACCTACCTCGTCCTCTGCCGCTTCCGGCTGATGCGTGGCGAGCTCTCGCGTGCGGAATACGATGCGGAAGTCGCATTCGTCCGCGCCGAACTCGCGCGCCTCGAGAAGCCGCACTGGGCCGAATACCTGGCCGCCTGGCCCGTCTGATCCCTCTTTTTCGGCGCACATTGCGCGCGCCGCCATCCATCATGCAAGTCCGTCTCGGCAACAACATCCAGCTCGAATACGAATCCATCGGCAGCACCGACGCACCGGCCATCCTGCTCATCATGGGCCTTGGCGCACAGCTGCTGCGTTGGAACATTGAAATCTGTGACGGCCTGGTCGCCGCCGGCTATCGCGTCATCCGCTTCGACAACCGCGACTGCGGGCTGTCGACGCGCTTCGACGATGCGCCGATCCCGGCCGCGGGTGACGTCATCTCGGCCCTGCGCAGCGGCGAGAAGCCCACTGTTCCGTACACGCTCGAGGACATGGCGGACGATTGTGCCGGGCTGCTCGATGCGCTCGGCATCGGTGCTGCGCACATCGTCGGCATTTCAATGGGCGGGGCGATCGCCCAGCTCGTTGCCGCGCACCATGCGGAACGAGTGCTGTCGCTGACCTGCCTCATGGCCAGCAGTGGGAACCTGGCCCTGCCGGGGCCGACTCCGGAGGCTGCGGCGGCACTGTTCGCCCCCCTGCCGCGCGAACGCAACCGGGAAAGCATCGTGGCCGACGGCATCCGTCGTTTCTCGGTCGTGGCCAGCCCCCGCTACCCGAGCGACAGCGAATGGCTGCAGCAGTTGTTTGCCCGCGAATTCGACCGCAGCTTCTACCCGCAGGGCGTTGCCCGCCAGCTTGCGGCGATCATCGCCAATGGCGATCGCCGCCCCCTGCTCAAAGGCATCAAGGTGCCGACGCTGGTGCTGCATGGCGCCGACGATCCGCTGATCCCGGCGGCCTGTGGCGAAGACATTGCCCGCAATGTGCCGGGCGCCCGCCTCCAGGTCATTCCCGGCATGGGGCATGACCTGCCGCTGGCGCTCACCGATGAACTTGTCGGCGCCATCGTCGCAGTCGCCCGCGCGGCGGAAAGTGCGTGTGCGGATGCCTGATCCCGGCGGCACGCCCAATCCCCCAGTCAGTGAAAAGGGGCAACGCGTTGCGCTGATTTACGCACTTGTGGCCGAGCGCCTCTCTGCGTACTACGAACATGGCCAGTGGCTGACTGAAGCGCAGGGTGCGAGCCTCGCAGCCGACTGGCTCTCGCGCCATAAGCGGTCTCTGACACTTGCCGAGCGGCGCCAGCTATCTGCGCTGAGCGACGAGATGGCCCGGCAGATGGCGTCCACGCTGTCGCGCGAGGCGGGGCTCTATACCGCCCACGAGATGATGGAATCGCTCGACCCGAACTATCGTTCCGACCTTGGCATCCCGCTCATGGCGGAATGCGAACGCCTGCTCGACGAGGCCGAATCTTCGGCGCCGTAAAAATGCCGTCGATTTGCATCGCTCGGCTGTTGACTTGCCCTGACGGGCACGTATAATTCGGCCTTCTTTGCAGTAGGCGCGTAGCTCAGTTGGTTAGAGCACCACCTTGACATGGTGGGGGTCGTTGGTTCGAATCCAATCGCGCCTACCAAAATACCGAAAGTCAGAGCGCCCCCAAAGCCTCTGGCTTTTTTGTTTTGGGATTTTGAAAAGATGCCGGTCATTACCCTGCCTGATGGTTCGAAACGGGAATTTGCGCAAGCTGCCGTAACGGTGGCCGAGGTTGCGCAAAGCATTGGTGCGGGTCTCGCACGTGCTGCGCTGGGCGGCAAGGTCGATGGCAAGCTCGTCGACACGAGCTTCAGTATCGACAAGGACAGCGAACTTGCGATCATCACCGATCGCGATGCCGATGGCCTCGAGTTGATCCGCCACTCCACTGCGCACCTCCTGGCCTATGCGGTGAAGGAACTGTTCCCCGAAGCGCAGGTGACCATCGGCCCGACGGTCGAAAACGGCTTCTACTACGATTTCGCCTTCTCGCGCCCGTTCACGCCCGAGGATCTCGCGGCAATCGAGAAGCGCATGGGCGAACTCGCCAAGCGTGACATCCCCGTGACCCGCGAAGTCTGGGCGCGCGACGATGCCGTCAAGTTCTTCCTCGACATGGGCGAGAAATACAAGGCCGAGCTGATCGCGGCCATTCCCGCCGACCAGGACGTGTCGCCCTACCGCGAAGGCGATTTCATCGACCTCTGCCGTGGCCCGCACGTGCCCTCGACCGGCAAGCTCAAGGCCTTCAAGCTGATGAAGGTGGCCGGTGCCTACTGGCGCGGTGATTCGAAGAACGAACAGCTGCAGCGCATCTACGGTACCGCCTGGGCGAAGAAGGAAGACCTCGACGCCTACCTGCACATGCTCGAAGAAGCCGAGAAGCGCGACCACCGCAAGGTCGGCCGCCACCTCGACCTGTTCCACATGCAGGACGAAGCCCCGGGCCTCGTCTTCTGGCACCCCAAGGGCTGGGCCGTTTGGCAGGAGATCGAGCAGTACATGCGCCGCGTCTATCGTGACAACGGCTACCAGGAAGTCCGCTGCCCGCAGGTGCTCGACCGCTCGCTGTGGGAAAAATCGGGCCACTGGGAGAACTACAAGGACAACATGTTCACCACGGCTTCCGAGAATCGCGATTACGCGATCAAGCCGATGAACTGTCCGGGCCATATCCAGGTCTTCAACGCCGGCCTGCGCTCGTACCGCGAGCTGCCGCTGCGCTACGGCGAATTCGGCTCCTGCCATCGCAACGAACCCTCGGGCGCGCTGCATGGCCTGATGCGCGTGCGCGCTTTCACGCAGGACGATGCGCACATCTTCTGCCGCGAAGACCAGATCCAGACCGAAGTCACCGCCTTCAACGACATCGTGCGCAATGTCTATGCCGATTTCGGCTTCACCGACATTGCCGTGAAGCTCGCGCTGCGCCCTGAGAAGCGCGTCGGTGACGACGCCGTCTGGGACAAGGCCGAGCACGCCCTGCGTGAAGCGCTGCGCGTTTCCGGCCTGGAATGGGAAGAGCTGCCGGGTGAGGGCGCCTTCTACGGCCCGAAGATCGAATTCCACATCAAGGATGCCATTGGCCGCTCGTGGCAGTGCGGCACGATGCAGGTCGACTTTTCGATGCCGACCCGCCTCGGCGCCGAGTATGTCGCCGAGGACAACAGCCGCAAGACCCCGGTCATGCTGCACCGCGCCGTGCTTGGCTCGCTCGAGCGCTTCATCGGCATCCTGATCGAGAACTTCTCGGGTGCTTTCCCGCTCTGGCTCGCGCCGGTGCAGGCGGTGGTGCTCAATATCTCGGAAAAGCAGGCCGATTACGCCGAACATGTGGCGCAAATGCTACGGAATGCAGGCATCCGGGCTGAGGCGGATTTGCGCAACGAGAAAATTACCTATAAAATACGCGAACATAGCTTGAACCGGCTGCCTTACCAGATTGTCGTCGGAGACAAGGAAAAGGAAGCCGGACTGGTGGCCGTGCGCACACGCGGTGGTCAAGACCTTGGGCAAATGCCCCTTGAGGCCTTGATCGAGCGACTTGTGGGTGAAGTCGCAGCGCGGAGTGGCACGGCTTAACTTTTGTCTGTCTGGGAGCGAAGACCATAGCACTGCAGAAAGCGCATCGCGTTAACGAAGAGATTAACGTGCCGGAAGTCCGCCTGATTGGCGAAGCCGGAGAGCAAGTCGGTATCGTGAGCATCAGAACGGCCATGCAAATGGCTGAAGAGGCAGAAATCGACCTCGTTGAAATTGCCCCGCTGGCCCAGCCACCTGTTTGCCGGATCATGGATTACGGCAAGTTCAAGTATCAGGAGGCGAAGAAGGCCCACGAAGCCAAGCTCAAGCAGAAGCAGGTGCAGGTCAAGGAAGTCAAATTCCGCCCGGGTACGGACGAGAACGACTACCAGATCAAGCTGCGGAACATGGTTCGCTTCCTCGAAGAGGGCGACAAGGTCAAGGTGACCCTGCGCTTCCGGGGACGCGAAATGGCGCACCAGGAATTTGGCATGCGTCAGCTGGAGCGCATCAAGGCTGACCTCGAGACAGAAGGCCAGGTCGAGCAGATGCCGAAGATGGAAGGCCGTCAGATGGTGATGGTCATCGCCCCGGCGAAAAAGGTAGTGAAGTAAGGCAGCAGAAGGATTTGGCGGGTCGCCGCAAGGCGGCTGGCCAACATAAGTGGCGTCGGGTAGTTGAAGCGTTTCCGTAGGGGAAGCCACCTGACGACATGTCATTAAGGAGCATATAAATGCCCAAGATGAAGACCAAGAGCAGCGCCAAGAAGCGCTTCAAGGTGCGTGCCGGCGGCAGCATCAAGCGGGGTCAGGCGTTCAAGCGTCACATCCTCACCAAGAAAACCACCAAGTGCAAGCGCCAGCTGCGTGGCATTGAAGGAGTCCATGATTCCGACAAGGCCCAGGTTCGCGCCATGATGCCCTACGCGTAAAGGAGAGCCGACATGCC
>JAKJEY010000107.1 GCA_022705165.1 Pseudomonadota bacterium
ATCACGGCCTGGCGCCCGGCCAGAAGCCGCACGAATCGCCCTGGGTCGTCACCGTGCCGCTGCTGGCACTGGCGATTCCCTCGGTGATCATCGGCTACATCGGCATCGGCCCAATGCTGTTCGGCGACTACTTCAAGGGCGTCATTCACGTCGATGCTGCAGCCCATCCGGCGATGGCGACGCTCGCCGAGCATTTCCATGGCGCCGGCGCGCTCGCCGCCCATGCCTTCGTCACCGTACCGTTCTGGCTGGCCCTCTCCGGTGTGGCAGTGTCGTGGTTCTTCTACATGAAGCGCCCGGACATTCCTGCAGCGATCAAGGCACGCTTCGAGTGGGCCTACACGCTGCTCGACAACAAGTACTACTTCGACAAGTTCAACGAAGCCTTCTTCGCAGGCGGTGCACGCAAGATTGGCGCCGGACTGTGGAAGGGCGGCGACGTCGCCGTCATCGACGGGCTGGTCAATGGCTCGGCGAAGACCGTCGGCTGGATCGCGTCGATTGTCCGTTTCTTCCAGACCGGGCACATCTACAGCTATGCCTTCTCGATGATCATTGGCCTCGTCGTACTGATGACCTTCTGGGTCGTCCGCGCCTAACAAGAACGAAACTGGGAACGATATGTCTGGCTACCCGCTTCTCTCTCTCGCGATCTGGATCCCGATCATCGCCGGCTTCGTCGTGCTCGCGACCGGATCGGACCGCAACGCGCCGCTGGCCCGCATGCTGTCGCTCGCCGGCGCTGTCCTCGGCTTGCTGGTGACGATCCCGCTCTGGACCGGCTTCGACTACGGTACGGCGGCGATGCAGTTCGTCGAACTGGCCCCCTGGATTCCGCGCTTCAACATCAACTACCATCTCGGTGCCGACGGTATCTCGATGCTGTTCGTGATCCTCAACAGCTTCATCACGGTGATCGTTGTCCTCGCCGGCTGGCAGGTCATCGAGCAGAAGGTCGCCCAGTACAACGCCGCCTTCCTGATCATGTCGGGCCTGATGAACGGCATCTTCACCGCACTCGACGGTATGCTGTTCTATGTCTTCTTCGAAGCCTCGCTGATCCCGCTGTACCTGATCATCGGTGTCTGGGGCGGTCCCAACCGCGTCTATGCCGCGCTCAAGTTCTTCCTCTACACGCTGGCCGGTTCGCTGCTCTTCCTGGTCGCCCAGCTCTACCTGTTCATCAACTCCGGCGGCAGCTTCTCGATCCTCGACTGGCACCAGCTGCCGATCCCGATGGGCGCCCAGATCTGGATCTTCCTCGCCTTCCTGATCGCCTTCGCGGTCAAGGTGCCGATGTGGCCGGTGCATACGTGGCTGCCGGACGCCCACGTCGAGGCGCCGACCGGTGGTTCGATCGTGCTGGCGGCCATCGGCCTGAAGCTCGGTGCCTACGGCTTCCTGCGTTTCTCGCTGCCGATCACGCCGGATGCGTCGCATGAACTTGCCGGTCTGGTCATCGCGCTGTCGCTGATCGCCGTCGTCTATATCGGCTTCGTCGCGCTGGTGCAGGCGGACATGAAGAAGCTGGTTGCCTATTCGTCGATCGCGCACATGGGCTTCGTGACGCTGGGCTTCTTCATGTTCAACGCCATGGGTATCGAGGGCGCGCTGGTGCAGATGATCTCGCACGGCTTCGTTTCGGGCGCCATGTTCTTCTCGATCGGCGTCATGTACGACCGCGTCCATTCGCGCCAGATCGCGGATTACGGCGGTGTCGTGAACAAGATGCCGAAGTTCGCCGCTTTCTTCATGCTCTTCGCGATGGCCAACGCCGGCCTGCCTGCGACGTCGGGCTTCGTCGGCGAATTCATGATCATCCTCGGTGCCGTCGGCTACAACTTCTGGGTTGCCTTCCTCGCCGCTTCGACGATGATCGTCGGTGCCGCCTACACGCTGTGGATGTACAAGCGCGTCGTCTTCGGCAACGTGACCAACCATCACGTCGACGAGATGGACGACATCAACGGCCGCGAATTCCTCATCCTCGCACTGCTCGCCGCCGGCACGCTGTACATGGGCCTGCATCCGCTGCCCTTCACGGAGGTGATGCACACCTCCGTCAATGAACTGCTGCGCCACGTGGCCGTGACCAAGCTCCAATAAACGGATATCGATATGACGCTTTCCGAAATGAATTTCGTCCTGCCGGACCTGATGCCGGCGGCTGCGGAGATCTTCCTGCTGGCGGCGGTCTCGCTGATCCTCGTCGTCGATGTCTTCCTCAAGGACTCGCGTCGCACGACGACGTTCCTGATGACGCAACTGGCGCTGCTCGGCTGCTTTGTCATTACCTTCATGACGAGTTCGGCAGAGATCACCTACACGTTCAGCAACATGTACGTGGACGATCTGATGGCGGATTTCCTCAAGCTGCTGCTCTACGTGACGGTGCTGATCGTCATGTGGTACTCGCGTGACTACATGCTGGACCGTGCACCGCACGCCAAGGGCGAGTTCTACTCGCTGTCGCTGTTCGCGACGCTGGGCATGATGGTGATGATCTCGGCGAACCACTTCCTGACGGTCTATCTGGGTCTCGAACTGCTGTCGCTGTCGCTCTATGGCATGGTTGCGCTCAACCGCGACTCGGTGCAGGCGACCGAGGCGGCGATGAAATACTTCGTGCTCGGCGCACTGGCATCGGGCCTGCTGCTCTACGGCATGTCGCTGATCTACGGTGCCACCGGCACCCTGGAAATCACCGCCGTCGCCGAACGCCTCTACATGGGCGCCGCCAACAAGACCGTGCTGACGCTGGGCCTCGTCTTCCTCGTCGCCGGCCTCGCCTTCAAGCTGGGCGTCGTGCCGTTCCACATGTGGATCCCGGACGTCTACCACGGCGCGCCGACCGCAATCACGATGTTCATCGGCTCGGCCCCCAAGCTGGCCGCCTTTGCCATCGTCATGCGCATGCTCGTCAATGGCCTGATCGTGCTGGCCGCCGACTGGCAGCAAATGCTCATCCTGCTCTCGGTCCTGTCGATGGCCATCGGCAACCTGGCTGCCATCGCCCAGACCAACCTCAAGCGCATGCTGGCCTACTCGGCGATCTCGCACATGGGCTTCATGCTGCTCGGCATCGTGACCGGCGTCGTCGGCGGCGATGCGCGTTACGCGCTCAACGCCTACAGCTCGGCGATGTTCTACGTCGTGACCTACGTGCTGACCAGCGCCGGCACCTTTGGCATGATCCTGCTGCTCGCCCGTACCGGCTTCGAGGCGGACAACCTGGACGACTACAAGGGTCTCAACAAGCGCAGCCCGTGGTTCGCCGCGATCATGATGATGCTGATGTTCTCGATGGCCGGTGTGCCGTTCTTCGTCGGCTTCTTCGCCAAGTTCTCGGTGCTGCAGGCGGTTGTGGCCGCTGGCTACATGAAGCTGGCCATCGCCGCGGTGATCTTCTCGCTGATCGGTGCCTACTACTACCTGCGCGTCGTCAAGATCATGTACTTCGATCAGCCGACCGATACCTCGCCGATCGAAGCGCCGCTCAACATGAAGGTGCTCGCCTCGGCCAACGGCCTGGCCGTCGCCGTGCTGGGCATCTTCCCGCAGGCGCTGATGTCGCTGTGCGCGTTCTCGCTGCTGCGCTCGCTCTGATGGCGCGTCGCACCCGCTGATCTTACGAGGCCCGCCCAGTGCGGGCCTTTTTATTTCCGGAGACCGAAATGACCCATCTGCACGAAGAAAGACTTGCAAGCGAGCAGGTCTTCAAAGGCGTACTGCTCGATGTGCGCAAGGATCGCGTCCGTCTGCCAAACGGCGGCGAAAGCGTGCGTGAGTATGTCGTGCATCCGGGCGCTGTCGTGATCATTGCTGTCCTCGACGACGGCAGCCTGCTGTTCGAGAACCAGTACCGCTATCCGCTGCAGCGTGATTTCCTGGAACTGCCCGCCGGCAAGATCGACCCCGGCGAAGCGATCGAGACGACGGCACGGCGCGAACTGCTCGAGGAAACCGGCTACGAGGCCGCCCAGTGGCGTCACCTCGGCGTAATGCATCCCTGCATCGGCTATTCCGACGAGCGCATCGAGATCTTCCTGGCGAGCGGTCTGCAGAAGGTGGCCGCCCCGTCACTCGACCACAATGAATTCCTGGATGTCCTGACATTCACGCTCGATCAGGCCGTCGATGCCGTGCGCGACGGGCGGATTACCGATGCCAAGACGATCACCGCCCTGTTCTGGGCTGACCGGATACTGGCGGGTCACTGGAAATAGCATGCCGTTTTGGGTTGCCCTGCCCATTTCGCTGCTCGCTGCCACGGTAAAATGACAATGGGTAAATCGGGAGCTTGTCTGTAGATCGGGGGAGCGTGTGAACGCAGGGCCGCGCAAGGTGGCAATAGGTCTCCGGCTATTCGGCGGTTTTTCGCTGGAGCGAGGCGGGAACGGAGGCGATGGCCTGTCCTATGAGAAGGGCAGGGCATTGCTGGCTTATGCCGCGGTCGAAGCGGATGCCGCGCACTCGCGCCGGGCGCTTGCCGCACTGTTCTGGCCGGATCATCCCGCGACCGCAGCGCTGGCCAATCTTCGGCTGGTCCTTCTCAATCTACGCCAGGCGCTCGAGGCCGGCGGTCTGCCGATGTTGCAGATCGACCGGGATAGCGTTCGTTTTGCCCCGGAGTGCCTGCTCGCCGTCGATACTGCGCGCTTCTCCGCGGTGCTCGCGAAGGCGGCGAATTTGCCGGCAGGGAAACAGATTTCGATTCCGGATCTGCAGGAGTTGGCCACTGCCGCTGCCTTGTATCGTGGTGAATTTCTGGCCGGTTTCTCGCTCCCCGAGTGTCCGGACTTCGAAACCTGGCTGCAGATGCGCCGCGAGGCGTGGCATCGCGATGCCTTGTCGCTTATCGCCCGCATTGCGGATGCCTATGACGCCCGGCTGGACCATGTCCGAGCCCTTCCTTTTGCCGTTCGCCTCCTGGAACTCGCGCCATGGAACGAGGATGCCCACCGGCGCGTGATGCGTCTGTTGGCACTGAACGGCCAGCCGGGGGGCGCACTTGCCCAGTATGAAACCTGTTGCCGGATCCTGGAGAGCGAACTCGGCCTGCGTCCGGCTGAGGCGACGCGTCTGCTTGCCGAACAGATCAGCAAGGGGCGTCTGACGCAGAGTCTCGCCATGCCGACTCCGCTGTCGGAACCCGCGGAAGCCCTGGTCTTGCCGACGGAGCGACGCCAGGTCACCGTGCTTTTCTGCGAATTGCTGGCAACGGTCGAGGGCGAGCCCGACGATGCCATGGCATCGCTGTATCCCGCTCATGTCGGCTGGTGCGATCTCGTCCGGAAACATGGCGGCCACGTCGTTCCGACCTATGCTGGCGGGCTGCTGGCCTATTTTGGCTACCCGCTGGCGCTTGAACATGCGGCCCGCCAGGCCCTGCAGGCGACTCTGGCGATCCTGGGCGACAACAAACCGGGCGTGGCGGTCCGCATCGGTGTCCATACCGGCATGGTCGTTTCCGGTGGCAGCCAGGCGGTTCCCGATGTCGTCGGCAACACCACCGCCGTTGCGATCCGCCTGCGCCTGCTCGTTGCGCCGGGGCAGATCGCGGTGAGCCACGATGTGGTGCGGCTGGTAGCCGGGTTCTACGAATGCGTGCCGGTAGGCATCCATCGTCTTCCCGGCATTTCCGCCCCGGTCGAAGTATTGCGTGTCATCGGAAACGGTGAGGCCCGGGATCGGCTCGATTCGACGATGCTCGCCCCGATGATCGGTCGTGCCATGGAACTCGAAGCGCTTACGAGAACCTGGGAGGACGCCCGCCAGGGACAATGCAATGTCCTGCTGGTCAAGGGCGATGCGGGGATCGGCAAGTCGCGTCTGCTCAACGAACTCAAGATCCGTGTCGCCGGGGCGGATGTGGCGGTGCGCGAGCTCCGCTGCTATCCGGAGTTCAGTCGTTCTCCCTTCCGCCCGGTGATTGCGCTTTTCGAATCGATCTTCGGCTGTGAGGAGGGCGATGACGACGCCGCGAAATTCGCACGCATGGCCCGCTACCTGAATGCCAATCATCCGGGTATTGCGGCCGCGATGGTGCCGATCCTGGCATCCTTCATGTCGCTTCCGGCATGCGCACCCTATGCCGACATCAACCAGCCCCTGCCGGTGCGACGCGAGGCTGAACTCTCCATGCTGGTGCGCCTGCTGCAGAGCCTCTCCGAGCGCGCCCCTATCCTGCTGCTGGTGGAGGATCTGCACTGGGCCGATCCCTCTACGCTCGAACTCGTGCGCAGTCTCGTCGAGCTCGATCATGGCTTCCCGATGCTGGCGGTGCTGACGGCCCGATCGGATTTTCTGCCGCCGTGGCGTGAGGATGTGGTGCCGACGAGAATGCTGGCGGGTCTGCGCGACGAAGAGATCTGTTCGCTGATCAGCGGCATTGCACCGGAGCTGCCGCCTGCCGTGATCCGATGTCTCGTCGAACGTGCCGACGGTATTCCCCTGTTCGCCGAAGAGCTTGCGCGCCTGGCGAGCGGCGGGGAGGACGATGAAGTGCCGGCGACACTGCGCGATCTGCTGGCCGCTCGCCTGGATGCAACGGGCGAAGCGAAATTCACGGCGCAACTGGCGGCGACCATCGGTCGCAGCTTCGCGCTCGACATCCTCAGCCAGGTATCGCCGCTGGCGCCGCAGGCTGTATTGCAGGGCGTTCATCGGCTGGTTGCAGCGGATCTCCTCTGGAGCAGCGATGGTGTCGTTTACCAGTTCCGCCATGCACTGATCCGCGATACCGCCTACCAGTCGCAGACGCATTCGGGACGAAAGACCGCGCATCTGAAGATTGCTCATGTGCTGCAGACGACGGGAGGACGTTTCGTCAGCGGTCAACCGGAGCTGATCGCACAGCATCTGGCGGCAGGAGAGGAATTCGAGCAGGCTGCCATCTTCTGGTTGCGCGCCGGTAACCAGGCCTGCCAACGCGCCGCCGGCAGCGAAGCGATCCTGCATTACAAGGCGGGTCTGGCGCAGGTGGACCGCGTAGCAGATTCCCCCGCGAAACTGCAGCTGGCGTTCGATCTGCTCAATGGCCTCGGCCTGGCGGCGATCGCCGTCGAGGGATATGCCTCTGGTGAGGCCGCTGCCGCGCACGCACGGGCGCTCGCCCTCAGCGAGCGCCATGCCGGCAACCCGGATGTGTTTCGTGCCATCTGGGGCTTGTGGGCCAGCGCCAGCTCCCGATCTGGCTACGACCTCGCGCTCGACATGGCGACGCAGCTGATGCGCATGGCTGCTGCCAGCAATGATCCGGTGCAGGTCCAGCAGGCCCATTTCGCGATCGGCAACACCCGTTTCTGGCGGGGCGAGTTCGCCGACGCGAAATTGCATCTCGAAGCGGCAATCGGTTTGCATCGCCCGTC
>JAKJEY010000108.1 GCA_022705165.1 Pseudomonadota bacterium
GAAACAGCTGCCCCCAGATTGCTCGTTGTTGACGACGAGCCATTCAACCTCGAGATCATATGCGAATACTTTGACGGCACCGGTTTCGAGCTGGATACGGCAGAAAACGGCGAGGCGGCATGGCGCCTGCTTGACAGCCACATTGGCTATGCAGCGGTACTGCTCGATCGGATGATGCCGGTTCTTGACGGCATGGGTCTCCTGCGGCGAATGAAGGCGGACGAGCGCTTCCGTAGTATTCCGGTGATCATGCAGACGGCTGCGGGAAACCCGGATCAGGTACGCGAGGGGTTGGCGGCAGGCGCCTATTATTACCTCGTCAAGCCATACGAACGCGACTCCCTGCTCAGCATCGTACGGGGAGCACTGGCAGATGTCTCCGCGCGCCTGGACCTGCACCGGCGGATCGCCGAGCACGGCACCGCGTTACAGCTATTGCTCAATGGAGAGTTCAGCTACCGCACGGTAGAAGAAGCGGCAATCCTCGCGGCCTTCGTCGCCCAGGCTTGCCCACAGCCGGATGCGGCAGCGTTGACCTTGTCGGAGTTGCTGGTCAACGCGGTGGAACATGGCAACCTCGGCATTTCCTACGCCGAAAAATCTCAGTTGCGTCGAGACGACCGCTGGAACGAGGAGGTAGCACTCCGCCTTGCCATGCCCACCCATGCCGACAAGCGTGTACGGGTTTCGCTGACCCGCGATGACGGCGCGCTTTCGATCCGGATCGTCGATGAAGGGGCGGGCTTCGACTGGCATCGCTACCTTGAATTCGACCCCGCGCGCGCCTTCGACCCGAACGGACGCGGGATTGCGCTGGCCAGAATGTCCGGGGCTGCTACGGTTGAATATCAAGGCTGCGGCAACACGGTCGTATTGCGGATGAACAAGCAACAGGACACTAGTCAGGGTACATGATGGACGACTTGCCGAAATTGAAGGTACTGACGGTCGACGACAACAGGACGAACCTGCAGATTCTGCAGGTATTCCTGAAGAAGCTCGGCCACGAGGCAATTGCCGCGGAGGATGGTGCGCAGGCGTTGGCCAAATACGAGGAACACCACCCCGATCTCGTGCTGATGGACATCATGATGCCTGTGATGGACGGCCTGGAGGCAACACGACGGATTCGGGCGCTACCGTCCGATCGCTGGGTTCCCATCATCTTTCTTTCGGCGCTGGACCGCGACGAGAATCTCGTCGGCGGCCTCGAGGCGGGGGGTGATGATTACCTGTCGAAGCCGCTCAATTTCGTTGTCCTAGAGGCAAAGATGCGCTCGATGCAGCGGACACTGATGATGCAGCAGCAGGTGGCAGATTCGCTGCGTCGCCTGCAGACCATCTCCGACAACGTGCTCGAGGCGATCATTACGATAGGAACCGATGCTGTCATCGTCAACTGCAATCGTGCGGTCGAACTCCTGTTTGGCTGGAAGCCTGCGGAACTGCTTGGACAGAACGTCAATGTTCTGTGTCCCGAGCCCTATCATTCGGAGCATGACAGTTATATCCGCGACTATGTCGATGGTGGCCCGCCACGCATCATCGGCACTTCAAGGGAGATACCGGCGCGTCGGCGGGATGGTTCGACGTTCGCTGCCGAGTTGACCGTCAGCGAGGTCAGGCTCGAGCACAAGCGGATGTTCATTGGTGTAATTCGCGACATCAGTGATCGAAAGCGTTCCGAATTGCTGCTCAAGGAGAACGCTGATCGCTTGCAGGCCTATCACGACTCCACGGAATCGGAAAACCTGCTGGCGCGGGCATTGATCGACCGGCAACTGATGCGCAAGGAACTCGATGACCCGCTCATCGATTACTGGCTGACGCCCGCGGCCAATTTCTCGGGCGACGTCCTGGCGGCCTGCCGCTCGAAGAGCGGCAACCTCTATGCATTGCTCGCCGATGCTACCGGTCATGGATTGACGGCTGCCATCAGTACGGTGCCTGTACTCACACTTTTTTACCGGATGGCGCCGATGGACACCCCGTTGCCCGTGCTCGTTGGCGAGATCAATCAACAGCTACGTGATTCCATGCCGATTGGCCGCTTTGTCGGCCTCTCCGTTGTCAAAATCGACACTCAGGCACACGTCGGAGAAGTCTGGATCGGTGGCATGCCGGACGTTCTCCTTGTGAACGAGTTCGGATCGGAGATTTGTAGATTCTCCTCGAAGGAGTTGCCGCTAGGTATTGTTGACTCGACCGAGATTGACCTCTCGCCGATCAGTTTTGAATGGCATCAGGCGAGCCAACTGGTACTTTTCTCCGACGGGTTGCTTGAGGCAGAGAACAGTACTGGCGAACAATTCGGTGAAAAGCGTCTTATGACGGCTCTTTCAGGGGCTCAACACGGGGGCAGAAGAGACGCCGTTCAGGCGGCATTGGCAGAACACCTGGGCCAGGCGCAGGCCCAGGATGACGTCTCGCTATTGCTACTATCTTGCCCGGCGGGATGATCACACGCCGATTTGCGGGCAAAAAAAAGCCAGGCTGATGCCTGGCTTTTTTCCTCGAGAAGCAATCACGCAGCTTCGGCAACCTCTACCGGCGCTTCGGTCGTTTCCGGACGATCCAGCAGCTCGACATACGCCATCGGCGCATTATCGCCAACGCGGAAGCCGCACTTCAGGATGCGCAGATAACCGCCGTTGCGGGCGGCGAAGCGCGGACCGATTTCGTCGAACAGCTTGACGACGATTTCGCGATCACGCAGACGATCGAAGGCCAGACGGCGATTAGCCAGCGACGGCTTCTTGCCGAGAGTGATCAGCGGCTCGACGACACGGCGCAGTTCCTTGGCCTTCGGCAGGGTGGTCTTGATCGCTTCGTGCTTGAGCAGCGAAACGCTCATGTTGCGCAGCATCGCGAGGCGGTGCGAGCTGGTGCGGTTGAGTTTGCGAAGTCCCAGACGGTGACGCATAACAGTTCCTTTCCTTCAGTCCCGCAGGATTACTTCTCGAGACCGGCCGGCGGCCAGTTTTCGAGTTTCATGCCAAGCGTCAGGCCACGAGCGGCCAGGACTTCCTTGATTTCATTGAGCGACTTGCGACCGAGGTTCGGCGTCTTGAGAAGCTCGTTCTCGGTGCGCTGGATCAGGTCGCCGATGTAATAGATGTTCTCGGCCTTCAGGCAGTTGGCCGAGCGGACGGTCAGTTCGAGATCGTCGACCGGGCGCAGCAGGATCGGATCGACCTGAACCGACGCCTTGTGCTCGACCGGAACAGCCGTGCCTTCGAGGTCAGCGAAGACCGACAGCTGGTCGATCAGCATGCGGGCCGCAGTGCGGATCGCATCTTCCGGTTCGACGACGCCATTGGTCTCGATGTCGATGATCAGCTTGTCCAGATCGGTGCGCTGTTCGACGCGGGCCGATTCGACGTTGTAGGCAACGCGACGGACGGGGCTGAATGAGGCATCGAGTACCAGCTTGCCGATGCTCTTGTTGTCGCCCAGGTTGCGCACGTTGCCGGGAACGTAACCGACGCCGCGCTCGACCTTGATCTCCATGGCCAGCTTGCCGCCAGCGGAGATATGGGCGATGACGTGGTCCGGATTGATGATCTCGACGTCGTGAGCGGTCTCGATGTCGCTGGCGCGCACGACGCCTTCGCCATCCTTCTTCAGCTGCAGCACGACCGAATCGCGGCCGTGGAGCTTGAAGACAATGCCCTTGAGGTTGAGCAGGATGTCGACGATGTCTTCCTGCACACCGTCAAGCGTGGAGTACTCGTGCAGAACGCCATCGATCGACACTTCGGTCGCGGCATAGCCCTGCATCGAGGAAAGCAGGATGCGGCGCAGCGCATTGCCGAGCGTGTGACCGTAGCCGCGTTCGAACGGCTCCATCACGACCTTGGCCTGCACCGGCGAGACGCTCTGCACGTCGATGATGCGGGGTTTCAGAAGTCCAGTTTGCATGTGCTGTCCTTTGCCTTATGGGGGCGGCGGGTCTGCGATTACTTCGAATACAGTTCGACGACGAGGCTCTCGTTGATCGTCGACGGCAGTTCGCTACGTTGCGGGACAGCCTTGAAGGTGCCCTTGCCGTTCTTGATATCAACTTCCAGCCACTCCGGGAAACCGCGCGACTCTGCTGCTTCCATCGCAGCCTTGACGCGGAGTTGCCCCTTGGTCTTGTCGGCGAGTTCGACGACATCGCCCGGACGCACGACGTACGACGGGATGTTCACGCGCTTGCCATTGACTAGCACGCCGTTGTGGCGGACAACCTGGCGCGACTCGGAACGCGAGGCACCGAAGCCCATGCGGTAGGCAACGGCATCGAGACGCGACTCAAGCAGCTGGAGCAGGTTTTCACCGGTCTGGCCCTTGCGGCGATCAGCTTCGGCAAAGGTCTTGCGGAACTGGCCTTCGAGCACACCATAGATGCGGCGGATCTTCTGCTTTTCACGCAGGTGGACGCCATAGTCGGACAGGCGCTGCCCGGACTTCTGTCCGTGCTGGCCAGGCGCATACGAGCGACGCTCGATGGCGCACTTGTCGGTAAAGCACTTTTCGCCCTTGAGGAAGAGCTTTTCACCCTCGCGGCGGCATTGACGGCATTTCGGATCGAGATTACGAGCCACTTTTCTTTCTCCTTAGATGCGGCGCTTTTTCGGCGGACGGCAGCCGTTGTGCGGAACCGGCGTGACATCGGTGATCGAACTGATCTTGATGCCCAGCGCGTTGAGCGCACGAACGGACGACTCACGGCCGGGGCCGGGGCCCTTGATCCGCACTTCGAGGTTTTTCACACCACATTCCTGTGCAGCCTTGCCGGCGGCTTCCGCGGCCACCTGGGCAGCGAACGGGGTCGACTTACGCGAACCCTTGAAGCCGGCACCGCCCGAGGTTGCCCACGACAGCGCGTTGCCCTGGCGGTCGGTGATGGTGATGATCGTGTTGTTGAAGGAAGCGTGAATGTGGGCGATACCCTCGGCCACGTTCTTCTTGACCTTCTTGCGAACTTTGGTAGCAGTCTTAGCCATGTTCTGTCCCTATTACTTCTTGCCAGCGATGGCCTTGCGCGGACCCTTGCGGGTACGAGCGTTGGTACGGGTGCGCTGACCACGGACCGGCAGGCCCTTGCGATGACGCAGGCCGCGATAGCAACCAAGGTCCATCAGGCGCTTGATATTCATCGTCGTTTCGCGACGCAGGTCGCCCTCGACGGTGAACTTGGCAACCTCGTCGCGCAGCTTGTCCATCTCGCTGTCGTTGAGGTCCTTCATCTTGGTCGAACGGTTGATGCCAGCCGCGTCACAGATCTTCTGCGCGCGAGTACGGCCAACGCCATAGATCGCGGTCAGCGCGATCTCGGCATGCTGGTGGTTGGGAATGTTTACCCCGGCGATACGGGCCATCGATTCACCCCGAAAATGCGAAAACTTACAATTATACGTTCAATCGAACCACGACTCAATTCAATGAGCCGGGCCGATCAGCCTTGACGCTGCTTGTGGCGCGGATCAGTACAGATCACGCGCACGATGCCGTTGCGCCGAATGATTTTGCAGTTGCGGCAGATGCGCTTAACAGATGCCAGCACTTTCATTTTCCAACTCCTCGTTTTCGGCTTTTGGCGCAGCCAGCCAATTGCCCGTTGCTTCTTGCGTAGAGATCTTTACTTGGCCCGGAAGGTGATACGCGCCTTCGACAGGTCATAAGGGGTCAGTTGCACCGTCACCTTGTCGCCCGGAAGAATGCGGATGTAATGCATACGCATCTTGCCGGAGATGAAAGCGTGCACCATGTGCCCATTTTCTAGTTTCACCTTGAACGTAGCGTTGGGGAGGTTTTCGACAACCTCACCCTGCATTTCAATCAGGTCTTCCTTCGCCATCCTTAATGCCCGATTACCTGCCTGGAATACCGGCGCCCTTGAAGTTCGCCTTCTTCAGCAGACTTTCATACTGGTGCGACATCACATAGGCCTGGACCTGGGACATGAAGTCCATGGTCACGACGACGATGATCAGCAGCGATGTACCCCCGAAATAGAACGGAACATTCCATTTCAGGATAAGGAATTCGGGCAACAGGCAAACCACAGTGATGTAGGCCGCGCCAACCAGCGTCAGCCGCATCAGAATCTTGTCGATGTAGCGTGCCGTCTGCTCGCCGGGACGGATACCGGGAACGAACGCGCCACTCTTCTTCAGGTTTTCCGCCGTTTCCTTCGAATTGAAGACCAGCGCGGTATAGAAGAAGCAGAAGAAAACAATTGCTGCTGCGTAAAGCATCACGTAGATCGGCTGACCGGGCGACAGCGTCGCTGCGATATCCTTCAGCCAGCGCATCGACTCGCCCGACCCGAACCAGCCGGCGACCGTCGCCGGGAACAGGATGATCGACGACGCGAAGATCGGCGGGATGACGCTGGCCATGTTCAGCTTCAGTGGCAGATGCGAACTCTGTCCACCATAAATCTTGTTGCCGACCTGACGCTTCGCGTAGTTCACCAGGATCTTGCGCTGGCCGCGCTCGACGAAAACGACAAAGGCCGTCACCAGAACAACCAGCACGCAGATAAAAAGCGCAGTCAGCGGGTGCATCGCGCCGGTACGGGTCAGTTCAAGCAGTCCGCCGATAGCGTTCGGCAGGCCTGCCGCGATACCGGCAAAAATGATGATCGAGATACCGTTACCAAGGCCGCGCTCGGTAATCTGCTCGCCGAGCCACATCAGGAACATCGTGCCAGTCAGCAGCGTCGTGACGGTGGTCAGGCGGAACATGAAGCCCGGATCGAGCACCAGCCCCGGCTGCGCTTCGAGTGCAATGGCAATACCGATGCCTTGAAACAGCGCCAGGAAGACGGTGCCGTAACGCGTATATTGGGTAATCTTGCGGCGACCGGCCTCGCCTTCCTTCTTCAGTGCTTCCAGCTGCGGACTCGCCACGCTCATCAGCTGCATGATGATCGATGCCGAAATGTACGGCATGATCCCCAGCGCGAAGATCGTGAAACGCGACAGGGCGCCGCCCGAGAACATGTTGAACATGCCCAGGATGCCACCCTTCTGGCTGTTGAAGAGGTCGGAAAGGGCGGCTGCGTCAATGCCCGGCACCGGGATATGCGCCCCGATGCGGTACACGACAAGCGCGCCCAACAGGAACCAGAGCCGGCGCTTGAGATCGCCGAACTTGCCAGCCTGTCCGATTGCGGGGGAGGTCGTCGCCAAGATCAAATTACCCTGTCGTGCCGATTACTCGGCGATGCTGCCACCGGCAGCCTCAATCGCGGCCTTGGCGCCCTTGGTTGCACCGACGCCCTTGAGCGAAACCTTGCGGGTGATCTCACCAGACAGAACGACCTTGGCCGACAGCGCGAGCTGCGGGACCAGACCGGACTGCTTCAGCACCT
>JAKJEY010000109.1:0-240 GCA_022705165.1 Pseudomonadota bacterium
GGAGATCGCGTAGATTGCCATGCCCGCCGTCAGCAGCAGCTTGCTGCGCCTCCCGGTCACGCGCGGACTGCCGAGCACCCAGCAATAGGCGGCCACAAAGATGACTGGCACGAACTGAAAATGCTGGTAGATGCTGAAGCCATACAGGCGATGGGTCAAGAACAGCGAGCCCTGCAGCCATCCGGCGAGCAGCTGCAGCGGCACGAACACCGAGAGCAGGCAAAAGAAGGCGCGCGGAAC
>JAKJEY010000109.1:343-7291 GCA_022705165.1 Pseudomonadota bacterium
CGGCAACAGAAACTGTCCGGCCAGGATCGCCTTGCGTGCGGAAAACCCGGCGGTGTCGGCCGCGGAAAACACGGACATTGCCAAGACAGCGGCGAACGCCAGAATGAAGACAGCCGCTGCCCACGCGTAACGCAGATTCTTCCGAAACAGCAGAATTCCCACCACGCATACAGGAAGGGAGAGGGGCAGGGGGAGCGAATCGATGCGCCCACCCGAATCGTACAGCGGCACTTCGCTGTCGTAGAGTCTGCCGGACAACAGGAAGAACAGCGGTAGCAGCACACCGGCCGCAACCGCCGCGCGCATCCAGTCGGAGCCCCTGGCTGGAGCATGTCCCTGCACGCTCATTGCGCTACCGGCGCACTTCTGCCGTCGCAGCAATCGACCTGAAACACGGCGCGATCCTCAAGGCGAAGGGCCGTCAAGTGTCCGCCCCAGAGGCAGCCCGAGTCCAGCGCCAGAAGATTTGGCGCGATCTTAAGGCCGAGCGCCGACCAATGCCCAGTGACGAGAACGGCACCGGCACTGTATCGCCCTGGCACCTCGAACCAGGGAAGAAAACCGGCCGGCGCATCAACGATCTCGCCTTTTGCCTGGAATTCCATGCGCCCATCGGGAGAGCAGAAGCGCATACGGGTCATGGCATTGACGATCACTCGCATGCGATCCCAGCCCTTCAGGTTGTCATCCCAGAATGCCGGTTCGCTCCCCCACATGTGAGCGAGCACCTCGCGATACCCAGGCCCCTGCAGCAATGCCTCGACTTCGGCGGCCAGCAGCCTCGCCTTGGCCGTCGTCCATTGCGGCAGAAGCCCCGCATGCACCAGGCAATGGTTTCCCTCGACATGGCAGAGTTTTTGATGACGCAGCCAGTCCAGCAACTCATCGCGATCGGGGGCGGCGAGTATTTCGTCGAGCGTGTCGTCCTTGCCACGGCGCTTTTCGACCCCTTCCGCAATCATCAACAGATAAAGGTCGTGGTTGCCAAGGACCGTGATCGCTGCCTCTCCAAGTGCTTTGACATAACGGAGCGTCTCGAGCGATTTCGGCCCTCGATTCACCAGATCCCCAACGAGCCAGAGGCGGTCGCACGCGGGATTGAAATCACAGGCGTCGAGAAGACGCAGCAGGGAATCATGGCACCCCTGAATGTCGCCTATGGCGTAGGTACTCATGTTTGCCGGCCCCGATACAAAGACGTCACTGCTGCGGCAAATATTCGGGCACGAACCGCTGCAGTCTTGCCTTCACCGTTGCGGGTGCCTCTGGACCGATTTCGGCAAGCCAGCCGGCAAGATCGTTTTGCCAGGCAGTATCCGGCGCGTCTTCGGCACGTGCCACACGCAGTTTCGGATGGGGGGTCGGCAAGGTCTGCTCCGCATCGGTCAGCAACTCTTCATAGAGTTTCTCTCCCGGCCGGAGTCCGGTGAAGACGATCCTGATCTCCTCCTCGGAGAAACCGGAAAGACGAATCATGTCACGCGCCAGATCCGCAATGCGAATGGGCTCGCCCATTTCCAGGACGAATATCTCACCGCCCTGCCCCATCAAACCGGCCTGCAAGACGAGTTGAGCTGCTTCTGGGATGAGCATGAAGTAGCGGATGATGTCGGGATGAGTCACGGTGATTGGCCCGCCACGTGCGATCTGCTCGCGAAATTTCGGGATGACCGACCCGTTGCTACCGAGGACGTTGCCGAAGCGAACCGTCACGAAACGTGTTTTTCCGTCGCGCTGAAGGCCGCACAGAACCCGCTCGGCGAGGCGCTTGGTGGCCCCCATTACATTCGTGGGGTTAACCGCCTTGTCCGTCGAAATTAGCACCATCTTTTCGACACCGTGACGTTGCGCCGCTTCTGCAACACAACGCGAACCGATCACGTTGTTGCGCACCGCCTGCCAGGCATTCTCTCCCTCCATGAGCGGGACATGCTTGTAAGCAGCAGCATGAAAAACGACTGACGGTGAGTAGGTTGCAAACGTGCGATCGAGTATTGCGACATCCTTGACGTCGCCGATAACGCAGGAAATGGGAACGTCCGGATAGCGTTCGAGAAACTCCTGCTCCAGCAGGTAAAGCGCGAATTCGGAAAGCTCGAACAGAACGATCAGCCGCGGCCGGAAAGCCGCAATCTGGCGCACCAGCTCTGATCCGATCGAACCACCTGCCCCTGTTACTAGGACGACATGTTCGCCAAGCCAGCCCCGCAAACCGCTGTCGTCCAGTTGCACGGCCTCCCGCCCCAGGAGATCCTCAAGCTGAACCTGACGGATCTGGGAGACGGACACTTTGCCGGCCAGCATGTCTTCCAGGCTCGGCACGGTCAGAACAGACAAGCCGGCCTGAACGGCGGCTTCCATGGCCTGGCGTCGCCCGTTGGCGGAGGCCTCGGGCATGGCGACGATCGCCTTGCGGACGGCGAATTGCTGCGCGATCTGCGCCAACCCGTCCACGCACCCGACGATCTTGGTGCCGCGCAACTCGTGCCCGATCTGGCGCGCATCGCTGGCCACGAGGCCAACGACGCTCCAGTCGACGGAGTGTCCCAGTTCCCGCAGCAAGCGATCAGCGGCATCGCCCGTACCGATCACCAGCACGGGCTCGCCGCCGATGACGACTCGGCCATACAGCATATGGTCGCGCCAGGCGCGATAGGCGAAGCGGCTGCCGCCCATCGACAACACCAGCAACAGGGGATGGAGCACCAGCACGGACCGCGGAACGTCGGGAATCGCCAGCATATAGACGGCTGCTGCGACAAGCATGGAGGCGAATCCCACGGCCAGGATGATGCGACGCAGGTCCATCAGGCTCGCATAGCGCCAGATTCCCCGGTAAAGGCCGAGAAACCAGAATGCAGGGGCGTGAATGCACGCCACCAGCACCAGCGTGCGGGAAGCGCCCGAGAGAAAGAGCTCGGGCACGTCGAAGTTGAAACGCAACCAGTAGGCAAGCAGCCAGCACACGATGACTGCGACGAGATCGTGCACCAGTGCCAAGGTTCGTTTTGCTGCAATAAGGGAATACATCCGATCAGACGCCCGCCGGGCCGAAGGGTAGCTCAGCCCGGTATTGTACTTTACTCAGGAGGCATGCTTCAGTGCGAAACGCCGTCGCGCCGGAGGACCTTGATCGCCGTCAGCCAGATGATCCGGATATCGAAAAAGAACCCCTGCTTGATCAGGTATTCGGCATCCAGAGCGACTTTTTCCGGAATCGGCAACTCATCGCGGCCATTGATCTGCGCCCAGCCGGTCAATCCGGGAACGAGTTCGTGAACACCGGCCCGGGTTCGCAGATCGATCAAATCCGCCTGGTTATGCAGGGCCGGACGCGGGCCAACAAAACTCATGTCGCCGGTCAGGATGCACCACAACTGTGGCAACTCGTCGAGACTGGTCTTGCGCAGGAAGGCGCCGACCGGCGTAATGAATTCTCCTGGATCCTGAAGCAGGTGCGTTGCCACTTCCGGCGTATCGATGCGCATGCTCCTGAATTTCGGCATTCTGAAAATCCGGTTCAACCTCCCCACGCGATCGGACCAGTACAGTACGGGGCCGGGTGAAGTCATCCTGACGGAAAGTGCTATCGCCAGCATCGGCAGCGCCAACATCAATCCACCAACGACAACGAGGGTCAAATCGAATAATCTCTTGAGCATCATTTGTCCATGGCGATGGCGGCTTCCTGACAGCGAAGTCTCGTCACGCTGCGGTCGATCATCCCTTTTGCCAGACGACGCGATTCACGTAGTCGGTGTAACTCATGATGATCCGCAGGACCTTGTCCGACACATTCGAAATGGAATAATCCGCGACGGGCCGCAACAGGCGCTCCGCGCCGCGCGGCTGGGACGCGAGGATGGACAGTCCCTGTGAAATACGATCCCAGGAAAGTCCGACCATCATGACGGCCCCCTCCTCCATCCCTTCGAGCCGCTCGTGGGCCTCGCGGATATTCAGGGCAGGGAAGTTCAGGATCGAGGATTCCTCGGTGATCGTCCCGCTGTCCGACAATACCGCCCGTGCCTGCATTTGCAGGCTGACGTAATCGAAGAATCCCAGCGGTTTCGAAAGTCGGACCCTCGTATCCAGGCTGAGCCCGGCATCATCAAGACGCTTGCGGGTTCTCGGATGGACCGACATCACTACCGGGCAATCGTAGGCATCAGCCAGGCGATTGAGCAGATCGCCAAGCTTCGCTAGATTTTCGGGGGAGTCCACGTTCTCTTCGCGATGTGCACTGACAACGAAATAACGCCCCGCTTCAAGCCCGAGACGGGATACGGCATCCGAGCGCTCGATCTGGCTACGGTAGTGTTCGAGCACCTCACACATCGGGCTACCCGTCTTGATCACACGATCCGTCGGCAGCCCTTCCCGCATCAGGTTTTCCCGCGCAAGATCGCTGTAGGGAAGGTTGATGTCCGCGATGTGATCGACGATCTTCCTGTTCGACTCCTCCGGGACGCGCTGGTCAAAGCAGCGATTTCCGGCTTCCATGTGGAAAATTGGAATGTGGCGGCGCTTTGCCGCGATCGCCGACAGACTGCTGTTGGTGTCGCCCAGAATCAGGACGGCATCCGGCTTTTCCGTATCGAGCACCTGATCGGCCCTGGCGATGACATTCCCGATCGTTTCAGCGGCAGTGGCGCCCACCGCCTCAAGAAAATGATCCGGCTTGCGGATGCCAAGATCGTCGAAAAAAATCTGATTCAGTTCGTAGTCGTAGTTTTGTCCGGTATGAACAAGGACATGATCCGCGTGACGATCCAGTCTGTCGATGACACGCGCAAGCCGGATGATCTCGGGTCGCGTGCCGACGATCGTCATGACCTTAAGCATCGAGTTCGCTCCTGACGTAATCCAGCTTCATCAACAAGGCCTTGATCTGCTCCACGTCCAGGCGCTCGGTGTTGTGAGAGGTGTAATCCTCCAGGCTCGACACTCGGGTTTCACCTTCGACGAAATACTTGTTGTAGTTCAGGTCGCGATCATCGGCCGGCACGCGGTAATAGCGGCCCATGTCGTCCGCTCGCGCCATTTCCTCGCGCGACAGCAGGGATTCGTAGAGTTTCTCGCCATGCCGGGTGCCGATGATGCGGAGCTCGGCATCGCTGGCGAACAGTTCGCGCAGCGCCATCGCCAGGTCGCCGACCGTCGATGCGGGGGCCTTCTGCACGAAGATGTCGCCCTGGCGGCCGTGCTCGAAGGCATGCAGGACCAGGTCCACCGAGTCCTCGAGCGACATGAGGAAGCGGGTCATGCTCGGATCGGTGACGGTCAGGGGCTTGCCCGCCTTCATCTGGTCGATGAAGAGCGGAATGACCGATCCCCGGGAGGCCATCACGTTGCCGTATCGCGTCGCGCACAGCACCGTCTCCCCCTCGCCGCGCATGCGCGCCTTCGCCACCATGAGTTTCTCCATCATCGCCTTCGAGATGCCCATCGCATTGACCGGATAGACGGCCTTGTCGGTGCTGAGCACGACGACCCGTGACACGTTTGCGGCGATGGCGGCATTCATCACATTTTCGGCACCGAGGACGTTGGTGCGAACAGCCTCCATCGGATAGAACTCGCAGGAAGGCACCTGCTTCAGCGCCGCCGCGTGGAAAACGTAGTCGACCCCGTGCATCGCATCGATGACGCTCGAGTACTCGCGGACATCACCGATGTAGAACTTCAGCTTGGGATGGTTCAGCGCGATGCGCATGTCTTCCTGCTTCTTCTCGTCACGGCTGAATATGCGGATCTCGCGCACATCCGTATCGAGAAAGCGCTTGAGGACGGCGTTGCCGAAGGAGCCCGTCCCGCCGGTGATCATGAGTGTCTTGCCTGCAAACATAGTGCCTACCCCTTAGCCGAAATTCTTCATCATCTGCACCAGCTCCTCCCAGCTCGGCGCCGTGTAGCCCGTGGCCTCGCGGAAACGGTCCGCCAGCAGCGTGCGGTCGATCGTCACCGAATCGTCCGCAACGATCTCGATCCGCTTGCCGTATATCTGCGCCACAAGTTGCAGGAGGTCGTATTTGGCGATTCCGGCCGACGCCACGTGATAGACGCCGTGCAAGGAATCGTGCGGCAGAACCACGTCGCGCACGATCCGCGACAACTCCACCGTCGGCAAGCCCGAAAAGCGCACGCGGGTATAGCCATTGACCCGCTTATCCTGCGCGAGGAACCATTCGACCAGGCCATGGTGGCTCGCCAGTTCGTGGCCGATGATCGAGGTCCGCAGCGTGAGCGCGTGGGGGTAATCGACCTCGCCAATGAATTTCGACTTGCCGTAGAGATCCTCGGCGTCGGAAACGTCAGCTTCGGTGTAGCCCCCGCGTTTGCCGTTGAAGACGCAATCGGTGCTGACATGGATCAGGCGCGCACCGAGCAGCGAGCAGAGCCGCGCCAGACGATGCGGCAACATCGCATTGATCGGCAGGGCGAGCAGGGGATCGCCGGCCTCGGCAAACTGCTTGACCAGGCCGATGCAATTGATGACCACATCTGGCCGCAACTTGCTGAACACCTCCGCAAGGGCGTCGGCATTCTCGACATCGACGCCGGCAAGCACCTTTACAGCCTGCGCGTCGCCGAAGAAATTGCGCACGCCAGGCGAGCGCGCCGTCCCCCAGACATCGAGGCCGCCATTCTCCGACAGCACCCGGAACATCGCATGGCCCAGCATTCCGGAGATGCCAAGAACCAGAACCTTCACCGAGACTCCCTCCTGAAATTTGCCGACAGGTCCTCCAGCCTTGCAGTCAGCTCCAGCGCCAACCGGTCGAGCGAGAAGTGCCGTTCCGCGTATAACCGCGCATTTTCGCCCAATTCCCGCCTGGCGTCTCGATCAAGATGAAAGAGCGCGGTGATCGCAGCCGCCAGCGCGTCACCATCCCCCGCCGGGCACGCGAATCCTGCCTGCGCCTCGCGGATGACGCGGGCCCCTTC
>JAKJEY010000010.1:0-3778 GCA_022705165.1 Pseudomonadota bacterium
CGCTGGGAGGCGGCGGTTTCGTTTCCCGCCTGATGAAGGAAGTCCGCGACAAGCGGGGCTTCGCCTACAGCGTTTACAGCTATTTCGCGCCGATGCAGGTGGCGGGTCCGTTCCAGATCGGCCTGCAGACGAAGCGCGCACAGACCGGCGATGCACTGAAGGTGACTCGCGACGTGCTGCAGCAGTTCCTGGCCGAGGGGCCTAGCGAAAGCGAACTGGCAGCGGCGAAGGCGAACATCGTCGGCAGCTTCCCGTTGCGCCTCGACACCAACCGCAAGATTCTCGATAACGTCGCGGCGATCGGCTTTTTCGGCATGCCGCTCGATTATCTCGACACCTACGCGGACAAGGTACGCAAGGTCACTGCCGCCGATGTGCGCGCCGCATTCGCCCGCCATGTCCGCCCCGAGCATCTCGTTACGGTCGTGGTGGCGGGAGATTGAAGCCGGCGGCAGCGACAAGGCGTCCTGCTGCGAGCGGGCGCCTGCGCATCGTCGGGGGTGAATGGCGCCGCCGCGTTCTCTCCTTTCCCGACGCCGAGGGGCTGCGTCCGACGCCGGATCGTGTGCGCGAGACGCTGTTCAACTGGCTGGGCCAGGACCTCAGCGGCCTCGCCTGTCTCGATCTTTTTGCGGGCAGTGGCGCACTGGGGCTGGAGGCGGCTTCGCGCGGTGCCGGGAAAGTGGTGCTGGTGGAACGTAACCCGCGCGTCGCTGACGCGCTGGATTCAAACATCCGTTTGCTGCAGGGCGCCGGCAGGGTGGAGTTGCTTCGCCAGGATGCGCTAAAATTCGCCTCTTCGAGCCCGCGCGCCTTCGACGTGGTCTTTCTCGACCCGCCGTACCGGCAGGGCTGGCTCGACAGGCTGACGCCGTTCCTGCCGCGTCTCCTGAAGACGGACGGTGCGCTGTACGTCGAAGCCGAGGAGGCACTGGCGTCGCTGGGGGAATGGGTGACGGTGCGCAGCGGGCAGGCAGGACAGGTTTATTACCATCTCATGCGGCGGGAAGACCCACAGGATGCTGGACCATCGAGTAGCGATCTACCCGGGCACGTTTGACCCGATGACCCGGGGGCACGAGGATCTCGTGCGCCGGGCGTCGAATCTTTTCGATCGCGTCGTCGTCGGCATCGCGCAGAGCCGTTCGAAGCGACCGTTCTTCACGCTCGATGAGCGCGTCGAGCTGGCGAAGCAGGTGCTGGCGCCCTACCCGAACGTCGAGATCGTCGGGTTCGACAACCTCCTGATGGATTTCCTGCACGAGCAGGGCGCCAAGGTCATCCTGCGCGGCCTGCGCGCGGTCTCGGACTTCGAGTACGAATTCCAGATGGCCGGCATGAACCGCAACCTCTATCCGGAGGTCGAAACCGTATTCCTGACGCCGGGGGAACAGTACATGTTCATCTCGGCAACGATGGTTCGCGAGATCGCCGTGCTCGGCGGCGATGTCAGCAAGTTTGTTCACCCGCTGGTGCAGGAGCGGCTGGCGAAACGAGTTTCCGAGACGTTCAACAATTGAAGGAAGAGCAGCTATGTCCCTGATCATCACCGACGAATGCATCAACTGCGACGTGTGCGAACCGGAGTGCCCGAACGAGGCGATCTCGCAGGGCGCAGAGATCTATGAAATCGACCCGAGCAAGTGCACCGAGTGCGTCGGTCACTACGACACGCCGCAGTGCGTCGAGGTCTGCCCGGTGGATTGCATCCCCAAGGACACGAACAACGTCGAGTCGACCGACCAGCTCTGGGTCAAGTACGAGCAGCTGACGGGCAACAAGCGCCCGGCCTGATTCGCCCCTGCTGCAAGGAAACGCCGCACTCCCTCCGGGGAGCGCGGCGTTTTTCATTCTGCGGTCTGCAAGGACATGGTGACTCCGGGCGTCGCGTAGCGGAAAATCCGGCGTCCTTCCGCCTTGGCCTCGTACATTGCGGCATCGGCAGCGCGCAACAGGCTTTCCGCATCAAGGCCGCTGTCCGGAAACACGGCGATGCCGATGCTGGTCGTCACCTGCAGGATGTCGCCGTTAACGTCCAGTGGTTCCGCAATCGCGCCCAGTATCTTTTCGGCGAGGGGAGCCGCATCGCTCGCTGATTGCATGTCGGTCAGAACGACGACGAATTCATCGCCGCCGTGGCGGGCAACGGTGTCGCTGTCCCGCATGCACTGGCGCAGGCGCCAGCCGACTTCCCTCAGCAATGCGTCCCCGACGTGGTGGCCGTAGCGGTCGTTGATCGGTTTGAAGCCATCAAGGTCGAGGAACATGACCCCGATTTTCGTGCCGTGTCGTTGCGCAGTGGTGAGCACCTGCTCCAGTCGGCCGAGCAGCAGGAATCGATTGGGGAGGCCGGTGAGCGCGTCATGCAGTGCCAGGTGTTCGATGGTTTTCAGTTCTTCCTCGCGACGTTGTTCGCGCTGCCGGAGGTTGCCGATGTAGCCGAGCAGGAGGGTCAGGCTGAACATCGAGGCCAGTGAAACGGTGACGAGTCCGATGCCGGAGATGTCGTTGAGGCCGACCGGACGTTGCAGCACGATGCTTGCCGGCTGGGAAAGATCGCCGAGGTGACGCTCGAAGCGCAGTGGCCGGAACAAGGACTGGCCTGGGGCTTCGCGTGTTGCAGCCTGTGCATAGAGGGTGTCGGCGTTCTGTCCGACATGGAAGCGGACGATGTGCCCTATCGCCGCGTCGAGTTCGCGTGGCGGCGGCATCAGGTCCCGCGCACGCAGGACCATCAGCGCATAGGAGACGCCGCCGAAGGCGTGTTGCCGCGAGGTGTCGCCTACTGCCGCAATCGGGCGGAAAAGGACGTAGGCGTCGTCGCCCTCGACCAGTCGGAAGACTTCGCTGGCCGCGGGCGTGCCCTGTTTTTCCGAGCGGATCAGTGCGGCGCGCAGGCCAGTGAGCGAATCGATATCGAGGCCGATGATGCTGCGTGCCGCGTCCGAATCCGGTTCTGCAAGGATCACCGGGTAATAGACGCTTTTCATCGCCGGGGCTTGCCACTCCCGGTCGCCGCGGTAGTCGAACTGGCGAACCTCGAAGTTCCGGTATCCCTTGCGACGCATCTGTTGCGTGAAGGCGTCCAGCTCCTTCTGCGGTACCCGCCGGACGACTTCCAGCATGTAGATGTGCGGATAGCGCTCGAGAATGGCCCGGGCGTACTGTCTCGCGGCGTCATGATCGTCACGCGGGATGGCGCCGAGGAAGGTGGCGAAGCCGTAGAGTACGGCTTCGTTGGCGCGGAGCTTGTCGCGCAACTGCGCGTGGAAGAGTTCGCCATATTCTGCGAAACTGCGTTCGGTTTCCCCCAGGCTGCCCTTGACGACCCAGGCGATTGCTCCGGTGGTCGCGACAATCCAGACGATCAGGGCGAGCCCGAGCAGCCAGGCGTGGCCTGACGGGCGGGAACTGCTGGCAAGCCGGAAGGGGGCTGGAGGCATGAAGAGGGGAGGCAAGATGCTTAACGGAGCATCTTAACCCTCCCCGCATTGCCGGGAAATACGACTTAAGTCAGAGACTTACCACCATCTGGTCCTGCGGATCCACGTGGGCGTCCAGTGCCTGCCTGACATGCTTTGCCACCGTCTCCAGCGCCTGGATCTGGCCGACCAGCGTCGATTCGACATGGGTCAGTTCGCTGATCCGTTCCTCCAGGGTATCGGTCGCCTGGTGGATGCGCTTGATGCTCTCCAGACGGCGTTTCAGCTGAATCTGGTGCTCGCGAACCTGAGTCTCCATCGGCGCCATCACGGCCCGCAGCCAGACCTCCGCATCG
>JAKJEY010000010.1:3805-16326 GCA_022705165.1 Pseudomonadota bacterium
TGGCCACTTCCTCGAAAAACTTGTGCGTCAGATGTGCCTTCTCGTGCCGCATGAGCTGGAACATCGTGTTCAGGTGCGTGTCGCACCACGCCTGCAGGCGGTCGATTTCCTTCTCGTAGCGCAGCAGCGAAAAGCTGGCCGGGCTGCCGAGCTTCAGGCCGTGCTCGACCGAGAACTTGCGATAGATCGCTTCCATCATCCTGTGGATTTCGTCGACCTCGCCCTTCGATTTGGTCAGCGAGTCGCGCGTGGTCGAGAAGAAGTTCGCCATCGCGTCGGACAACTGCTTCGAGAACGTCGCTTCCTGCATGGCATCGCGCGTCGTCTGGGTCAGCGTGCGCAGGTTGTCGAGGCCGAGATGGCCGAACAGCTTGTTGGTCAGCGAAGAAAAGATGCTGCGTACGGCGTAGTAGCGCTGCAGGCCGGCCTCGAACTCTTCCTTCTCCGAGCGCACCTTGCCCATCATGTATTCGACGACGCCCTTGTTCTTGCCGCGCAGTTCGGTCATCTCGCCGAGTTGCTCGCGCAGGCCCGCCAGTCGCGATTCGAGCAATGCGCGGGTACGCATGTTGAGCTCGTTGAACTCGCTTTCCGTATTGTCGCGGACGATCTCGCGCTTCGCCGGGATCAATTCCTCGGAGAGCGCGCGTTCCAGTTCCGGCAGCCGGCTGCGGGACAGCAGTGCTGCATCGGCATTGATCTTTGCTACCAGCCCCTTTTGCGCCGAGACCGGGAAAACCTGGTCCCTCGGCAGATTCAGGATGCTGGCGCAGCTGTCTGCCTGACGGGCGATCTCGGCATTGATCTCGTCCTCCGTCTTCAGCTCGTCCCACTGGCCATCGATCTTGTTGAGCACGACCAGCCGTCCCGCCTTGCGGCCGCCGGGCGGACTGATGTGCTCGCGCCAGATGGCCAGGTCGGATTGCGTGACGCCGGTGTCGGCGGCGAGGATGAAGAGCACCGCATGCGCGTTCGGCAGCAGCGACAGTGTCAGTTCCGGTTCGGTGCCGATCGCGTTGAGGCCCGGCGTATCGAGGATCACCAGGCCCTGCTTGAGCAGGGGGTGCGGAAAATTGATGATCGCGTGCCGCCAGCGCGGAACTTCGACGAGCCCGTCGTCACCGGTGTGGAATGCTTCCAGCGATTCATCGTCGACGGCAAAGCCCAGATTCTCGGCTGTCGCGCGGTCGACGCGCGTCACCTCGCTCACGTGGCGCAGGGTTTCCTGCATGGCCTCGGCGGAATCGACCGCGAGCGGCACGCTTTCCCACTCGTCGGGGAACCGCTTGTATTCGCTGACGCTGGCGTTGTTGGCGCGCGTCTCGATCGGCAGCAGTTCAACGCAGGGCGCCTTGGTGGGGTCGTACATCAGTTCCGTCGGGCACATCGTCGTGCGCCCGGCGGAGGAGGGCAGCATGCGGTTGCCGTAGTCGGCAAAGAAGATGGCGTTGATCAGCTCCGACTTGCCGCGCGAGAACTCGGCGACGAAGGCGACGTGCAGGCGGTCTTCGCGCAGGCGTTCGGCGAGCTGGGTCAGGCGCAAGTCGGATTGCGCGTCGTTGAGCTCGTTATCGCCGAGCCAGGCGCGCAGTTCGTCGAGGCGATGGCCAAGCTGGCTGCGCCATTCGGCGTAGGCGGCGAATTGTTGGGCAAGGGACATCATGCGTCCAAGGGTGGTCAGCTTGTGACTTTATCACGCAGGCATGAAAAATCAATGAGATGGCGTGAGCTGTTCGCGTGGCTTCCGCGTTTCGTCACGTCTGGCAGCAAGGGCACCAGTAGGTGCTGCGGCCGGCCTGTCGTGTGCTGCGGATCGGGGTGCCGCAGTGCGTGCAGGAGGTGCCGGCACGATCGTATACGGCGCACTGCAACTGAAAGCAGCCGGCACCACCGTCGCTATGTACGTAGTCACGGACGCTGCTGCCGCCAGCGGCGATCGACGCCGCCAGGGTTTCCTTCACCGCTCCGGCCAGTCGTTCGCAGCGTTCACGGCCGATGCGGCAGGCAGCGCGCAAGGGAGAGATGCCGGCGAGGAAAAGGCTTTCCGATGCATAAATGTTGCCGATGCCGACGATCAGATGTGCGTCCATCAATACCGGCTTGATCGGCGCACGGCGCGCGCGGGTGGCCTGGTAGAGCCAGTCACCGGAGAAGTCGTCGGTCAGCGGTTCGATGCCGAGCGCGTTCAGCAGCGGGTGTTGCTGCCCGAGACCCTCCAGCCAGTCGAGCACGCCGAAGCGCCGCGGGTCGCGGAAGCGCATCACGGTGTCCGGGAAGCAGAGGTCGAAATGGTCGTGTTTTTGCGGCGGCGTTCCCGGTGGTACGAGCCGCAGGCTGCCGGACATGCCGAGATGGAGCAGCAGCTGGCCACATCCGAAATCGAACAGGAGGTATTTGCCGCGTCGGTGGATCGCTTGCAGATGCAGGCCTGGCAGCAGGGCCGTAAGCCCTTCCGGGATGTCGTTGCGCAGCCGTGGCGTGCGCAGCACCGCGGCGGTGACGGTGCGGCCGGCGATGAAGGGTTCCAGTCCGCGACGGCTGACTTCGACTTCGGGTAACTCGGGCATTGTGTATTCGAGCCTCGGTGGCGCTTACTTGAGACGGGGAGAAAAAGGCCATAACATGCCGAACCATTATTGCCCGAAAGTTTCCAACCTTCCATACGGGCAGCAGGGACATCATGAAATCGATCAAGTGCGCAGCGGCTGCAGCTGCCGTCCTCGTAGCCTTCAGCGCCCCCGCTTTTGCGGCAGCCGAGGCCGCTCCGCCGGCCAAGCCGGCAAAGCCCGTGGCAAAACCGCCGGCACGTCAGGCGAAACCGGCCGTGGCTCCCGCGCCGGCGGTATCCCTGACCGAAGCTGTTTCCGGCAATCTCGGCCAGGTCGTCTTTCAGGTACTGCTCGGTGAGCTGGCCTTGCAGCGGGGCAATACCGATCTCGCCATCAGCGCCTATGCCGATCTCGCTGCCCGGACGCGTGATCCGAAAGTACTGGAGCGGGCGACCGAACTGGCTTCCTTCGGCCGCCGCTTCGATGTTGCGTACGAAACCAGCCGGCTCTGGCTGGAAGTTGAACCGGATTCGATGACGGCGCGCCAGACGATGGTTGCGGTGCTGATCCTGCAGGGACGAGCTGAAGAACTCGGGCCGCAGCTTAGCTATCTGCTGGAGAAGGACAAGGCCCATCTCGCCGACAACCTGATGCGGATGAACCGCATGCTCGCCCGCTATCCGGACAAGGTGGCGGCCTACCAGATGCTGCAGAAAGTCCTGGCCCCCTATGCCGGCGTGGCCGAAGCACATTATGCGCTGGCGACAGCGGCCTACCACGCCGGCGACCAGAAGGGGGCGCAGGCCGAAATACGTCAGGCCCTGCAGCTGCGTCCGGACTGGGAGCAGGCAGCCCTGCTCGAAGCGCAGCTGCTGGCGCGGGAATCCCCGGCGGCAGCCGTGGCGGCGCTGGATCGCTTCGTCGCCGCCAATCCGGATTCCCGCGATGTGCGTCTGCACCTCGCCCGCGCGCTCGTTGCCGAGAAGCGCTACGACGAAGCCCGCAAGCATTTCACGCGCCTCCTCGCCGAGCATCCGGACAGCCCGGAACTGATCTACCCGGTCGCCGTCCTGGCCTTGCAGCAGAATGATGTTGCAACGGCCGAGCCCCTGTTGAAGAAAGTACTTGTGAGCGGCGAACCTGCCGAGAGGACGGTGGCTGCGTTCTATCTTGGACAGATTCACGAGGATCGTGGCGCGGATGCCGAGGCGGTCGGTTACTACCGTCAGGTCATCAGCGGTGAACAGTTCGCTGCCGCGCAGATTCGCGTGGCGAATCTGCAGGTCAAGCAGGGCGGCGGGCTGGCGATGGCGATCGAGCATCTGGAAGCCTCCGCGGTACGATACCCGCCGGCGCGCGTCCAGTTCTCGCTCGCCGAGGCCCAGTTGCTGCGCGACGCCGGGCGCGAGGCAGAGGCGCTGGCCTTGCTCGAAAAATCGCTGGCCGAGCAGCCGAACCAGCCTGAGGTTCTTTACGACGCTGCGATGCTGGCCGAGCGCCTGAACCGCATGGACCTGGTGGAGAGCAATCTGCGCCGGGTCATCGTGCTGCGGCCTGACAATGCCCATGCCTACAACGCCCTTGGCTACAGCTTCGCCGATCGCGGCGTCCGTCTCGACGAAGCGCGTGACCTGATTACCCAGGCGCTGGCGTTGGCACCGGACGATCCTTTCATTCTCGACAGCATGGGCTGGGTGATGTTCAAGCTAGGCGACATGCCGGCGGCGCTCGAGCATCTGCAGCGCGCCTACCGGATCAAGCCGGACGCCGAGATCGCCGCGCATCTCGGCGAGGTGCTCTGGTTGCTGGATCGGCGCGACGAGGCGCAACAGACCTGGTCCGATGCGGCCAGGCGACACCCCCGCAACGATGTGCTGAACGCCGTTCGCAAGAAGTATCAGCCCTGATCGCTGCCGTGCGTTTCCCGTTCTGCCTCTGCCTCGTCTGCCTGCTGGCCGCGTGCGCGTCACCCTTCGTACGTGAGGGCGGAGGACCTCGGCCGGCAGGGCGCGATTACCCCTTTCAGCTGGAGGCCCGCTTTTCGGTAACGAACGAAAGCGAACGCTATTCCGGCAAGCTGTCGTGGCGTCACGCCGAGGCTGCGGACGAGTTGCGCATCATGTCGCCCTTCGGCCAGGTCGTTGCCGAGATCGAGGTTCGTCCTGGCCGGGCCGCACTGCTTGCGGCCGACCGCCAGCGTCACGAGGCTGGCGATGCGCAGACCCTGACGC
The DNA here is from genome assembly GCA_022705165.1 of Pseudomonadota bacterium. Taxonomy (GTDB): domain Bacteria; phylum Pseudomonadota; class Gammaproteobacteria; order Burkholderiales; family Rhodocyclaceae; genus Proximibacter. The sequence goes on from JAKJEY010000010.1 coordinate 8,586, forward strand.
GCCAGGTGCTCGGGTACCCGTTGCCGATCGAGCGACTCGCCGGCTGGGTGCTGGCACAACCGGCGCCGTCGGCGACGGTTGCTCGTGATGCGCTCGGGCGCCCCTTGCGCATTGTCGAGTCGGACTGGCAGGTCGAGTACGACTACTCCGGCGCGGCGCCGGATGCGCTGCCGGAACGGCTGCGCGTCTCGCGCGTCGGCGGCCCCGAGCTGCTCCTGCGTATCGAGGAGTGGACAACCGGGGAGCAGCCACTTGACTGACTGGAACTGGAGCAGCGCCTGGCCAGCCCCGGCCAAGCTCAATCTTTTCCTGCATGTCGTCGGCCGCCGCGCGGATGGCTACCACCTGCTGCAGACCTTGTTCCGCTTCGTGGATCATGGCGATGTCGTGCATTTCTCGCCGCGCGACGATGGCGAGGTGGTGCTCGCGACGCCGATTCCCGGCGTGCCGGCGGAGTCAGACCTGACCGTGCGCGCTGCCCGACTGCTGCAGGCGGAGAGCGGTTCGCGGCACGGCGTCACGATTTCGCTCGAGAAGCGGCTGCCGATGGGTGGCGGGCTGGGAGGGGGGAGTTCCGATGCGGCGACCGTGCTGCTGGGGCTGAACCATCTCTGGCAGCTCGGCTTTTCGCGCGAGCGCCTGCAGGCCCTCGGTTTGCGCCTTGGTGCCGATGTCCCGATCTTCGTCTACGGCCGCAATGCCTTCGCGGAAGGCATCGGCGAGCGCTTTTCGCCAGTGGATCTGCCGGCCCGGTGGTATGTCGTCCTGGAACCGCCGGTACAGGTGCCGACCCTCGACATCTTCCGCTCGCCGGCCCTGCGCCGCGATACGCCGGCGGTGGCAGCGCACGACTGGCATCCCGGTTTCGGTGCCAATGACCTTGAGCCGGTGGCGACGGAACTGCACCCGGTGCTGGCCGAATACATCGGCTGGCTGTCCGGGTTCACCCATGCCCGCATGACCGGTTCGGGGGCCTGCATCTTTGCCGAATTCGAGCGGCGCAGCGAGGCCGAGGCGGTATTGGCGCAGTTGCCGGGGGGCATGCGCGGCTGGGCTGCGGCGGGCCTGGCGGCCCATCCGCTTGCTGCGCTGCACACGCCGCTTGGCGCTCCCTGAAATTTCCTGTATCATCCGCGCCTCGTTCGGAAGCACTGCTTGCGGACGACCGCTGGGGAGTCGCCAAGTTGGTCAAGGCACCGGATTTTGATTCCGGCATTCGAAGGTTCGAATCCTTCTTCCCCAGCCACAGAATTCCTTATCGATCCGGGCGGATCTGCAGCCGATGCCGCAGTTCTGCCCGTATTGCTTTTTAGGCACATCGCGGAGCAGCGAAATGGCTTATGACAGCTTGATGATATTCACCGGCAACGCCAACCCGAAACTGGCGGCCGAAGTGGCGAAGCGTCTGCATATTTCCCTGGGGCGCGCCAACGTCGGCCGCTTTTCCGACGGTGAAGTCAGCGTCGAACTTGACGAGCATGTGCGCGGCAAGGACATCTTCGTCCTGCAATCGACCTGCGCCCCATCGAACGACAACCTGATGGAACTGCTGGTCATCGTCGATGCGCTCAAGCGCGCCTCCGGTGGCCGCATCACCGCTTCCATCCCGTACTTCGGCTATGCCCGCCAGGATCGCCGCTCGCGCTCCTCGCGCGTGCCGATCGCCGCCAAGCTCGTCGCCAACATGCTGATGGCTTCCGGCGTTGACCGCGTGCTGACGATGGACCTGCACGCCGAACAGATCCAGGGCTTCTTCGACATCCCGGTCGACAACATCTACGCACTGCCGATCCTGCTCGATGACGTCCAGAAACAGAATTACGAGAACCTGCTGGTGGTCTCGCCGGACCACGGTGGTGTCGTCCGTGCCCGTTCGCTGGCCAAGCGCCTCGAGTGCGACCTGGCCATCATCGACAAGCGTCGCCCCAAGGCCAACGTCTCGGAAGTGATGAACATCATCGGCGAAGTCGATGGCCGCACCTGCGTCATCATGGACGACATCGTCGATACCGCCGGTACGCTGTGCAAGGCAGCCGCGGCGCTCAAGGAAAGCGGTGCCAAGCGCGTCGTCGCCTACTGTACGCACCCGGTGCTGTCCGGTGCCGCGGTCGAACGCGTCGCCAATTCCGAACTGGATGAACTGGTCGTCACCGACACCATTCCGCTGTCCGACGAAGCGCTGGCCTGCCCGCGCATCCGTCAGCTGTCGGTGGCCGAGCTGCTGGCCGAAACGATCCGCCGCATCAGCAACGAGGAGTCGGTTTCGTCGCTCTTCGTCGAGTAATCGCCACAACCAAATATTTCACCCCCGGCCTGGTCGCGGGACGGGGTTTTCAACGTAGCAACGTAATACTCAGGAGTAACCATGCAATTCGAAATGACTGCAAAGAAGCGCAATGACCAGGGCACCGGAGCGAGCCGCCGCCTGCGTCGCGCTGGCCGTGTTCCGGCCATCGTCTACGGTGGCGCCGAAGCCGCCCAGGTGATCGACCTCGACATGAACACCGTTCTGCTGAACCTGCGCAAGGAAGCCTTTCACGCCTCCGTCCTGACCCTGGACATCGAAGGCAAGAAAGAATCGGTCCTGCTGCGTGACAGCCAGATGCACCCGTACCGGGCCATCGTCCTGCACGTGGATTTCCAGCGCGTCGACGCCAGCAAGAAGCTGCACCAGAAGGTGCCGCTGCACTTCGTCAATGCTGACATCGCCCCGGGCGTCAAGCTCTCCGGCGGTCTCGTCTCGCACGCCATGAACGAAATCGACGTGTCCTGCCTGCCGGCTGACCTGCCGGCCTTCATCGAAGTCGACCTGAAGAGCCTCAACGTCGGTCAGTCGATCCACGTCAAGGAGCTGCCGCTGCCGAAGGGCGTCACCGTCGTCGCGCACGGTGGCGACAACCCGGTCGTCGTCTCGATCGTTGCCAAGAAGGGCGGCAGCGACGAAGCGGCTGCCGAAGCGGCTCCGGCTGCCTGAGTCTTCTGACTCCGGAAAAAGCCGCCGTCCGGCCGCGAGGCCCGCGGCGGTCATGAACCCACCCCGCCTGATCGTCGGCCTCGGCAACCCCGGGGCGGAATACGAGGACACTCGGCACAACGCCGGGGCGTGGTTCGTCGACCGTCTGGCACGCGATCTCAAGGTGTCGCTCGCACCGCAGGGCAAATTTCTCGGCCTCGCCGGCCGTGCCGGCGAGGTCTGGCTGTTGCAGCCGACGACCTACATGAACCGTTCCGGGCAATCGGTCGCAGCGCTCGCCCGCTTCTACAAGATCCTGCCGGCCGAGATTCTGGTCGTGCACGACGAACTGGATCTGCTGCCCGGCGGCATCCGCATCAAGCAGGGCGGTGGTGCCGGTGGGCACAACGGCATCAAGGACATCCAGTCGCAGTTATCGACCCCCGATTTCTGGCGCCTGCGCCTCGGCGTCGGCCACCCGCGCAACCTCAATCTGGCGCAGGAAGTCGCTGACTTCGTGTTGCATCGGCCGCGTGCCGATGAGCGCGAAGCGATCGACCGCGCCATCGACCGCTGTCTGCTCGCCTGGCCGAAACTGGCCGCGGGCGACTATGCGGCTGCACAGCAACAACTTCACGGCAAAGCTGTTTAAGGGAACAACCATGAGCATGAAATGCGGCATCGTCGGCCTGCCCAACGTCGGCAAGTCCACTCTCTTCAACGCACTGACCAAGGCCGGCGTCGCGGCGGAAAACTATCCCTTCTGCACCATCGATCCGAGTGTCGGTGTCGTCGAAGTGCCGGACAAGCGTCTCACCAAGCTTTCCGAGATCGTCAAGCCGCAGCGCGTCGTGCCGGCTGTAACCGAGTTCGTCGACATCGCCGGGTTGGTGGCGGGCGCCTCCAAGGGCGAGGGGCTCGGCAACCAGTTCCTGGCCAACATCCGCGAGACCGATGCCGTGCTGCATGTCGTGCGCTGCTTCGCCAACGACAACGTGATCCACGTCTCCGGCAGCGTCGATCCGATCCGCGATATCGAGGTCATCGATACCGAGCTGGCGCTGGCTGATATGGCGACTGTCGAGAAGGCGCTGAACCGCTATCGTCGCCCGGCCAGTTCCGGTGACAAGGAAGCCAAGATCCTGGTGGCCGTGCTCGAGAAATGTTTCACCCAGCTCGATCAGGGCAAGCCGGTCCGCGCACTCGATCTGGCGAAGGAAGAATGGGCCAGCCTCAAGCAGTTCTGCCTGATCACGGCCAAGCCCGTGCTCTATGCCGCCAACGTGGCCGAGAACGGCTTCGAGAACAACCCGCATCTCGATGCCGTGCGTGCCCACGCCGCCGCTGAAAAAGCCGAAGTGGTTCCGGTCTGTGCCTCGATTGAAGCCGAGATCGCCGATCTGGACGACGAGGAAAAGCAGATGTTCCTCGCCGACCTCGGGCTGGAAGAGCCGGGTCTGGATCGCCTGATTCACGCCGGCTACCACCTGCTCGGTCTGCAAACCTACTTCACCGCAGGCGTCAAGGAAGTGCGGGCCTGGACCATCCACCAGGGCGATACGGCGCCGCAGGCCGCTGGCGTCATTCACACCGATTTCGAGCGCGGCTTCATCCGGGCGCAGACGATCGCCTTCGATGATTTCGTGAAATTCGGTGGTGAGCAGGGAGCCAAGGAGGCGGGCAAGATGCGCGCCGAGGGCAAGGAATACGTCGTCCAGGACGGCGATGTCCTGAACTTCCTCTTCAACGTCTGATCAGTTGAGGCTGGACGCGTCGAACAGGCGCGTCGTCTTTCCGCCCCGGCTCTTGCCGTGATACATGGCGTGGTCGGCCCGATGCAACAGCGCCTCGGCGCTGTCGCCGTGATCGGGGAAGATGCTGATGCCGATGCTGCTACCGACGGCATGATTGTGCAGTCCGTCGGCGATCGGTTCGTTGATTGCCCCGTGAATCTTGTCGGCAACCATGACGGCATCTTCCGTGCTGCCGATCTCCGGCAGCAGCACGACGAATTCGTCCCCGCCCATGCGGGCAACGGTGTCCGCTTCCCGCACAGCCTCGCGTAGCCGGGCGGCAACGGCCTCGAGGACCCGGTCGCCGGCGGCATGCCCGTGCTGGTCGTTCACCTTCTTGAATCCGTCGAGGTCGATCAGCAGCAGTGCGACGCGGTGCCCGTAGCGGGCTGCGTTGCGTACGGCCTGGTCGAGCCGGTCGGAAAGCAGTCGCCGGTTCGGCAGGCGGGTCAGCGTGTCGTGGTAGGCGAGATGGCGGAAGCGCTCTTCCGCCTCGATACGCAAGGTGATGTCGCTGGCCGTGCCGTGATAGCCGACGAAACGGCCGGTATCGTCGAACATCGGGTTGCCGTTGATGCTCAGCCAGTACTTGTGCCCGTCGGAACCATTGATCTGATAGACGAAATCGCGGAAGGGCTCATGGCGTCGCAGCGTCGCGATGTGGTGTTCCCACATCGCCTGATGGACGCCGAAGATGTCGGAAGCTTCCCAGCGGGTCTTGCCGAGAATGCGACCGGTCGGCAGGCGGCGAGTGAAATCGTCCGGGCCGTCGAAATGCGTGAAGCGGAAGTCGGCATCCTGCTCCCAGTACAGATCGGAAGAGAGCTTCACCAGGTTGCGGAAACGTTCCTCGCTCATGCGCAGGGCCGCTTCTGCGGCACGCTTGCCGGAGATGTCGGAAATGACCCAGACCGTTCCTTCGGCAAGATCGCTCCCCGCCACCGCCATGCCGGTGACGTCGCACCAGAACTCCGTGCCGTCGGCACGCCGCAGGCGCAGTACGTCATGGTAGGGGCGCCCGTCGATGAGTACCGGCAACGAGGCTTCCACCAGCGCTTTCCACTGGATCCGGTCCGGATGCCAGCGCCAGGGGGGCATCCCGATCATCTCGGCTTGCGAATAGCCGAACAACTCGGTGAAACGCCGGTTGCAGCTGACCACGTACTCGGGTTTCGGCTTGAGGAAAACGATGCCTTCGCCGGCGGATTCGAAAATGACTCTTTGCTGCTGCAGGACGGCCGCTGCCTCGTGACGATCGAGCATGGCTGCCATCAGCGAACTGCGGTGTGAGCGCACCGCCAGCACGGTAACGCCACCGGTGACGAGCAGCCCGAGGCTGAAGAGAATCGCGAGATCGCCATCCAGGGTCAGGGTGCGTGCCACCAGCGGGGTCGCCAGCCCAACGGCGAAGCTCGAGAGTACGCGGGTGTTCGCCACCAGTGTGCTGCTGCTGACCAGCAGGATGCAGAACAGCAGCACGACGATGATGAAGAGCCGGTTGTGTTCGGGATCCGGGATCGGCATCCAGGCAAGCAGCCCCCAGATCAGGCCGGTCAAGCCGGTCAGCGCGGCATAGCCTATCTCCCAGCGATCGAACCGGCTTTCGTCGAAGCGGTGGCGGACCAGAAAGGCGAAGACGAAGCGGCTCGCGCCGAGCAGCAGCAGGGCTCCCAGCCAGGTCCCGAGGAGGACGCCCGGTGCCAGCTCGCGCAGCCAATAGCTGATCAGCAGCGCACCGGCGATAATGGCGAAGCCCGAACCCGGCGCCAGCCTGCCCAGTTGCCGCATGCAGTCGCTGCGGGTCTGGGCTTGCGCTGTCGCCCGTTTCTCGGAGGTCAGGCTGCGATTCATGACAAATGTAAACGCGCGTTGATAAAACGCTGCATTATCAACAACTTTATTGCTTGATGCCAACAAAATATTGGCGTCGTCGATGAGCGGTATGCCCTGACCGATGGATGCGCTACTTCAAACGCCTGCAGCAGCCCCGTGTGAGGCTCCTGCCCGCTATTGCGGCCGCTTTGCGCCGTCGCCGACAGGGTCGCTCCATTTCGGGTCGCTGGTCGCGGCGACAGGCAGCTATCTGGATGCCCGTGCCGCCGGCGGGCGCTGGCTCGTGCGCATCGAGGATGTCGATACCCCGCGCAACGTGCCGGGTGCGGCCGATGAAATTCTGGCCACGCTCGAGGGCCTCGGCTTCGAATGGGATGGCGATGTCGTCTGGCAATCGCAGCGCTTCGACGCCTACCAGGCGCTGCTCGATCGACTGCGACTGGACGGGCACCTCTACCCGTGTGCCTGCTCGCGCCGGGAAATTGCCGGCTCGGCAGGCGCCCTTTCGGTCGATGGCGGCCGGGTTTATCCCGGCACCTGTCGTGGCGGCCTGCCTCCCGGACGAAAAGCCCGCGCCTGGCGCCTGCGGGTACCGGACGCCGTGATCGGCTGTGACGACCGCGTTCAGGGGCGGGTCGAACAGAATCTCGAACGCGCGGTAGGGGATTGCGTGCTGCGCCGGGCTGACGGGCTGTTCGCCTACCAGTTGGCGGTCGTCGCCGACGATGCCGAGGCGGGTGTTACCGATGTCGTGCGTGGTGCCGACCTGATCGATTCGACACCGCGCCAGATCTGGCTGCAACAGTGCCTGGGCGTCGCCACGCCGCGCTATGCCCACCTGCCCGTGGTGACCAATCCGGCCGGTGAGAAATGGTCGAAGCAGACGCTGGCGCCGGCAATCGCGCCTGCAGACGGGGTGGCCCTGCTGGTACGGGCCATGCGCTTTCTCGGACAGTCCGTGCCGGAAGAGGCGGCGGGCCTGAGTCTGCCCGACTTCTGGTCATGGGCCCGCGCACATTGGTCGATGGCCGCCGTGCCGCGCCGCCGGGCGCTGGTCGGGTGAGCGCCGGTCAGTGTTTGCCGCCGTAGCCGGCGACGCCTATCGCCAGGCGCACCAACTGATAGCAGGCCCAGCGCAGCAGGCGGGAATGCCAGTGCAGGC
>JAKJEY010000010.1:16336-29132 GCA_022705165.1 Pseudomonadota bacterium
ATTCTTCCCGCCGCAGTTCGGCGGTATCCGTCGTCAGGACCTGATGCAGGCTGGCGTGCAGGGCCGCCGCGAAGTCGCTGTCACGGACGACGACATTCGCTTCCTTGGCGAGCAGCAGGCTGAAGGGGTCGATGTTGGATGAGCCGACGGTTGCCCATTGACCATCGATCACTGCGACCTTGGCATGCAGGAAGCTGCGCCGGTATTCGAAGACGCGGATGCCGGCCTCGAGCAGGGCGCCGTAGAGCGCCTGCGTGGCGTAGTGCTGCAGGCGGTACTCGACTTTCCCCTGCAGTAATACCGTGATCCGCACGCCGCGGCGTGCGGCATCGAACAGTGTCCGGCGAAAGCGGCGCCCGGGCAGGAAGTAGGCGTTGGCAATGACGATTTCGTCGTTGGCGGCGGCGATCGCATCGAGATAGGCGTCCTCGATCGCCCGGCGATGCCGGATGTTGTCGCGCACGACCAGCGCTGCCTGCTGACCTCCTGCCGGCATGGCCGCGGCGGGCAGGCAGCGACCGATTCGATAGCGGCGGCGGAAGCTGGCCCAGGTGACGATCTCCCACAGGCGGCGCATGCTCCCGCAGACGTCGCTGACCAAAGGGCCCTCGATGCGGACAGCGTAGTCGTAACGTGGCGCCCGCCCACCAGGCTGGTTCATGTCGTCGATGATGTTGATTCCGCCAACGAACGCGATGCGGCCATCGATGCTGGCCAGCTTGCGATGCAGGCGGCGCAGGCGATGGCGACGCAGGCTGAAACGCGCGAGTTCGCGCCGATAGATCAGCGCCTGCACGCCGCTCGCCAGCAGTTCCGGCTGCAGCGTGTCGGCAAAGGCGGCGGCACCGAAGCCGTCGACCAGTACGCGTACCGCGACGCCGCGCACTGCCGCACGCTTCAATGCCTCGACGACCGGCCGGCCGCTGGCGTCATCCTCGAAGATGTAGGTTTCGAGCTGGACTTCCTGCGTGGCGCCGTCGATGGCGGCGATCAGCGCGGGAAAGAACTCGGCGCCGCTGTTCAGTAGCGTCAGCCGGTTGCCACCGATGAATTCAACGCCCATGGTCAGCGCCCTGTTTTCAGTCCGCGCTGCGCGTCAGGAGTGCCGACAGGGCCGCGTGGTCCGAGATCTGCGACCACGGTTGCCCGAAATGCACTTCGGCACGCTCGACTGAAAAGCCGCGCACATAGATGCGGTCCAGACGGAAGACGGGGAGCGCCGCCGGGAAGCTGCGGGCCGGTGGTCCGACGGCGCCGCCAAAGACCTCGGTCAGGCCGAGGCGTTCGGTCAGGACGCGGTCGGCGCGGTTGCGCCAGTCATTGAAGTCGCCAGCGATGATCAGCGGCGTGCCGTCCGGCGCAATCTGTTCGAGATATTCCGCCAGCGCCGTCATCTGGCGGATGCGGGAGCGCCCGAACAGCGACAGATGGACACAGACGCTGTGCGCGATCGTGCCGCCGGGCAGGCGGATCTGGCAGTGCAGCAGGCCACGCCGCTCGAACTGCAGGTGGGTGACGTCCTGGTTGTGCGAATCGACGATCGGGTAGCGGGAGAGGATCGCGTTGCCGTGGTGGCCGTGGTCGTAGATGACGTTCTTGCCGTAGGCCGTTGCGTGCCAGACATCTTGGGCGAGGAACTCGTGCTGCGGATCGCCCGGCCAGTCGTCGTGGTTGTTCGCGTGATGCAGGTGCAGGCCCTGCACCTCCTGCAGGAAGACGATGTCGGAATCGAGCTGGCGCAGGCGTTCGCGCAGTTCGTGCACCATCATGCGCCGGTTGAACTGCGAGAAGCCCTTGTGGATGTTGTAGGTGGTGATGCGGAGCGTGGTGCCGGCAGCGGTATCCATGCGGTCAGGATACCGCGAGCATCCTTTCGAGCGCCAGCTTGGCCAGCACGGCTTCGTGCTCGGGGACGCGGATCGGATTCACCACCTTGCCGTCAGCCAGATTTTCCAGCGTCCACGCGAGATGCTGCGGATCGATGCGCTGCATCGTCGAACACATGCACACCGTCGGCGCCATGAACTGGACCGTCTTGCCTTCCGGCTTCACTTCCTCGGCCAGCCGGTTCACCAGGTTCAGCTCGGTGCCGACGAGCCAGCGGGTGTTCGCTGGCGCTTCCTTGATCGTCTTCACGATGTGCTCTGTCGAACCGACGTGGTCCGAATTCGCGCAGACCTCGAAGTTGCATTCCGGATGCGAGATGACGATGCCGCCCGGGTTGGCTTCCCGCCAGCGCTCGATGTGCGAGCGCTGGAACATCTGGTGCACCGAGCAGTGGCCTTTCCAGAGCAGGATGGTGGCGTTGCGGATCTGCTCGGGCGTCAGGCCGCCGAATTCCAGATCGGGGTCCCAGACCACCATCTTTTCCATCGGGATGCCGAGGTTGTGGCCGGTCCAGCGACCGAGGTGCTGGTCGGGGAAGAAGAGGATCTTCTCGCGCTGCGCGAAGGCCCACTTGGCGATGGTGCCGGCGTTCGACGAGGTGCAGACGATGCCGCCGCGCTCGCCGCAGAAAGCCTTCAGGTCTGCCGCCGAGTTGATGTAGGTGACCGGTGTGACCAGCGATTCGGCGTTGCCCAGCACTTCGTTCAGTTCGCGCCAGCAGCGCTCGACCTTGGCGAGGTTCGCCATGTCGGCCATCGAGCAGCCGGCGGCGAGGTCGGGCAGGATGGCCGTCTGCGTCGGTGCCGACATGATGTCGGCCACTTCCGCCATGAAATGCACGCCGCAGAAGACGATGAATTCCGAGTCGGTCTGCGAGGCCAGGCGTGACAGTTTCAGCGAATCCCCGGTCAGGTCGGCGTGCTGGTAGACGTCGGCGCGTTGATAGTGGTGGCAGAGCAGAACGGCCCTCTTGCCGAGCTTCGCGCGCGCGGCGCGGATGCGCTCCTGCGCCGTTTGATCCTGCATCTGGTTGAACTTGTCGAAAGCGATGACGGCAGACATGGTGGTGATCTCAGTTGGTCCAGGGAAGGCCGGCCAGTCGCCAGCCTCCGGTCTTTCCGCGCTGGCCGTTGGCGTCCTTGTCGCCCTCGAAGCCCTCCAGCACGTTGTAACAGTTGGTCCAGCCATTGGCCGTGGCCAGTGCCGCGGCATGATGCGAACGGACGCCGCTGCGACAGATGAACAGGACGAGCGCCTCATGGTCGACCTGCTGGCGCAACTGGGCGAGGAAGTTGACGTTCATCTGCCCGTTGGGCCAGCCTTGCCACTCGATTTCGACGGCGGCGGGAATGCGGCCGACCCAGACCCATTCGGCGTGTGTCCTGACATCGACGAGGCGGGCGCCTGGTGCCAGCTGCCAGACTTCGTGCGCTTCGCGCGGCGTCAGGGCGCCGGCGTAGTCGAGCCGGGCATCTTCAGCGCGGCTGCGGGCAATTGCAAGGATTTCGGCGAGTCGGCCCATCGGGCGGCGTCCAAGGGTATCGGTCGGGGCGCCAAGTATACCGGCAGAAGCCTTGTCCGGAATGGCGCCCCGCCAAGTTTGTACGCACCTGATTGGTGCGTTTGCGGGCGTTTTTGCACCGATTCAGTGCGCAAAAAAACTCGCGGCCGCCGGCAAGCGCTTGTGGCACAATGCAAGGCCCCACGATGGCCGGGTGGCATGGTTTCTGCTGACATCGTCCCTGCTAATTTTGGCCTCGCACGATTTTGCTTATCTGCCGGCGCGCCCGGCATTCGTTCAGGAGACTTTGCACCATGGCAACCCCGCAAGACGTCATCAAGCTCGTCAAGGAAAGCGACGCCAAGTTCGTCGACTTCCGCTTCACCGATACCCGCGGCAAGGAACAGCACGTCAGCGTGCCGGTCAGCCATTTCGACGAGGACAAGTTCGAGACCGGCCACGCCTTCGACGGCTCGTCGATCGCCGGCTGGAAGGGCATCCAGGCTTCCGACATGCTGCTCATGCCGGATCCTGCCACCGCCTATATCGACCCGTTCTTCGACGAGACCACCATCGTCCTGTCCTGCGACGTCGTCGATCCGACCGATGGCCGTGGCTACGACCGTGACCCGCGCTCGATCGCCAAGCGCGCCGAAGCCTACCTGAAGGCCTCGGGCATCGGCGATACCGCCTACTTCGGTCCGGAACCTGAATTCTTCATCTTCGACGGCGTCGAGTGGTCGGTCGACATGTCCGGCTGCTCGCTGAAGATCCACTCCGCTGAAGCGGCCTGGACCTCGGGCGAGAAGAACGAGGGCAATGGCGCCTCGGGCCACCGTCCGACCGTCAAGGGCGGCTACTTCCCGGTGCCGCCGGTCGACAGCCTGCACGACATCCGTTCGGCCATGGTGCTGACCCTCGAGTCGCTGGGCGTGCCGGTCGAAGTGCATCACCACGAAGTGGCCACCGCCGGCCAGTGCGAAATCGGTACCGTGTTCTCGACCCTGGTCAAGCGCGCCGACTGGACCCAGATCCTGAAGTACGTGGTGCACAACGTTGCCCACCAGTACGGCAAGACCGCCACCTTCATGCCGAAGCCGATCGTCGGCGACAACGGTTCGGGCATGCACGTTCACCAGTCGATCTGGAAGGACGGCAAGAACCTGTTCGCAGGCAACGGCTATGCCGGCATGTCGGAAACCGCCCTGTTCTACATCGGCGGCATCATCAAGCACGCCAAGGCCCTGAACGCCATCACCAACCCGGGTACCAACTCGTACAAGCGCCTCGTGCCACACTACGAAGCTCCGGTCAAGATGGCCTACTCGGCCAAGAACCGTTCGGCCTCGATCCGTATCCCGCACGTCGCCTCCGACAAGGCCCGTCGTATCGAGACCCGCTTCCCGGATCCGATCGCCAACCCGTACCTGTGCTTCGCCGCGCTGCTGATGGCCGGCCTTGACGGTATCCAGAACAAGATCCACCCGGGCGATCCGGCTGACAAGAACCTGTACGACCTGCCGCCGGAAGAAGACAAGCTGATCCCGACCGTGTGCGCCAGCCTCGACGAGGCCCTGGCTGCGCTCGACAAGGATCGCGACTTCCTGACCAAGGGCGGCGTCTTCTCCAGCGACTGGATCGATGCCTACATCGACCTCAAGATGGACGAAGTGAACAAGGTCCGCATGACGACCCACCCGGTCGAATTCGACATGTACTACAGCTGCTAAGCCTGCGCAGCCACTGAAGGGGCGGGGAGAGTGGAAAGCACTCCCCGCCCTTTTTATTTTCAGGTACTTGTACGCCGTTTTTTGCCCGATGCGTTAAACTCAAAACGAGTAAAAGCATCGATTGGAGGAGCAATGCTCAAGCGCCTTATGACGATTGGCCTGCTTGCGCTGGCGTCGTTGCCGGCCCAGGCGGAGATATTCAAGTGCACGGATGCCGCCGGCCACGTGATGTATTCGAACGTCGCCAGCAAGGGTTGCACCAAAATGAATCTCGAGCCGATCTCGACTATTCCCGCCGGCAGCAAAGCGGCGCCCAAGACGCCGTCACCGGCGGGCTTCCCGCGCGTCGAGGAAAATACGCAGAAGGCGCGTGACAACGACCGTCGCAAGATTCTCGAGCAGGAGCAGGCGGCCGAGCAGAAGAATCTCGAAGAGTCGAAGAAGAAGCTGGCCGAAGCGGAAGTCGCCCTGCCGCAGGAACGGATGCAGGGGGGCGGCATCAACCAGGCCAAGGTGCAGGAGCGTACACAGCCGATCCGCGACCAGATCCAGCTGCACGAACGCAACCTCGAAGCCATCCGCAAGGAACTGCAGAACCTGCGCTGAGGTGCCGCTTTCGCGGTACGCGCGCCCGGCGCCGGTTCGTTCCCTGTCTGACCTTTCTACGATCACCGCATAAATCCGGCGCATGACCCCGCGCGAACAGGCTCTTCACTATCCCGGGCTGGACATGCTCGCTTCCGCCGTCGTGCTCGTCGACGGCGAATGCAGCATCTGCTACATGAATCCGGCGGCCGAGAATCTCGTCGCCGCCAGCATCAAGACCCTGCGCGGAAAACCCTTGCAGGAGGTGTTGCATTACTCGCACAGCCTGCAGACCGCGCTCGACGAGGCGATCGGCAATCGCTGGGCCTACACCGGCCAGAACGTCGAACTGAAGAAGGCGGACGGTACATCGCTGCAGGTGAATTGCACCGTGACGCCGGTCGACGTGGCCGATGGCGGTCTGCTCATCGAAATGTGGCCGATCGACCAGCAATTGAAAGCCAGCCGCGAGGAGCGCCTGCTGGAGCAGCAGCAGGCCAACCGCGAACTGATCCGCAACCTGGCGCACGAAATCAAGAATCCGCTCGGGGGTATCCGCGGGGCGGCGCAGCTGCTCGAACACGAGCTGGCCGAACTGGCCAATGCGCCGGCGCTGCGCGAATACACACAGGTCATCATCAAGGAAGCGGATCGCCTGCAGGACCTGATGCAACGGCTGCTGACGCCGCAACGCCCGATGCATCCGGGCTCGGTATCCATTCACGAAGTGCTCGAACGCGTACGCAGCCTGCTGGTCTCGGAGTTCCCGCAGATCCTCAAGGTCCGCCGCGACTACGACACCAGCCTGCCCGACCTTGTCGGCGATCGCGAGCAGCTGATCCAAGCGATCCTCAACATCGCCCGCAATGCCGCGCAGGCGATGAACGGCAGCGGCACGATCACGCTGCGCACGCGCGCCATCCGCCAGGTGACGCTGGCCAAGAAGCGCTACCGCCTGGCGCTCGAACTGCAGGTCATCGACGACGGCCCGGGCATTCCGCCCGACATCCTCGAGCGCATGTTCTATCCGCTCGTTTCCGGCCGCGAAGGCGGCTCCGGCCTCGGTCTGACGATTGCCCAGAACTTCGTCCTGCACCATCACGGCACGATCGAGTGCGAGAGCCGGCCGGGACGAACGGTTTTCGTGGTGCGCCTGCCGCTGCAGGCATGAAACTCGCTACAGGTGGTGCATGATCACCTCTTCCGCGAAAAGATAAGACCATGAAACCTGTCTGGATCGTTGACGACGACCGCTCCATCCGCTGGGTGCTGGAAAAGACCCTCGCCCGCGAGCAGATTCCCTTCAAGAGTTTTGCCTCGGCCACCGAGGCACTGGGCATCCTCGATCGCGGTGGCGAAGCGCCGCAGGTGCTGCTGTCGGATATCCGCATGCCCGGCCAGTCAGGCCTGGAGCTGCTGCAGGAAGTGAAGCAGCGCTTCCCGACGCTGCCGGTCATCATCATGACCGCCTACTCCGATCTCGAATCAGCCGTGGCCGCCTTCCAGGGCGGGGCCTTCGAATACCTGCCCAAGCCCTTCGACGTCGACCAGGCGCTGGAACTGATCCGGCGGGCGCTCGATCAGTCTATGCACCAAAGTGGTGCGGACGAAAAAGTCGAGCTGACCCCCGAGATCCTCGGGCAGGCCCCGGCCATGCAGGAAGTCTTCCGTGCCATCGGACGTCTTTCCCAGTCGCATGCCACGGTAATGATCACCGGCGAATCCGGTTCCGGCAAGGAACTGGTGGCGCGTGCACTGCACCGGCACAGCCCCCGCGCCGACAAGCCCTTTGTCGCGATCAACACGGCGGCGATTCCGAAGGACCTCCTCGAATCCGAACTGTTCGGCCATGAGCGCGGCGCCTTTACCGGCGCCCAGGCGCAGCGGCGGGGCCGCTTCGAGCAGGCCGAGGGTGGCACGCTCTTCCTCGACGAGATCGGCGACATGCCGGCGGAACTGCAGACGCGCCTGCTGCGGGTACTCTCCGACGGCCACTTCTATCGCGTTGGCGGCCACTCGCCGATCAAGGCCAACGTGCGCGTCATCGCAGCGACTCACCAGAATCTCGAAACGCGGGTCAAGGACGGCCTCTTCCGCGAGGACCTCTTCCACCGCCTCAACGTCATCCGCGTCCGCCTGCCGTCATTGCGCGAACGACGCGAGGACATCCCGCTGCTGGCCCGGCACTTCCTCTCGAAAAGCGCGCAGGAACTCGGTGTCGAAACCAAGCGCCTGTCCGAGGCGGCATTGAAATATCTCGTATCGCTCGATTTCCAGGGCAACGTGCGGCAGCTCGAGAATCTCTGTCACTGGCTGACCGTCATGGCACCGGGGCAGACCGTCGAGGTAGCCGACCTGCCACCCGAAATCCGCGAAGGGTCGGCGGCCACGATCGTGGCTGGCGACTGGGAGGCGGCGCTGGCAGCGGAAGTCGATCGCCAGCTGGCTGCCGGCGGCGGCGAGGTGCACGAACACCTCATGCAGGCCTTTGAGCGCACGCTGATCAACCGTGCGCTGGCCCATACCGGCGGACGTCGCATCGAGGCGGCGACGGCGCTTGGTATCGGCCGCAACACGATCACGCGCAAGATCCAGGAACTGGGTATCGACGGGGGGAAGGGCGAAGAGTCCTGAGGCGCGCATTTCCCTCGGGGAGCCCCCGTCGCTGCGCGCGATCTATCTAGTCGCCTCGTTGGTGCTCCAAAGCCGATTCGCTTCAAGCAGCAGGCGGTAACGCAGTTCGAAGGCATCGAGCTGCGCCACCCTCGCGGCCAGTTGCGCCTCGTTGGCAAGCCGCCGGCTGGCAAGCATCTCACCGAGATTCCCCTCACCCAGCGCGTATGCGCGCGTGCTCATGTCGGCAGCCTGCCCGAGCTGGCGGGCAGCGGCCAGGCTGGCCTGCCAGGCCGCGAGTGCCGCGACGGCGGACTGGTGGAGCGTCGCCGCTTCCGTGGATACCTTCTGTAGCGCTGCGGCCTCCCGATGGCTGGCCGCAGCGGATTGGGCCAGCGCACCGTCGGCGATGGCGCGGCGACCATCGCCGGGTAGCGGAATGCTGATGTAGGCACCCACGATATGGTCTTCGCCGCCGCGCTCGGTCGAGACATGGAAACCGACCGTCGGATCGGGGACGCGATCGCGTCCGGCCCTGCCAGCGGAGATCCGTGCCTTCTGCGCCTCGCCACGTGCCAGCGCAACTTCATGGCTCTGACTGACGATGCGGTCGATCCAGTCCGTCATCGTTCCCTCGATCGCCGGCGGCGGCGACATGTCTGCCGGTTGCGTCAGCGGCAGTCCCGGGAAGCGACGCTGCAGCTCGAGTGCCGCGTTGTCGCGGCGCAGGCGCGCCTGAACAGCCTGTGCTTCCGCCTGCGCCTGTGCGGCTTCGCTTTGCACCGCTTCGAGGCGAGCGGCGTCGCCGAGTTGCTGGCGGCGCTGGAATCGCTCGAGCCGCCGCGTGTGCTCGACCTGCGCGGCCCCGTCATGGTGGCGGAACGCGGACCGATCCCGGGAGCCGTGGTCACCGACCTGGGGCGCCTCATGAGCAGCGTCGCCGACTGGCCGAAAGACACGCCCATCGTCACGCTCTGCGCGTGCCCGGAGGATGTCAGCTCACGGGCGGCTGCCAAAAAGCTGCTGGATGCCGGCTACCTTTCGGTGCGGCCGCTGCGCGGTGGGTTCGATGCCTGGGCCGCGGCGGGTGAGGCCGTCGGGACGCCCGTGTCTCCCGACGCGCCCAGTGACGCACCAAGCTGATCCCTGGCAGCCGGCCCGTGTGAGCGGCTGAAGAAAAGAAGAAACGTTTTTCCAATCGGGAGAAAACTTGCCCGAGCATTGCTTGGGCAAGTTTCAATGCTGTCGTCGATGAAAGAGATCAGCTGTCAGCAAATTCGGTATGGGGCTTTCCATATCGCGCACCCCACCGTTTTGCCTATTTCGCTGCGGCAGGCATCAGGTCCTTCAGGTCGTCCATTGAAACCCTGGTCTGGTCCTGCATTTCCTCGCGTGTCGAGGTTTCCCCGACGACGAGTCCGATCGATGGTTGTCCCTGAATGTCTTCCGATCTGTCGAACCGGAGAATCTTGCCCATCGTGAGTTGCAGCCAATCCGGGTAGTTGTAGGCCTTGCCGGTATTGTGGTCGATGACCGCGCCAATGACGCCACCGAGAATGATGTTCCCGTACATGCCGGCATTGGCGCGCGACACGGCCGTGGCCTTGGCATCAGGAAAATCCGGGTGTCGGCACGCAACTTCGAGATCGTTGCCGGAACGTTCGATCTCGACCGATCCGGGAGTCTTTACCTCGTATGTCCGCTCCACATTGGTGAGCGAGCAATCGGCACCCTCGACCAGCTCGCCGCTTGCCAGTATCGTCTCTATCTGGATGCTCTGTGCGTTGTTATGCGTGACGGAAGCGCAACCGCCGAGCAGCAACATGGCGAGCGACGCTGCTGCTTGCCTGCCCGATTTTTCAATCGTCATGGATTTGCCTTTCTTTCCTTCTCCACAAGGATGATCGTCGGACCGCTTTCAGCCTTTTCGGCCTCATAGCAGGCAGTAAGTCGTGAGGCCTGCATCTGCGGCACGGTTTGCACCAGGCATACCTGAGCATCAGCCGTAACAGAGGAATGGCCTCTACGCGGGAACGTCCCGGGGCCGCCGTCAAACGACCACCAGCCTCCCGAATCGAATTTCACCTCGGTGCCATCCCTGCCCATCCTGAAGGGTGTGGCGCGAGCAATCGCCTGCCTGAGTTCTTCGGCGCTCGGCCTTCTCACCGGAGGAGGGGGGGCGGCTGCAACAGCTTGGGCTGCAGTATTCCGCTCCGCGGCCTGCCGAAGCTTCGCGCGTACCGGAATTTCCGCAATCCATGCGGCCGGGCTCGCCAGACCATGCCCCTTGATGCTGGTCTTGGCGGTCAAGGCTGAAGCAATCCCGACGAGTTTTCCGGATTCATCGAAGATCCCGCCGCCGCTGACGCCCGCCGGAACCGCGCTCGTGATCTCAATCGGAGGGGTGCTGCTGTCCGGGGAAATGCCGATGCCGTAGATCAGGCCATCGCCCATCGCAAAATCGCGGCCATTGGGCGAGCCGACAGAAAAGATGCGCTGCCCTACCTTGAGCGGCTGCAACGAAATGGCTGCAGGGCTTGCCGGGGCTCGCAGGTCGGGCACGCCCAGCTGGCAGAGATCCCGGTCGATATCCGCAAATTCGAGCTGGGCGATGTAGGAGACACCGCCTTGCCTGACCTGAACCTGCTTCGCCTTGGCGATGACGTGGCAGTGCGTGACGACGGTCTTCGCTGCAGTGATGACGCCGCTGCCCTGCCGGATCGGCGATTCGTTCTCGTTGAGCGCACGGACCACCATCACGCTGGATGATGTCCGTTCAAAGACGTCAACCGGCGCCAGCGGCGCTGCGGGTGCGGCAAATCCGGCAATGGCCGTCAGTGAAATGCCCGTGCCTGCAAGGCACCTGATTGCTCTGATCATGATCCTCCCCTGGATGCAGTAAACGAGAGTGCTGTGCGACCGATGAGGCGGTCGGGATGTTCTTGTTATTCGTTTAGCAGTTTTGTCGTACGCATTCGGCTGGGCTCAATCATGGCCCCGGCAAATGCCGCGGCATTCTAACTGATGACATGCGGTTGAAGCCAGCCGGGGCGCCGTGCGTCAAACGGGGCGTACGAAAGGTTGGTATGCCGCTAGTGACAGGGGCTTCGCCTGGCGCAGGAGGTGGGCGATCGATGGGTCAGGGGCGTGGAAAAGAATTGCAGAAGCGCATCTCCTCCGGGTACGGGTAGAAATCCGGCACCTTGCCGGCCTGGATCTGCGCCCTGGTCTCCTGCCAGAACCTGGCCGTGAGCAGGTCGCGGTGGTGCTTCATGAAGGCCTGCCGCACCTTCGGCGAGCCGAGCAGGAAGGTGCCGAACTCCTCGGGGAAGACATCGTTCCTCGCCACCGAATACCAGACCTCGCCCGACATTTCCGTTTCGTAGTCCGGCGCTTCCGGAATCTCGCGGAAATTCATGTCGGTCATGTATTCGATCTCGTCGTAGTCGTAGAACACCACGCGGTTGTAGCGGGTGACGCCGAAGTTCTTCCACAGCATGTCGCCGGGGAAGATGTTGGCCAGCGCCAGTTCACGGATGGCGCTGCCGTACTCGCGCACCACGTGGTCGATCCTGGCTTCGTCGGCGGCGCTGTCGAGATAGAGGTTGAGCGGCACCATGCGCCGCTCGATGTAGAGGTGCTTGAGCACGATGTCCTCGCCTTCCTCCTCGAACATCGACGGCGCCAGCGTACGCAGCTCCTCCATCAGTTCCTCCGAGAAGCGCGCCCGCGGCAGCGCCACGTGCGAGAACTCGAGCGAGTCCGCCATGCGGCCGACGCGGTCCACCTGCTTCACCAGCTGGTACTTGCGCTCGACGGTGGCCCGATCCACCTCCTTCGAGCTGCCGAAGATGTCCTTGATGATCTTGAACACGTAGGGGTAGGAAGGCAGCGTGAACACCAGCATGACCATGCCCTTGATGCCCGGCGCGATCACGAACTGATCCTCCGAGTGCTTCAGGTGCTGATAGAAGTCGCGGTAGAACATCGTCTTGCCCTGCTTGCCGAGCCCGATCATCGTATAGAGCTCCGAGCGCGGCTTGTTCGGCATGATCGTGCGCAGGTACTGCACGTAGCCCGAGGGCACCTCCATGTCCGCCATGAAATAGGCACGCGACAGCGAGAAGAGCAGCGAGATGCGCCACGCGTCGAGCAGAATGGTGTCGAGGAAGAGCTTGCCTTCGGCATCGTGCAGCACCGGGATCGCGAACGGCAGTTCGAGATGGCCGTTGATCGCCTTGCCGATGATGTAGGCCGCCTTGTTGCGGTAGAAGGCCGAATACAGCACCTGGATCTGGAAGTTCGCCTCGATCTGGGGCCAGCTGCCGCCGAGGTGCTTCTGTGCCGTGCGCATGATGTAGTCGACATCGCGGTCGAGGTCGGCGAAGGGGCGCTGCCAGTCGAAGTCCTGGATGATGCGCCTGATCGTCGCCCGCAGGCCGCCGTGCGCGCCGGGGTAGTAGCTCGAATAGACCGGCGG
>JAKJEY010000010.1:29251-29611 GCA_022705165.1 Pseudomonadota bacterium
AATAGGTGCGATCGAGGATCTTCGTCGTCACCGAATTGAAGAAGGTCTCCGCCAGTTCCGGCTGCTTGTGGTTCACCAGCAGGCCGATGTAGTAGAGCTTGATCTGTTGCCAGGTCTGGTCGTCGATATGGTCGGCATCGAACTCGGCGCGCAGGCGGGCCACGTTGTCGTCGACGCGTTCGTCGTAGGAGCGGATGCGCTCGCGCACCGCCTTCTGCACCTCCAGCCACTGCGCCGTGTCGAACAGGCGCTTGGCCTGCTGGCCGTAGAGCCGCATGTTGCGGTAATGGCGGTTGAAGCCTTCGATCATGGCCTCGGCCACGCGCTGCGCGAGCGGATTCTGAATCGTCGAGATATCCA
>JAKJEY010000110.1 GCA_022705165.1 Pseudomonadota bacterium
TCGCGCGGCTTGAGCACGAGGAAACTGTCGGTCTGGTTGAGTCCCATCGGGTCGAGACCCAGTTCGTCGGAACCGGCGCGGGCGACGATCGCCGCCACCTCCGGCACTCTTTCGAGCACCGCCTGCTGCACGCGGGAATCGATCGCGATAGTCTGCTCGAGCCCGATCGATGGCAGCTTTTCCAGCTGCATGATCATGTCGCCCTCGTCCATCGTCGGCATGAAGCTCTTGCCGAGCAGGAAGAAGGCGCCGCCCGCACCGGCGAGCGCGAGCAGCGCACCGACGACGAAGCGTCGGCTGTCAGCCAGTGCGGCGGTCAGTACCCGCGCATAGAGGGCAGACAGCTGGCGTACCAGCCACGGCTCGTGGTGAACCCCGCGCCGGATCAGCCAGGAGGCGAGTACCGGCACCACGGTCAGTGCCAGGACCAGCGAAGTCGAGAGTGCGAAGACGATGGTCAGTGCCACCGGCCCGAACATCTTTCCCTCCAGCCCCTGCAGCGTGAGCAGCGGCAGGAAGACGATGACGATGATCGCAATGCCCGAGGCAACGGGGGCGGCGACCTCGCGCGCAGCACGGTAGATCAGGTGCAGTGTCGGCAGGTTTTCCGGGGCCTCGGCCAGCTGGTTCTCGATGTTTTCGACGACGACCACTGCCGCATCGACCAGCATGCCGATGGCGATCGCCAGCCCGCCCAGGCTCATCAGGTTCGCCGAGAGGCCGAAGAGGCGCATCAGGATGAAGGTGGCGAGCGCCGAGAGCGGCAGTATCAGGGCCACCACCAGCGCGCCGCGCAGGTTGCCGAGGAAGGCGAGCAGCAGCAGGACGACGAGCACGATCGCTTCGAGCAGCGCCTTCGATACGGTGCCGACCGCGCGGCCGACCAGATGGCTGCGATCGTAGAACGGCTCGATCGTGGTGCCGGCCGGCAGTGTCGGCGCAATCTCGGCCAGCTTGGCCTTGACCCCGGCGACGACGTTCTGTGCATTGGCGCCGCGCAGGCCGAGCACCAGGCCCTGCACCGCTTCGCCCTGGCCGTTGCGGGTGACCGCGCCATAGCGCGTGAGCGCACCGAAGCGGACTTCGGCGAGGTCGCCGACGCGGATGACCCGCCCGTCCTTAGCCTGGACGACGATCGCGCGCACGTCGTCCAGTGTCTCGATGGCGCCCTCGGCGCGGACCAGCAGCGATTCCTCGCCGTCGGCCAGTCGCCCGGCGCCATCGTTGCGGTTGTTCGTTTCGAGCGCGACACGCAGATCCTTCAGCGACAGCCCGCGGGCGGCCAGAAGCTGTGGCTGCGGCACCACCTCGAAGGTGCGCACCTCGCCGCCGAGGCTGTTGACATCGGCGACGCCGGGGATCGTGCGCAGCTGCGGACGGATCACCCAGTCGAGCAGTACCCGTTTCTCCGCCAGCGTCAGGTCGCCCTCGACCGTGAACATGAACATTTCGCCGAGCGGCGTGGTGATCGGTGCCATGCCGCCGGAGACGCCGGGCGGCAGGTTGTCCATCGCCGTGGCGAGACGTTCGCCGATCTGCTGGCGTGCCCAGTAGATGCCGGTTCCATCCTCGAAATCGACGGTGATGTCGGTCAGTGCGTACTTCGATGTCGAACGCAGCAGTCGCTGGCGGGGAATGCCGATCAGCTCCTGTTCCAGCGGCACGGCGATGCGGCTCTCGACTTCCTCCGGCGTCATGCCCGGTGCCTTCAGGATGATCTTCACCTGCGTCGTCGATACGTCGGGGAAAGCGTCGATCGGAAGCTCCCGGAAGGAGACGATCCCGGCAGCGACGAGCAATACGGTCAGCACGAGCAGCAGCAGACGCTGCGTCAGCGAGAAGCGGATCAGGGCGTCGAGCATCATTCCTTGCCTACGCCGGAGAAGATGGCCTTGAGTCCGGAAACGCCCTTGATCGCGATCCGTTCGTCAGCGCCGAGGCCATCGACGACGACACCATCGCCGCTTTGACCGAGGACCCGTACCGGTCGCGCCACGAAGCGGGCACCGCTTTCGTCGGCGGCGGTCTGCACGAACACCACTGGTGCGCCTTCACTGCGGCTGACGGCCGCCGCCGGAATGCGCGGTTTGGCGTCGGCGGCGGCGATCTCGACTGCCACGGCCTGCCCGGGACGCAGGGTTTCGGCGCCGGCGCCGACCTCGACGCGCAGCAAAACACTCTGGCTGGCCGTGTCGATGGCGCGGCCGATGGCCACCAGCTTGCCGGTCACCGGCCGGTCCGCGAGCTTGATCGGCATGCCCTCGCGCAGCGTGGACGCGATTGCGAAAGGCGCCTGTACTTCCAGCCAGAGCGGGGCGAGTTTGGCGATGCGGTAGATCGATGCCGCCCCCTCGACGCGCTGGCCAAGCTCGGCATCCTGGGCAAGCACGACACCGTCGATGGGCGCCGTCAGCGCCAGTGCGCCGCCGAGCTTGCCGGGTGCGAGGCCGGCCAGGGCGAGGCCCTGCCGCCGCTCCCCGGCCTGGGCCGTCGCCTGTGCCGCAGCGGCACGGGTGGCCTGCAGGCGTGATTCGGCGATCAATCCTTCGGCGAACAGCTGTTCGTCGCGCTTCAGGTTCTGCTGTTGCAGCGTTGCCTGTGCCGAGGCCTGCAGCGCGTCACGCTGCAGTTCCAGCGCCTGCGGGCTGGCCAGCCGGGCCAGCACCTGACCGCGGCGGACGTTGTCACCCGGCGCCACAGCGAGTTGTTCGATCATGCCGGCGACCGGTGCGCTGACGACGCGCAACTGTTCGTTCGGGATGCGCACCGTTGCCGGCAGCGTGCCGCGGCGGGCGCCTCCGGCTTCCCCGGCAAGGGCGGTTTCGACCCCCAGCGCTTTCAGCTGGGCGGTTTGCAGGGCGATCGGTTCGCCGGCGACGGCAGCGCCGACGACGATCGCAAGAGGCAGGACGAGAAGACGAGGGATGTTGAACATGGCGGGGCTCGCAGGAACGAGCCGCCATCCTGGCAGGGAGAAGCTGAACGGAAGATGAACGGGCGCAGATCCGGCAGGATCAGGGGGCGGCCGGCAGGGTCAGCCGTGCGCGCAGGCCGCCGAGCGGGGAGTCCTCGAGCGACACGCTACCGCCGTAGAGCTGCGCGAGGTCGCTGACGATGGCGAGCCCCAGCCCGCTACCCGGCACCTGCTCGTCGGCACGTACGCCGCGCTGCAGGACGGCACTTCGCTGCGCTGCGGGCAGCCCCTTGCCATCGTCGTCGATGGTGATCCAGAGTTCTCCACCGGCAACGCCGGCATTCACTTCGACGCGATGGCGAGCCCATTTGCAGGCATTTTCGAGCAGGTTGCCGAGCATTTCCTGCAGGTCCTGCACCTCGCCGTGAAAACAGGGGTTGTCCGCCATCGGCTGGACGGCGAGGTCGAGCGCCTGTTCGGCGTGGAGCCGGTGCATGGCGCGCATCAGTCCGTCGATCACGGGCGCGAGTGCCGTCCGGGTGCCCGGCAGCCGGTTCGCCGCTGCCTGCGCGCGGGCGAGGTGGTAGTCAATCTGTCGCCGCGCACCGGCCACCTGCTCGCGTACCGTTCGCGCCAGTGGATCATCAAGCCCGCTGGTACTGTTGGCCAGGATGCTGAGCGGCGTCTTGAGTGCGTGAGCGAGGTTGCCGGCCTGCGTGCGGGCGCGCTCGACGACGGCCGCATTCTGCTCGAGTACGCTGTTGAATTCGTCGACCAGCGGCGCGATCTCGGCCGGATAGTCGCCCTCGATCCGCTGTGCCTCGCCCTTGCCGATCCTTTCCAGCCCCCGCCGCAGCTTTCCCAGTGGCGCGAGTCCGACCACGACCTGCATCAGCACGGCCAGCGCGAGTCCGGCGACGAGGACGCCGAGCGACAGCCAGAGGACACCGTGAAAGCGCTCGACCGGTTCTGTCATCTGCGTTTCGTCGGCGGCGGCGATCAACCGGAAGCTGCGCGATTTTCCGTCGGCCGCATCGTCGATGTGGATCGTTCGTTCGACCATGCCGAGCATCTGGCCGTCGGGGCCGGCGATGCGGTGCTGGTGGATTTCCCCGTCGGCGGGCTTGTCCTGCGGCACGGACAGCACGTGATCCCACAGCGAACGCGAGCGCAGTTGCCCCTTCAGGCCTTCGCCCTGGCCGAAGCCATCGACCTGCCAGTAGCAACCCGAGTACGGCCGGCTCAGGCGTGGGTCGGTGAGTGGCAGCGTGAGCAGGGGGCGGCCGTCGGCGTCGAGCGCAATGTTCGCTGTCAGCTGGTCGAGGTGCGTGCGCAGTTCGGCATGGAACTGGGCCGCTACGTGTTCACGGAAAAGTCTGCCCAGCGCCCAGCCGGCAATCGCGACGGTCGCGATGACGCAGCACAGGGTGCCGACGACGAGCCGGCTGCGCAGCGACGTGCGCCACGGACTCATTCTTTCCCGCCCGGCACGGCAAGCCGGTAGCCGAGGCCACGTACTGTCTCGATCATGTCGGGCGGCAGCTTCTTGCGCAGACGGGCGATGAAGACCTCGACGGTATTCGAATCACGGTCGAAATCCTGTGCATAGATGTGTTCGACGAGATCGCTGCGCGAAATCACTTCGCCGGGGTGGTGCATCAGGTAGGACAGCACGCGATATTCGTGGCTGGTCAGCGAAAGCGCCTGGCCATCGACGGTGGCGCGGCTGTTGCGCGTATCGAGCAGCAGCGGGCCGCAGGCAAGCTCGGCGCTGGCATGGCCACCGGCGCGGCGGATCAGGGCGCGCAGCCGGGCCAGCAGCTCTTCCATGTGGAAAGGTTTGGTCAGGTAGTCGTCGGCGCCGGCATCGATGCCGGCGACCTTCTCGTGCCAGCCGTCGCGTGCGGTGAGGATCAGCACCGGCATCGTGCGGCCGGCGGCACGCCACTTGCGCAGCACGGTAATGCCATCCATGCGCGGCAGCCCCAGGTCGAGGATGACCGCATCGTAGGGTTCGCTGTCGCCGAGGAAGTGCGCATCGACGCCATTGTCGGCCCGGTCCGCCACATAGCCGGCTGCTGCGAGCGCTTCGGCAAGCTGGGCCTGGAGTGTCGGTTCGTCCTCGACGATCAGGATCCGCATCAGTCCTTCTCCCCCTGCGGCCCGCGCGGCGGGCGCCCCTTGTGGCCGAGGATGGTGCCGTCGCGGGCGTCGACCTTCAGCCGGATCAGTGCGCCGCCGCTCTGCAGCAGCTTGATCCTGTAGATCCAGCGCGGCGAATCGTGCTCGCGCTCCAGTTCGACGTCGATCACCTGACCCGGGTAGCGGCGCTCGACGCGCTCGAGGATCGTCCGCAGCGGCAGGATCTCGCCGGCCTCCAGTGCCTGTCGGGCGCGATCGTGATCCTCGTCGGCCATGCCCGCACCGCTGCCTGTCATCAGGAAGGCAGCGCAGAGCAGCGACAGCAGGAAGCTAGCGGGGCGACGGATCATGTCTGGATTTCCGATGCGGTGGGATATCCCTTTTTAGCCTTGCGAAGGTGAACGGGAGGTGAACGCGCGGTTCAGTCAGCGTTCAGTCCCGGCCCGTCATAGTGGCTCCACATCCAGTCGAAAGAGGAGTGCGCCATGAACCCGCTTACTTTATCCCACGTCCTTGCCGCTGTCCTCGCCCTGTCGGTTTCCGGGGCGGGCATCGCCGGTCCGCGCGAGGACCAGCTCGCTGCCTATGCCGCTGCGGCCAAGGCCGCCAATCCCGCCTTCGCCGGTTTTTCCGCCGCCCGCGGCAAGACCCTGCATACCCAGTCGTTCGGCCTCGGCAAGCCGGATACGCCGGCCTGCACTTCCTGCCACGGCAACGATCCGCGCGGCGCCGGCCGTACGCCAGCCGGCAAGACGGTGGAGGCGATGGCCCTGTCCGTGTCGCCGACGCGTTACGTCGATCCGGCAAAGGTCGAGAAGTGGTTCAAGCGCAACTGTAACGAAGTGCTGGGCCGCGAGTGCAATGCGCAGGAAAAGGGAGACTGGCTCACCTTCATGGCCGGCCAGTGATCGTCAATGTCGAGCACCCGGAACAAGGAGTCCACCATGAAGCTTCCACGTAATTTTCCGCTGCGCCCGTTCGCACTCGGCCTCGTCGCCGTCGCCTTCTCGGCCATCCTCTTCGGTCGTGCCCAGGCCGGCGGCAGTCACTATTTCCCGCCGGTGGCCGATCCGCTGGTCAAGGAAGAGTGCGGCAGCTGTCATCTGGCCTTCGCGCCGTCGATGCTGCCGGCCAGTTCCTGGCAACGGATGATGGCCAACCTGAAGGACCACTTCGGCGACGACGCCTCGCTCGAGCCGGACGTCGCGGCGAAGATCGCCGATTACCTGGTGAGCAATGCCGGCGATCGCGGCGGTCAGCGTTACAGCGACAAGCTGCTGCGCGGCGTGTCGGCAGGCAATGCACCGCTGCGCATCACCGAACTGCCGAAGTGGGTGCGCGAACACCGCAAGGTGCCGGACTGGGAATGGAAGCACAAGGAGGTCCGTACGCGGGCCAACTGCACGGCCTGCCACGTCGATGCGGCCAAGGGCTACTACGACGAATAGCGCTTGCCGGCAGCCTGCCTGACACCATTAATCCGTGGCCGCCCAGCGGCCAACTGAACGAAGGAGATCATCATGAGACAGACCCGGAACCTGCTGATTCTCGCCATCGGCGCCAGCCTGATCGGCGGCGGCATGACCATGCTGCCGGCCCTCGCTGCCGACAGTCGCGGCGCGCCGGTACAGGCAGAACGCCAGTGGCTCTCGATCGGCGACGTGCACCAGAAACTCGAAGCGGCGGGTTACCGCAACGTCGAGAAGATCGAAAGGGAACACGGCATGTACGAGGCGCGGGCGACCGACCGCAACGGCGCGCGGGTAAAGCTGCGCATCAATCCTCAGACCGGCGAGATCAGCGATCGTGGTGATCGCCATGACGGTGCCCGCAAGCGCGAACACGATGGCGGCGCGAAATCCTCGCCCGACTGCAACAAGCGCCGCTGCCGCGACGATCTGCCGGTGGCGGCTCCCGCGGCGGGCGTTTCGTCGCCGGCCACCTCCACCCGCTGAGGCCCTCATCATGAAAACCGTGCTTGCAGCCCTGATCGCCGCCGTCGGGGTGGTCTGGGGCTGGGATCTGCTCAACACCATTTCTCCGGCGACGGCGCATCCCCTGTGGATCGCCCGCCAGGAAGCGCTCAACCTGAGCGGCTACCTGGCGATCGCGCTGATGTCGCTGGCCATGCTGCTGGCGACGCGCCCTGCCT
>JAKJEY010000111.1 GCA_022705165.1 Pseudomonadota bacterium
CGAACTTGACCACCGCCTTGTCGGCATTCTCGACGTTGAATTTGTACTGCTTGAGCTTGTCCTTGACGAACTTCGTCTGGTAGCGGCGATCGGCGACGGTATTGATCATCGCGTCGGAAATGTGGCCGACCCCACCAAGGCGAGCGGCTTCGAGGGCGAGGTCAGTGGTGGAGATGTCGACCCCCATGCCACCGATCATGATCGGCACCAGCTCTTGCTTGCCGAACCGCAAGCGGAAATCATCAACGCGCTTCATCGTCATCCTTGTCCGTGTTCGCGCCGGCTGGCGCCGCGCGAAGGGCGAATTTTACGCGATTGCGGGCGAGCTTGCTTGGCCGATTCGGGCCTCGGCATCCGGGCTGACATCGATCAAGGAAGGCCACCTCCCGCCAAGCTATACTGCACGCTGTTTTTCGCCACCGTTCGCGGCCATTTCCCCATGTTTTCGATGAAGCACCCTCTCTGGCTGGTCGGCTTCCGGCCCTTCTTCTCGCTGGCCTGCATCGCCGGCGCCCTGCTGCCCATTGTCTGGGCGCTGATCTTCACCGGCGCGCTGCCTGCACCGACAACGCCATTCTCGCCGTCGCAATGGCACGCCCACGAGATGTTCTTCGGCTTCGGCTGGGCGGTGCTCGGAGGCTTCCTGCTCACCTCCACCAAGAACTGGGTACACATCCGCGGCTATCACGGCGCGGCGCTGATGGTGCTGGTCGCCGCCTGGCTGCTCGAACGGTTTGGCATGTGGTTCGCCGGCGAACTGCCGCGGCCGCTCTTCCTGCTGACCAACAACCTCTTTCTCGTCACCATCGTGGCCATGCTGCTGCGCACGCTGATCGCGCACCGCCAGGACGACAGCTACCGGGTGGACAACCGATTCTTCCTCGTCGCACTCCCGCTCTTCCTGATCGCCAAGTACCTGCTGCTCGATGCCGCCACCTTTGCCATCGGCTGGAGCATGACCCTGGGGCTCTTCCGCGTCGCCTTCCTCGTCATGCTGGAGCGGACGCTGTCGCAGTTCATGAAGGGCGTGTTCCAGGTCGAGATCCTGCGTGCGCCGCCGCTCGACAATGCGATCAAGCTGCTTGCCCTGGCGATGGTCTTCGAAAGTCTGCTGCCATCGATGCTCGCCGGGGCGACGGCGCTGACGCTGGCCTCGCTGCTGATTGCGCGCTTCTGTTTCTGGAAGCCGCTGGTCGCCATCAAGCGGCTGGACGTCGGCATCATGTACATCGGCTATCTGGCACTGGTATCGCAGCTGCTGCTCGACGGACTCGGCCGCTTCCTCAATCTGCACTGGATCGGCACGCTGCCGGTCCACATCTTCACCTTCGGCGTCATGGGCCTGATCATCCCGGCGATGATCGTGCGCATCTCGAACGGCCACACCGGCCGCAAGGTGGTGTTCGGCGCCGCCGACAAAGCCGTGCTGTGGCTCATGATTGCGGCCTTCGTGGTGCGCGTGCTGGTGCCGCAACTGGCACCGGAGCGCTACCCGATGTGGATCCACCTCGCTGCAACGTGCTGGACGCTCGGCTTCGGCCTCCTCGGCTGGCGCTAC
Source organism: Pseudomonadota bacterium (assembly GCA_022705165.1). GTDB lineage: Bacteria > Pseudomonadota > Gammaproteobacteria > Burkholderiales > Rhodocyclaceae > Proximibacter. Next base: position 1,559 of record JAKJEY010000111.1, read on the forward strand.
ATCCCCTTCCTGCTGGCCCCACGCGTCGACGGCAAGGACCACTGATGCGTCGAGGGCTGGGCTTGATCCTGATGGCCCTGGTAGCGACACCAGCCTTCGCCGTCTGGGTCAAGCTCGTTGCCATCGGCCCCAACTACGCACAGCTGGAAATCGAACAGGGCGCGCAGCGCAACGTGCGCACTCTTCGCCCCGGTGACGATGCGCCGGAAGGCGTGCGGCTGCTGTCGCTGACGCCTACGCATGCAGAAGTACAGGCCAACGGGATCGCCCAGAAACTGGCGCTCGGCCAGAGGATGGCGCCGATGGCGCTGCTGCAGGCAGATGCCAGTGGCCACTATGTAACCGGGATCGGCATCAACGGGCGCCAGACGCGCGCCGTGGTAGATACCGGTGCCACCGGCATCGCACTCAGCCGCAACGAGGCCGAGCGGCTGGGTATCGCCTGGCAGGGCGGGCGCCCGATCACCGTGCAGACGGCGGCAGGCCCGCGCCCCGGCCATGTCGTGACGCTCGACAGCGTTCAGGTAGGAAGCATCGTGCTGCGTCAGGTCGACGCCATCGTTTCCTCGCTCCCTGACGCGCCAGCCGTCACCCTGCTCGGCATGAGCTTCCTCGGTCGCGTCGAGATGAAGCAGCAGGGCAACCAGTTGCTGCTGATGCAGCTGCGCTGATCCCGCAAACGATGCGTCAGCGCACCGGGAACTGCATTGCCTTGTATTCGAGGAATTCCTCGATCCCGTAACGCCCCAGTTCGCGGCCATTGCCGGATTGCCGGAAGCCGCCGAAGGGCGCCGAGATGTTGAAGAAGCCACCGTTGATTTCGACCTGCCCGGTTCGCAGGCGGCGCGCCACGCGCTCGGCGCGTTCGTCGCTCCCGGCCCACACGCCACCTGCCAATCCGTAGGGCGTGCCGTTGGCGATATGGATGGCGTCCTCCTCGTCCTCATAGGCGATGATGGACAGGACCGGCCCGAAGATTTCCTCCTGAGCGATTGTTGCCGTCGGTGCCACATTGCCGAAAACGGTGGGCGCCACGTAGTAGCCGCCCGGGTTAACGCCCGCCGGCAGTTCGCCGCCTCCCGTCAGCAATTCGGCCCCCTCGGCGATGCCGCGCGCAATGTATTCGCGCACGCGCTGCTGCTGCGCCGCCGACGCCAGCGGTCCGAGCGTGGTGCCCTCGGCAAACGGGTCACCGACACGGAAGGATTGCGCGGCCGCAACCGCCAGCGCTGCGGCTTCAGCATGGCGGCTGCGCGGTACCAGCAGCCGCGTCTGGGCGGTGCAGGTCTGGCCCGCATTGGCGTAGCAGTTGGCCACGACGGCCGGCACGGCGGTCGCGAAATCGGCGTCGTCAAGCACGATGCCGGCCGACTTGCCGCCCAGTTCGAGCGCCACGCGCTTGATCGTCGGCGCGGCCAGCTCGGAGACACGGGCGCCGGCACGCGTCGAACCGGTGAAGGACACCATATCGACTTCGTGATGCGCGACCAGTGCCTCGCCGACCACCGGCCCGTAACCTGTGATGAGGTTGAATACCCCGGCCGGCACCCCGACCTCATGCATGATCTCGGCCAGGACGAAGGCGTTGAACGGTGCGATTTCAGAGGGCTTCAGCACCACCGTGCAGCCGGCCGCCAGCGCTGCCGCGACCTTGGCAGCGATCTGGTGCAGCGGGTAATTCCATGGGGTGATCGCGGCGACAACGCCGATCGGCTCGCGGACCACTTTCGAATGCGCAACGCGCTCCTCGAAGGGAAAATCCGGCAGCAGCCTTGCGCAGAGCCCGAAAGTCGCCGCCGGCGACGGCACCTGCACGCGCTTCGAGAAAGCCAGCGGCGCCCCCATTTCCTGTGAAATGCAGCGGGCAATCTCGTCGCCGCGCGCCTTGATCGCCTCCTGGACGCGCTTGAGCAGCGCAGCGCGTGCCGCGACCGGGGTCGCTGCCCAGGCATCGAACGCGGCCCGCGCTGCAGCCACGGCGGTCGTCGCATCGGCGGCATTGCCTTCGGGGACTGTCGCCAGCAATGTACCGTCGGCGGGCGCGAACACCGCAATGCTGCCCTGCCCCTGTGGCGCCACCCAGCGGCCCCCGATGTAGAACTGCGTACGTGCTTCCATACCCTGTCGTTCTCCCGTGCACCCGGCGCCAGTGCCGGTGAGCCAGTATAATCGCGGGATAACATTCCACCGATAACAGGATTCACCAAAGTGTCCGATCGCCTCGCCGTCCTCCCCCAATACCTTCTTCCCAAACAGGCACTCACCGCCCTCGCCGGGAAATTCGCCGGTGCCGAAGCGGGTGGCCTGACCACGCGCTTCATCCGTTGGTTCGTCGGCCGCTACGGTGTCAACATGAACGAAGCGGCGGAACCGGACATCGCCGCTTACAAGACCTTCAACGAATTCTTCACGCGGCCGCTCAAGGCCGGCGCCCGCCCGCTCGCCGAGGCCGATTTCCTGTGCCCGGTCGACGGCGCGATCAGCCAGTTCGGTGCCATCGAGCGCGACCAGATTTTCCAGGCCAAGGGCCACCGTTACTCGACGACAGCGCTCGTCGGCGGCGACCGCGAACTGGCGGCCCGCTTCGAGAACGGCAGCTTCGCCACGCTCTACCTGAGCCCGCGCGATTACCACCGCATCCACATGCCCTGCGACGGCCGGCTGACACGCATGATCTACGTGCCCGGCGCGCTGTTCTCGGTCAACCCGACCACGGCGCGCGGCGTTCCCGGCCTCTTCGCCCGCAACGAGCGCGTCGTCTGCGCCTTCGAAACCGCCAGGGGCCCGTTCGTCCTGACGCTGGTCGGCGCCACGATCGTCGGCAGCATGGCAACGGTATGGCACGGCGTCATCAATCCGCCGCGCCCCGGCGTTCTCCGCGAGTGGCGCTACGACGACCAGAACGTCGTTCTGAAGAAGGGCGAGGAGATGGGGCGTTTCCTGCTTGGCTCGACCGTCGTCATGCTGTTCCCGAAAGATGTCATTGCCTTCAATCCGGACTGGTCGCCCGCCCGCGCGATCCGCATGGGCGAGGCCATGGCCGGCTCGCGCTAGCCAGCAGGACGACCTACACTACCGGGCAGGAGGTCAGCGATGTTCGGTATCTACGGAATCAACGGCCCGGTCTTTCACGGGCGCCTCGAAGAGTTGCCCGCCGTCCGCGCCGTGGTGCGGCGACGCCCGGTGGAAGCGATTGGCACGACCGGCAACGAACTCGGCGAGATCGCGGAAAAACCGATGCCGGGCATGGCCCCGACGGGGACCTCCGCCTATCGCCGCATGGCCCATATCGATGAGGAACGCGGACCGCTGGTGCAGGCGCAACAGATCATGCAGTCTGACATCATCACGGTCCGCGCCTCCGACGATGTGGTACGCGCCTGGCAGACCCTCACCGGCCATCGCATCCATCAGGCGCCGGTTCTCGACGAAAGTCGCCAGCTTGTCGGCATCGTCGGCGAGCGCGATCTGCTGACAGCCCTCAACCTCGACGGCGATAGCGTGCGCGATGCGCTGGCGCGCCGTGTCGCCGACGTCATGACATCCCCCGTCGTCGCCGCCGATCCACAGACCGACATCCGCCGCATTGCACAGGTAATGCTGGAACGCGATGTCGATGGCGTACCGATCGTCAACGAACGGCAACGACTGGTCGGTTTCATCTCGCGCGGCGACGTGCTGCGCGCCGTGGTGGCGGACCCGCCGCTGTCGCTCTGGCGCTGATCAGCGCCCGTAAACCTGTCCGCAAGTCGGTACAACGCCCTCGGGACCACGGTAGTCGGGACGCGAATAGGTCGTCCGTACCTGTCGCGTGGTGGCGTCGAAAAGGACATCGAATTTGGCCATCAGGTTGCTGCCATCGCAGTAGCGCCACTCCCAGACCAGTTCGTTGCGCGCCTCGAAATGGGCCGTCCACTGCGGCTGCGACGGTCCGATCAGGCGGATGACCTGATCCTGCGCCGCGCCGGCGGCAATACCGGAAAAATGCCGCTCGGTCAGGACATTCTCGATGCTGCGCAGGCGCCCGTCCGGTCCCAGCAAAACCATGAAGGTATGCGGACCTTCCGGTCCGCGCGGATAGGCAAGCTGAACAGAACCATCCGCGTCCTGCCAGCGCATCGCCGGCGCCCCCATTTGGGCGACGACCTCCGCTTCGGTCGCGGAACCGACAGACAAGTCACGTCCGGCGTAGCTAGCGCATCCGAGACACGGAATCACGAGCATCCCGGCCCAGAAGCATCGGATGGACATCATGGCTACCTCGTCTGACGAAATTCAGGCGACATTGTCGACGCAGGCAGCCTGACGATCAAGCACGCGCCGCTCGTTCCTCTACAAATGAAAAGCCCCGTCACTCTCCCGAGTGACGGGGCTTACAGATGCTTCAGAAGATCAGGCGTCGACCGTTGCTGCGACTTCCACGAACTCCGGAATCTGGTCGAAGTTCATGTAGCGGTAGATGTCAGCGGCCTTGGCGTTCACCACCTGGATCAGTTCCATGTACTCGGCCTTGGTCGGGATCTTGCCCATCAGCGCGCACATCGCGGCCAGCTCGGCGGAGCCCAGGAAGACCTGGGTGTCGATGCCGAGGCGGTTCGGGAAGTTACGCGTCGAGGTCGACATAGCGGTCGAGCCCTTGCGGATCTGCGCCTGGTTGCCCATGCACAGCGAGCAGCCCGGCATTTCCATGCGGGCGCCGGCCTTGCCGAGGACCGAGTAGTAGCCTTCTTCGGTGAGGATGAGGGCGTCCATCTTGGTCGGCGGGGCGATCCACAGGCGGGTCGGGATGTCCGACTTGCCTTCGAGCACCTTGCCAGCGGCACGGAAGTGGCCGATGTTGGTCATGCACGAACCGACGAAAACTTCGTCGATCTTGGTGCCGGCGACTTCGGAGAGGACCTTCACATCGTCCGGATCATTCGGGCAGGCGCAGATCGGCTCGGTCACTTCAGCGAGGTCGATCTCGATGACGGCGGCGTACTGGGCGTCGGCATCGGCCTTCAGCAGCGTGCCGTTCTTGATCCACTCTTCCATGGCGGCGATGCGGCGCTTCAGCGTGCGGGCATCCTGGTAGCCCTCGGCGATCATCCACTTCATCAGCGTGATGTTCGAGCGCATGTACTCGACGATCGGCTCCTTGTTCAGGGCAACCGCGCAGGCAGCGGCCGAACGCTCGGCAGCGGCATCGGAGAGTTCGAACGCTTGCTCGACCTTCAGGTCCGGCAGGCCTTCGATTTCGAGGATGCGGCCGGAGAAGACGTTCTTCTTGCCCTTCTTCTCGACGGTCAGCAGGCCGGCCTTGATCGCGTACAGCGGAATGGCGTTGACCAGATCACGCAGCGTGATGCCGGGCTGCATCTTGCCCTTGAAGCGGACCAGCACCGATTCCGGCATGTCCAGCGGCATGACGCCGGTGGCGGCGGCAAAGGCGACCAGGCCGGAACCGGCCGGGAAGGAGATGCCGATCGGGAAACGGGTGTGCGAGTCGCCGCCGGTGCCGACGGTATCCGGCAGCAGCAGACGGTTCAGCCACGAGTGGATGACGCCGTCACCCGGACGCAGCGCAACGCCGCCGCGGGTCGAGATGAACGACGGCAGTTCGCGGTGCATCTTGACGTCGACC
>JAKJEY010000112.1 GCA_022705165.1 Pseudomonadota bacterium
ACCAATTGCGGAAGCGCGGAATCTCAAATTCAGGATAGACATAGACGATGATCTTCCGGTTTCAATGGACACGGATATGCAACGGGTTAATCAGATTCTGAAAAATCTTCTTTCCAATGCATTCAAGTTTACAGAACAAGGAGAAGTATCACTCAAGATTGCCACGGCAAAAAACTGGAAGCCAGGTTACTCCACCCTTGATCAGGCAAAGCATGTAGTCTCCTTTTCCGTTAGCGATACGGGAATAGGAATTCCGATGGAAAAACAACTGGTTATATTCGAAGCCTTTCAGCAAGCCGAAGGTTCAACAAGCCGCAAGTATGGTGGCACAGGCTTGGGGCTGGCCATCACCAAACGCTTGGTGCAGCTGATGGGGGGCGAGATCGGTATCGCAAGTGAAGTTGGCCGGGGCAGCACGTTCTGGTTCACCGTCCGTCTGCGCCGTGGGCGCAAGGCCGTGCGTGTCGCCAGCGGGGGGACGCAGGCACATGCGGAAGCGCTGCTGCGGCAACGTGCCGCCGGACATCGCATCCTGCTGGCCGAGGACAACCCGATCAACCAGGAAGTCGCCAAGGGGCTGCTCGATGCCGTCGGGCTGCACACCGATCTTGCCACCAATGGCGAGGAAGCCCTGCAACTCGCCCAGCAGAACGAATACGCCGCGGTACTGATGGACATGCAGATGCCGGTCATGGACGGCATTGCCGCAACACAGGCGATCCGCCAGCTGCCTGAACGGCAGCGGCTACCGATTCTCGCCATGACGGCCAACGCCTTCGCCGACGACCGCCAGCGCTGCCTCGATGCCGGCATGAACGATCACCTCGCCAAGCCGGTGAACCCGGACGAGCTCTACTCCTGCCTGCTGCGCTGGCTGCCCGAGCAGCCAGTGGTCGGCACGCGCGGCACGCAGCCGGCGCCCGCCCCCGAGGCACCGGCCGATCTCAACGTGATGAGCCGCGTCCGGGCGATTGCCGGGCTGGACGCAGCGCGCGGCCTGCATTCGCTGCGCGGTCGCGAAAGTGCCTACTGCGCGCTGCTCGGCACCTTCGCCGGCAACCATACCGAAGACATGAGTCACGCCCGCCAGGCATTGTTCGAGGAACGGACCGCCGACGCCCGGCGTATCGCGCACTCCTTGAAGGGCGCCGCCGCCTCGCTCGGTCTCAAGTCGATCGAAGCCTCGGCGCGACGGCTGGAGGCGGCCATCTCGGATTCCGCGCGCTTCGACCTGCTCGCCCCGCAGATGCAGGAGCTCGAAAAGCTGTTGCTCGACACGAGCGCGGCGATCGTGACCGCGCTTGGCGGCGGCCAGACCACAGCGCCGCTCACCCATGACCATGAGGCAGCCGCCGGCGTCATCCGCACGCTGGCGCAGTTGCTTGCCGACGACGATCCCGCCGCCGCCGCCCATGCGCGCGAGCATGGCGCGCTGCTGCAGGCGGCGCTGGGCGACGACTGGCCGGGCATCCAGCGCCAGATCGCAGCCTTCGACCTGTCCGGCGCCGCCTCGTCCCTGGCCGCGGCCTGCACCAGAACACACGCATTGAAGGATTCATGACATGGCATTGATGACCTGGAACAGCAACTTCGTCACCGGCATCGACATCATCGACGAACAGCACCAGTGGTTGATCGATCTGATCAATGCTGCAGCCCCCGTACTGGCAATCGACTATGACAGCAATCACAAGCGGGCGGACGGACTGCTTGATCAGCTCATCCACTACGCCGGCTTCCACTTCGCGACCGAGGACCGGTTGATGCGCGAATACGGCATCGACCCGCGCCACCAGGCCAACCACCTGGATTCACATGGCAGTTTCGCCGCCACGGTCACGCAGATGCGCAAGGATTACGCCAGCGGCGATGCCCCGAGCGGCAGCAAGCTGCTCAGCTTCCTTGCCAACTGGCTGATCTACCACATCCTCGGCGAGGACCAGGCCCTCGCCCGCCAGATGAAGGCGATCGATGCAGGCATGACGCCGGCCGAGGCTTTCGAAAAGGCCGAAGGCGCCCGGCGGGATCCGACACATGAGGCGCTGACGCAGGCCCTGATCGACGTTTACGTGCTGATGACGGACCAGAACCGCAAGCTGCTCGAATACAACCACGAGCTGGCCGATCACCGTACGCGGCTGGAAGAACTGGTGCAGGGGCGCACTGCCGACCTGGTGCGCGCGCTGGATGCCGCACAGGCCGCGAACCGCGCGCGCAGCAGTTTCATCGCCAACATGAGCCATGAGATCCGCACGCCGATGAACGCCATCGTCGGGCTCACCTGGAGCCTGCGACAGAATGCGAGCGACCCGGCGCAGCGATTGCGCCTCGACCAGGTCGGCGATGCAGCGAAGCAGTTGCTGGCGATCATCAACGACCTGCTCGACATGGCACGCATCGAGTCCGACCGCCTGACGCTGGAACCGCTCGATTTCGACCCGCAGCAGGTGCTGCAGGAAGTCGTTCGCGACGTATCGAGCGCCGCCACCGTCAAGGGGCTGGTGCTCAAGCTCGATGCGCCGGACCTGCCACCACTGCTGCGCGGCGACCCGGTGCGACTCGGCCAGATCCTCGGGAATTTCGCCAGCAATGCCGTGAAATTCACCGAACGCGGCCGCATCGAGATTCGCGCCTTTCGCCTGCCGGGCGGAAACGGGCGCCAGCAACTGCGCTTCGAGGTGCGCGACAGCGGTCCCGGTATCGCCGAAAGTGATCGTGCGCGACTCTTCCAGCCCTTCGAACAACTCGATTCATCGCTGACGCGCAAGCATGGCGGTACCGGCCTCGGTCTTGCCATCAGTCGCCGCCTCGCCGAAATGATGGGCGGCAGGATCGGCGTCGACAGTGCCCCCAACGAAGGTGCGACTTTCTGGCTGGAGGTGCCGCTGGAGGTCGTGCAGAGCGGCTTCCGCCCGGCGCCGGCGCGTGCCGACGCGGCGGCGGAAGGGCTCGGCGGGAGGGATGCGCAGCCCCCCTCCGTTGTGCTCGAACGTCATCGGAAAACCCTGCAGCGTATCGCCCAGCTGCTTGCCGACGACGACGTGCAGGCCATTCCGCTCTGGCACGAATCGGCTGCGCAGCTGCGGGACGCTTTCGATGGGCGCGCCGAGCCGTTCGAATCTGCACTGGCCGCCTACGACTTCGCCGCTGCCCATGCGCTGCTGCAACAGACCTTGGCGCTGCTTGAATCCGATCGCTGATTACCTGAATACCAATGACCCCGCTGGCTGCTCCGCCAGCAAGACAGGAAACTGAAATGTCCAACTGGAAAATCTGGCTCCGACTGACTGCCGCCATCTGGTTCGTTCTCGTCGTTGTATGGACGGCGATGATCGCCTGGGAAAGCTCGGTCAATCGCGAGACCGCGATTCGCCAGGCACAGGATTTCGCTGGCAGCATCCATGAAATGACGATGGCGGGCCTGACCGGGATGATGATCACCGGCACCGTCGGCGAGCGCGAGGTTTTCCTCGACCAGATCAAGCAGCTTTCGATCATCAAGGATCTCCACGTCGCCCGCTCGCCGGCTGTCGAGCAGACCTTCGGCCCCGATACCAAATCGAAGCGTCAGCTCGATGCCGTCGAGCAGCAGGTGATGAGCTCCGGCCAGCGCCTGGTCCGCACCGAAAGCAGTGATGGCGGCACCTACCTGCGTGTCGTGACGCCGACCCGGGCGGCAAAGAACTACCTCGGCAAGGATTGCCTGATGTGTCACCAGGTGGCTGAGGGAACCGTACTGGGCGTCGTCAGCATGAAGGTGTCGCTCGACACCGTCGAGGCCGAGGTTGCTGCTTTCCGCCTGAAAATTTCTGCGGCGGCCGCCGGCGTCAGCCTGCTGTTGCTCGTCGTGATCTGGTTCCTGACGCGGCATTTCGTCACTGCGCCGCTCGAACAGCTGACCAACGGCCTGCGCGACATCGCCCGCGGCGAGGGCGACCTGACGCGGCGCCTGCCGGTGCGCGGAAACGACGAGATCGGCCAGGCCTCGGCGATCTTCAACGAGATGATGGAAAACTTTGCACGGCTGGTGCGCCAGGTGGGCGATTCGGCACGGCAGGTTTCGACACAGGCGCATGAACTCTCGACCGCCGCCGGTCGCGTCACCGACGGTTCCCGTCGCCAGGGCGAACAGGCGGCGCAGGCGGAAAGTGCGATGGGCAACATGCTGCAGAACATCGCTGCCATCGCGGAAAGCGCCGAGCACGTCAATACGCAGTCGCAGGAAAGCCTGCGTCGTGCGGAAGCCGGCAGCCGCAGCCTGTCGCAGCTGCTCGGCGAGATGGATGAGGTCGGCCGCACGGTGCAACTGATGGCGGAGGCGATCAACGAATTCGTCAAGAACACCGAAGCCATCAGCAAGATGACGCAGGAGGTGAAGGGCATCGCCGAGCAGACCAACCTGCTCGCGCTGAATGCCGCCATCGAAGCCGCCCGTGCCGGCGAGGCCGGGCGCGGCTTCGCGGTCGTCGCCGACGAGGTGCGCAAGCTGGCCGAGAAATCGGGGCAGTCGGCACACGAGATCGATCGCATCACCGCCAGCCTCTCCAGCCAGTCAGCCACCGTCCACCGCGCCATCAGCGACGGTCTCGAGCACATCGCCGCCAGCCAGGGAACGATCGGCGCCGTCGCCGAGATCCTGCAGGCCACCAACGGTTCCGTGGCCGAAGTCGGCAAGGGTCTGGACGCCATCGCCCACGCCACAGAAGAGCAGCGCGCCACCAGCCGCAGCGTCGCCGACAGCATCGACGCGATCGCCTCGCGCACACGCGAGAACAATCAGTCGGTCGAACAGACGGCGAGCGCCGCCGGTGCACTCGAATCACTGGCCCAGGGTCTGCAGTCGACCGTGGGCCGCTTCAAGGTCTAGCCGGCGTCGGCAACGTCGCCGGGAGGCGGCGCAAAGGCCTCTGCAGCCGGACGCGCGGCCCGGCTGGCCGGCGTCTCCAGGCTGATGCGGCCGAGCGTGCCGCTGCGGTAGTCGGTCAGCAGGATGCCGGCGGCCTTCTCCAGGTCGAGCTCGCCGCCGCGCCCCTTGATCAGGCAGCCGCGCTTCTTCGCCACCGTCTCCAGTACGCCCGGCGCATCCATCCCGTCGGGCTTCAAGCCGTAGCGCGCCGCCAGAAGCGCCGGATACTGCGCCAGCAGGGAACCGGCCAGCCAGGTCGCCACCTCTTCGTCGATGTAGGCATTGACGCCGATGGCATGGCTCGCCGCCAGCATCAGGCCATCCTCGGGGTGTCCGATCTTTGGCCACATCATGCCCGGCGTATCGTAGAGCGTCAGCCGCGGGCTGATGTCGATGCGCTGCTGGCTCTTGGTCACCGCCGGTTCGTCACCGACCTTGGCCACCTTCTTCTTCGCCAGCGCATTCAGGAGCGTCGACTTGCCGACGTTGGGAATGCCCATGATCATCAGCCGCAAGGGCTTCAGCGCGCTGTCGCGATGCGGCGCCAGTTGCTGGCAAAGGGACGGCACGCGCGCGACCTCGCCAGCCTTCTTGCACGAGATGGCCACGGCCTTCGTGTTCGGCTGCGCATTGAAGTAGTCCAGCCAGGCTTTCGTCGCCGCCGGGTCCGCAAGATCGGCCTTGTTCAGCAGCTTCAGGAATGGCCGCTGCCGGAAGGCGCGCAACTCGTGGATCATCGGATTGCTCGATGCTGCCGGCAGGCGTGCATCGACCACCTCGACCACCACGTCGGCGACGGCCAGCGTCTCGGCGGCCTTCTTCTTGGCCGAGGTCATGTGGCCGGGGAACCATTGGATTGCCATTGTTCTTCTCGGTGAGTTTTTTGGCGTACTGCCGTATCGTCGTATTATCGCAGGTCGCCGAAAATCGAAACCAATTCGCGGAAACCATCATGCACATCTGGGTCGATGCCGACGCCTGCCCCGCCGTCATCAAGGAAATCCTCTACCGCGTCGCCGAGCGCACCGGGCTGCCGGTAACGCTGGTCGCCAACCAGTGGCTGAAGACGCCGCCCTACCCGAGCCTGCGCTCGGTACAGGTGCCGAAGGGCTTCGACGTCGCCGACAACCACATCGTCGAACAGGCGCAGGCCGGTGACATTGTCGTCACCGCCGACATTCCGCTCGCCGCCTTCGTCGTCGAAAAAGGCGCCACCGCCATCAATCCGCGCGGCGAACGCTACACCGCCGAAAATATCCGGCAGGCCCTGGACATGCGCAATTTCATGGAAACCCTGCGCAGCAGCGGCGTCGAAACCGGCGGCCCACCGGCCTTCTCCCAGGCAGACCGGCAGGCGTTTGCCAACCAGCTGGATCGGTTGCTGGCGAAGCGGTAAGTGGGGTTTCGGCCCTTAACAGTCCGTTCGTGCTGAGCTTGTCGAAGCCTGTCCTGAGCTTGTCGAAGGGTATGAACGGACTGCCCACTGACGCTTATTTAGCGGAGCGCCGTTCAACCCTTCGACAAGCTCAGGGCGAACGGATTTGACGATACGGGGCTTACTCCCTAACCCCTCACGCCACTTCCCGCGCCTCCAGGAACTGCAGTTTCGGATATTTTTCCTTCACCATGTTCAGGTACACGTTGTTCGGCGCCAGATAGACCGGATCGTCTGCACCATCCAGCGCGACGTTGGCGCTGTAGCGATCCGAGAGCTGCCGCAGCTCGCCCTCGTCGCCCCTGATCCAGCGCGCGGTCGAGCAGTTGTAACTTTCGAAGATCACCTGGACGCCATATTCGTGCTCCAGCCGGTGCGCCACCACGTCGAACTGCAACGTACCGACGGCGCCGAGGATCATGTCGCTACCCGAAATCGGCCGGAAAAGCTGGGTCGCCCCTTCTTCAGCAAGTTGTTGAAGACCTTTATGCAATTGCTTGATCTTCAACGGATTTGCAATCCGCGCCAAACGGAAATGCTCGGGCGCGAACGACGGGATGCCGGTGAAGCGCAGGTCCTCGCCCTCGGTGAATGTTTCGCCGAGGCGGATCGTGCCGTGGTTCGGGATGCCGAGGATGTCGCCGGGAAACGCCTCGTCGGTCGTGCTGCGGTCGCGGGCCATGAAGGTGATCGCGTTGTTCACCGAAATGGTCTTGCCGCCGGCCACCTGCTTCACTTTCATGCCGCGCTCGAAGCGACCGGAGCAGACGCGCAGGAAGGCGATGCGGTCGCGGTGCTTGGGG
>JAKJEY010000113.1 GCA_022705165.1 Pseudomonadota bacterium
GTCGGCACGCAACAAGGCCGAACTGGAACGCGAGAAGCTGCTGCCGGTGGCAGACGTCGTCGCCGCCGCCAGGGCCGCCAAGGCCAAGGGCGCCTCGCGCTTCTGCATGGGAGCTGCCTGGCGCGGCCCGAAGGACAAGGATCTGGAACCGGTGCTCGAGATGATCCGCGAGGTGAAGGCGCTCGGCATGCAGACCTGCGTCACGCTCGGCATGCTCAGGGACGGTCAGGCCGAGCAGCTGGCCGATGCCGGCCTCGACTACTACAACCACAACCTCGACACGGCGGCGGAGTTCTACGCCAACGTGATCACCACGCACTCGCAGCAGGATCGCATCGACACCATCGGCGAGGTACGCAAGGCCGGCATCAACGTCTGTTCCGGCGGCATCATCGGCATGGGGGAGTCGCGCCGTAACCGCGCGGCGCTGATCGCCCAGCTGGCGAACCTGTCGCCGGCGCCGGAGTCGGTGCCGATCAACAACCTCGTCGCCATCCCGGGCACGCCGATGGCTGGCGTCAAGGGCGTCGACAACTTCGAGTTCGTGCGCACCATCGCGGCGGCCCGCATCACGATGCCGACCTCGTTCGTGCGTCTCTCCGCCGGCCGTGAGGCAATGAGCGACGAGATGCAGGCGCTCTGCTTCCTCGCCGGCGCCAACTCGATGTTCTACGGCGACAAGCTGCTGACGACCGGCAACCCGGATGTCGATCGCGACGAGGCGCTGTTCGAGAAGCTCGGTCTGCGCCCGATCTGAGGCATGACCGCCGTACCCGCCGGGCACGCCCGCTTCGTCGATGTGCGCCAGGTACGGCGCAGCTTCGCCCGCGCGGCGTCCGGGTATGACCAGTCGGCTTTCCTCGCCCGCGAAATCGACCGGCGCATGCTCGACCGGCTCGACTACGTACGCATCGAGCCACAGCGCATCCTTGACCTTGGTTGTGCCACTGGTGCCAGCCTGACGGCGCTGCGCGAGCGCTATCGCGACGCACAACTGCTCGGCGCCGATTTCTGCGAGCCGATGCTGCGCGCCGGACGTCAGCAGAAGACGTTGCTCGCACGCCTGATGCCCTTTCTCAAGCCGCAGTCGGCCAGCCTGGTCGCCGCGGATGCCGAACACCTGCCGTTCGCCGCCGGCAGCCTCGGCCTGATCTGGTCCAACCTGCTGCTCTACTGGCTCGACGAACCCCGTCCCGCGTTTCGTGAAGCGCAGCGCACGCTGGAGGTTGGCGGGCTGTTCATGTTCTCGACCTTCGGCCCGGATACGCTGCGCGAGCTGGCCGGCTGCTTCGGCGACGGTGCAGCCCACACGCAGCGTTTCACCGACATGCACGATCTCGGCGACATGCTGGTCGAATGCGGCTTCGTCGATCCGGTGATGGACATGGAAGTGCTGACGCTGACCTACCACAGTGTCGATGACCTCGTTGCCGAACTGCGTGCGGCCGGCGAACGCTGCGCGATGCATGGCCGCCGGCAGGTGCTTGCGGGGCGCGGTGTCTGGGAACGCGTGCGTGCCGCGTATGCGAAGCTGTCGCAGGACGGCCGCATTCCGGCGACCTTCGAGGTGGTCTACGGCCACGCCTGGAAAGGCGAGCCGAAGAAGACGGCCGACGGTCGCGCCATCGTCCGCTTCGAGCGGCGGCCGAAATGAAGGCCGCGCGCCGGTTGCGTCCGCGCAATCCGGTGGCGGTGCAGCCGCTGCTCAGGAAGGGCGGCGCGCATGCGCCGGTCGGCAAGCGCGCCCAGCGCGCGCGGCAGAAGGCCGAGACCCGCCGCCGCGTGCGCGACGATACTAGCGGCGAATGAACCTGATCGGCTGGACGGCCGGGGGCGCGGCACGTGGTACGCCCGGCGGCTGGTATTTCCGCATGCGCTCGCGTGCACGCCAGCCGAGCAGCGCGGCAAGGATCGCCGTATAGAGCAACGGCCACTGGATGGCCGTGATCTTGACCAGCCAGAAGTAATGCACGCAGGCGATGATGCCGATCGCGTAGACACTGCGGTGCAGTTCCTGCCAGCGTCGCCCGCCCAACCAGCGGACTGCGGCATTGAATGAGGTTGCCGCGAGCGGAATCATCAGCACGAAAGCAACGAATCCGGCGGTGACGAAGGGACGTTTGGCAACGTCGTGCATGATCTCGCCGGGATCGAAGGCGTGGTCGAAGCCGGCGAAGGTGAGGAAATGCAGCGTGCCGTAGAAGAACGCGAACAGGCCCAGCATGCGCCGCAGCCTGATCAGCCAGTGCTGGCCGGTGATCGCGCGCAGGGGGGTGATCGCCAGCGTCGCCAGCAGGAAGTTGAAGGTCCAGTCGCCGGTTGCGTGCGTCAGCGTCTCCACCGGATTGGCGCCCAATCCATCATGCGCCGCCCGCCAGACCAGGCTGACAGCAGGCGCGAGGGCTGCCGCGAATACGGCGCACTTCAGCAGTACGATTTGCCGGTTGTTCATCAGTAGTTCCTGCGCAGATCCATGCCGGCATAGAGCGCGGCGACCTGTTCGGCGTAGCCGTTGAACGGCAGGGTCTTGCGCTTGAGGAATTCGCCGAGGCGCCGTTCCTGCGCCTGGCTCCAGCGGGGATGCGGCACCTCGGGATTGACGTTCGAGTAGAAACCGTATTCCTGCGGCGCCGATTTCATCCACGACGAACGCGGCATGTCGCGCACGAAGCGGATCTTCACGATCGACTTGGCGCTCTTGAAGCCGTATTTCCACGGCACGATCAGGCGCAGCGGCGCACCGTTCTGCTTCGGCATCACTTCGCCGTAAAGGCCGGCCGCAAGCAGCGTCAATGGGTGCATCGCCTCGTCGATGCGCAGTCCCTCGACATACGGCCAGTCGAGCAGCGGCACGCGCACGTAGGGCATCTGCTCGGCATCGGCGAGAGAGACGAACTCCACATACTTCGCGTTGCCGGTGATCTCGACCCGCCGCGCAATCTCGCTGAACGAGAAACCGATCCACGGCACGACCATGCTCCAGCCCTCGACACAGCGGAAGCGATAGATCCGCTCCTCGAGCGGCGCCCATTTCAGCACGTCCTCGATCGCGAAAGTCTGCGGCCGCTTCACCTCGCCCTCGACCGTGATCGTCCAGGGACGGCTCTTCAGGCGATGGGCGTGTTTTGCCGGATCGTCCTTGTCGGGGCCGAACTCGTAGAAGTTGTTGTAGGTCGTCACCGACTCGTAGGGCGTCAGCTTCTCGTCGACCGTCCACTGGCTCTTGCGGATATCCGGAAATTTTTCGCCACGCTGAGGCGCCGCTGCGGCCAGCGCCGGCAGCCCGAATCCGCTCGCCAGTGCGCTTGCCGCAGCCCCCTGGATGAAATGGCGACGGCGGGCGAACAGGTCGGGATCGGTGATCTCGGAGGGAGGAATATCGACGGCGGATTTGATCAGCATGGTGTGCCTTGGTGAACGCTGGAATGTCTATCTGTCGTTGGACGAGGACGATCCTTACAGGTTCGAAGCACGGACAACGGATTCCACAGGCGGACGGCGTAAAAAAGCCCGCGCTGAAGGCGGGCTCTTTCGTGTGTGCCGGCGGGACGTCAGTTGGTGATGTAGTGCTGCAGCTGGTCAATGATGAACTGCTGTTCGCAGATCGTTTCCTTGACGAGATCGCCGATCGAGACGACGCCGATCACCTTCTGCTCGTCGTCGAGTACCGGCAGGTGGCGGAAGTGCCCCTTCGTCATCAGTGCCATGCACTCCTGCACCGTGTTCGCGGGCGTCACGTACATCACCTTGTCGGTCATGATCTCCGCAACGGCGGTTTCCTTGGAGGCCTTGCCCATCAGGATGACCTTGCGGGCATAGTCGCGCTCGGAAAAAATGCCGACCAGTTGTTCGCCGTCGAGCACGAGCACGGCACCGACCTTGTTGTCGGCCATCACTTGCAGGGCATGGAAAACGGTGTCCTTCGGGGAAACGGCGGCCAGCGATTGCGTCTTTCCGGCCAGAAGCTGCTTGAGCGTTTTCATCTTGTTTCTCCTGTTGCTCGCGGGCGGGGCGCCGTCGAAATGCGGCGTGAGGCCTAGTCTAGCGCTGCCGTCCGTGGCCGGCAACAAACAAAAATGGCGACCCGCAGGTCGCCATTCCATGGGAATGATCGCTGATCAGCGCAGGCCGGCAGCGTATTCGGCAACGGCCTTCATCTGCTGGTCCGACAGCTTGGCGGCAATCATGCGCATCATCTTTTCCGGATCGTTGCCGCGCTCGCCGGCACGGAACTTCTTCAGCTGGTCTTCGGTGTATTCGGCATACTGGCCAGCCAGTGCCGGGTACTGGGCCGGCAGGCCGGCGCCGGCCGGGCCGTGGCAACCGGCACAGGCGGGAACGCCCTTCTTGAATTCGCCACGACGCCACAGCTTCTGGCCTTCGGCGATCAGCTTCTCGTCCTTGGCGACGGCAGGCGTCAGCTTCTGCTGGCTGAAGTAGGCGGCGAGGTTCCTGATGTCCTCATCCGAAAGGCCGGCAGCCATGCCGGCCATGATGGCGTTGTCGCGCAGCGCCGGCTTGTCGCCGACCGGCTTGAAGTTGGCGAGCTGCTTGGCGATGTAGGCGGCGTGCTGGCCGGCGAGGTTCGGGTTCGGAGCGGCCGGGCTGTTGCCGTCGACGCCATGGCAGCCGACACAGACCGATTCGGCGATCGGTTTTGCCTTGGCCGGATCGGCCTTTGCGGGCGCCTGATCGGCGGCGTTCACGTTGAAGGTGGCGGCCAGAAGCAGCGCCATCGCCGTGTTACGGATCATGTCCAGACTCCTTGTTTTCGGCTCGCGGCCGGAGATGGGAATTAACAAACCTGATATTCTATAACACTTTACCGATACGGCGAACTACGGCGCCCATCCGTCTGCGCCGTGGCCGCCCCTCCGATTGCACCCATGCCCCTGTTCCGCAACGCAAGTTTCTTCGTCACCGTCGCCCATCTGCGCGACCTGCCGCCCGAGTCCGTCGCCGAAGTGGCCTTCGCCGGCCGCTCCAATGCCGGCAAGTCCTCAGCCATCAATACGCTCGCAGACCACACGCGGCTGGCCTTCGTCTCCAAGACGCCCGGGCGCACGCAGCATCTCAACTACTTCCGGCTCACTGACGACAAGTTCCTCGTCGACCTGCCCGGCTACGGTTTCGCCAAGGCGCCGGAAGCCATCCGGTCCCAATGGGAGGGCTTGATCGGGCCTTATCTGAGCAAGCGCGAACAGTTGGCCGGCCTGGTGGTCATCATGGATTCCCGGCGGCCATTTACCGATCTCGATATTCGACTGATCGACTGGTTCCGCCCGACTGGACGACCGATTCACATCCTGCTCACCAAGGCCGACAAGCTGACCCGCCAGCAGCAGGCCGAGTCGCTGCGCGAGGTGCGCGAATCCGTCGTCGCACTGGGCGATCGTTGCACGGTGCAGCTCTTCTCCAGCCTGAAGAAGACCGGTATCGAAGAGGCTGAGCGCGTGCTGGCCGGCTGGCTCGACATGCCGATTGCAGTGGAGGCGCCGGCTGCGCCGAAGAAGCGGGTGCTCGCCCCGGGCGAGAAGCGCAACCCGGAACTGGCCGCCCGCCTGGCGGCACGCAAGGCCGAAAAGGCGGCACGGCAGGCCGAGAAAAAGAAAGCCCCCGGTAAAGGGGGAACCGGGGGCTAAAATGCCTTAATGTGATTAAGGCACCCGCTCAGGGAGGTGAAGCGGGAGACGGCGAACCATCTGCGGCTGAGAGCCTGCGATGCCGAAAAAAGTTCCCGCCTGCGCTGCAATTCCCTGTTTATCTCCTGTTGTCGATTGATTTGTAATGCTTTTTGTTTCGAGGTTCTGATGAGCACTTCCCGTACGCCCACTGGCAACTTCCCCGGCACCCGCATGCGCCGCATGCGCCGCGACGATTTCTCCCGCCGCCTGATGCGCGAGAACGTGCTGACCCCCGATGATTTCATCTACCCGGTGTTCGTGCTCGATGGCGAGAAGCGCATCGAGAAGGTTGGCTCCATGCCCGGCGTCGAGCGCCAGAGCCTCGACCTGCTGCTGAAGACTGCCGAACGCGCGGTGAAGCTCGGCGTGCCGGCGCTGGCCCTGTTCCCGGTGGTCGATCAGTCGTTCAAGACCGAGCTTGCCGAAGAAGCCTACAACCCGGAAGGTCTCGTGCCGCGCGTGGTGCGGGCGCTGAAGAAGGAATTCCCGGAACTCGGTGTCATCACCGACGTGGCGCTCGACCCCTACACCATCCACGGCCAGGACGGCCTCATCGACAGCTCCGGCTACGTGCTCAACGACGAGACCCTCGCCGTGCTGGTCAAGCAGGCGCTCTGCCACGCCGAGGCCGGTGCCGATGTCGTGGCGCCGTCGGACATGATGGACGGCCGCGTCGGCGCCATCCGCAGCGCCCTTGAAGCAAAGAAGCTGATCTACACACGCATCCTCGCCTATTCGGCCAAGTACGCCTCAGCCTTCTACGGTCCCTTCCGCGACGCGGTCGGTTCGGCCGCCAATCTCGGCAAGGGCAACAAGTACACCTACCAGATGGACCCGGCCAACAGCGACGAGGCCATCCGCGAAGTGGCACTCGACATCGCCGAAGGCGCCGACATGGTCATGGTCAAGCCGGGCATGCCCTACCTGGACATCGTCCGCCGCGTGAAGGAAGAGCTGCAGGTGCCGACCTACGTCTATCAGGTCAGCGGCGAATACGCGATGCTCAAGGCCGCCGTCCAGAACGGCTGGCTCAACGAGGAAGCCTGCGTGCTCGAAGCGCTGCTCGGCTTCAAGCGCGCCGGTGCCGACGGCATCCTGACCTACTTTGCGCTCGATGCGGCGGAGTGGCTGACGAAGCAGTAACAAAATGATCCTGGCGTTGTTGTGCCTCCTTGCCGTACTACTCGTACTGTCTTCGTCGGCACGCCTAGCCAGGACCGCTTCGCTTCATTTTGTTGCTGCTTCTGAGCGCTGATTGCACAAGCGCCGCAACAACGAAAAAGGCCCGCACGATGCGGGCCTTTTCCTTTGGGGGCTGTTCCGGGTTGCAGGGTGGGCTTCCCGTTATCTCCGTCACCGGTAGGATCAGGTTCCTTCGCGAACCTCGGCCGGTTGGGCCTGGGGGCTGCTGCGGGTAGCGGCAGTTGTTCGCGTCGGTCAGATGGCTGCA
>JAKJEY010000114.1 GCA_022705165.1 Pseudomonadota bacterium
ATCGGGCTGCTCCGCAGTCTCTGCTGCAGGGGCATAGCTCAATTGGCAGAGCGTCGGTCTCCAAAACCGAAGGTTGGGGGTTCGAGACCCTCTGCCCCTGCCACTGTTAAATAGAACGCGAAAGAAATGGCCGACAAGATCAAGTTTGCGCTGGCGCTGGTTCTGCTTGCTGCCGGCGTAGTTGGCTTTTACCTGCTTTCCGAGCAGGCAATGATCCTGCGGGTGCTTTCGGTGCTCGCGGGCGTTGCCGCTTCGGTGGCGGTGGCCTGGTTCACCGAGCCGGGTCAGCGCTTCTTCGTCTTCGCCCGCGAGGCGGTTGCCGAGACGAAGAAGGTGGTGTGGCCTTCGCGCAAGGAAACGATGCAGACGACCGGGATGGTGTTCGCCTTCGTGGTCGTCATGGCTGTATTTCTCTGGCTGACTGACAAGAGCCTGGAATGGGTCTTCTACGACCTGATCCTGGGCTGGAAGAAATCATGAGCAAGCGCTGGTATGTCGTTCATGCCTACTCGGGCTTCGAGAAAAGTGTTCAGCGTGCGCTGACGGAGCGCGTTGCGCGCTCCGGCATGGCCGATCTGTTCGGCCGCATTCTGGTCCCGGTCGAGGAGGTCGTCGAGCTTAAGGGCGGTCAGAAAAGCATTTCCGAGCGCAAGTTCTTCCCCGGCTACGTGCTGGTGGAAATGGATATGAACGACGATACCTGGCACCTGGTGAAAAGCACACCGAAGGTGACCGGTTTTGTCGGTGGCACTGCTACCAAACCGACGCCGATTTCCGAGAAGGAAGTCGACAAGATCATGCAGCAGATGCAGGAAGGGGTCGAGAAGCCCCGTCCCAAGGTGCTGTTCGAGACTGGCGAAGTGGTCCGTGTCAAGGAGGGCCCGTTCACGGACTTCCACGGTTCCGTCGAGGACGTGAACTACGAGAAGAACAAACTGCGTGTGTCGGTGACCATTTTCGGTCGTTCGACGCCGGTCGAGCTGGATTTCGGTCAGGTCGAGAAGGCGTAAGCCGCTCGTTCCGGACCATGCATACGGGGGCTTCGGCGGCCCCGGCCCGCAAGGGCGATCCGCCGGAAGAGGAGCGTCAGTAGCTTTCCGGCAACGGGGGGCGAACGCGCGCTATCACTCGTTAACAAGGAGCCATCATGGCAAAGAAAATCGTCGGCTATATCAAGCTGGAGATCCCGGCGGGACAGGCGAACCCCTCGCCGCCGATCGGTCCCGCGCTGGGTCAGCGCGGCCTCAACATCATGGAATTCTGCAAGGCCTTCAATGCCCAGACGCAAGGCGTCGAGCCGGGGCTGCCGATTCCCGTGGTGATCACCGCCTTCGCGGACAAGTCCTTCACGTTCATCATGAAGACTCCGCCGGCGACCATCCTGATCAAGAAGGCTGCCGGCATCAAGTCCGGCTCGGCACGTCCGCATACCGACAAGGTCGGCAAGCTGACGCGCGCCCAGTGCGAAGAAATCGCCAAGACCAAGATGCCCGACCTGACGGCTGCCGACATGGACGCCGCTTGCCGCACCATCGCCGGTTCCGCCCGTTCGATGGGCATCACCGTGGAGGGTGTCTGAAATGGCTAAGCTCACCAAGCGTGAAAAGGCCCTGCAGGGCAAGATCGACCGCAACAAGCTGTATGCCGTCTCCGAAGCGCTGACGCTGGCGAAGGAAGCTGCCACCGCCAAGTTCGACGAGTCAATCGACGTCGCCGTCAACCTCGGTATCGACGCTCGCAAGTCCGACCAGCTGGTTCGCGGCTCCGTCGTGCTGCCGGCCGGTACCGGCAAGACCGTTCGCGTTGCCGTGTTCGCCCAGGGCGACAAGGCCGAAGCTGCCAAGGCTGCCGGTGCCGACGTCGTCGGTTTCGAAGACCTGGCTGCCGACGTCAAGGCCGGCAACATGAACTTCGACATCGTCGTCGCCACCCCGGATGCCATGAAGATCGTCGGCCAGCTCGGCCAGATCCTCGGTCCGCGCGGCCTGATGCCGAACCCGAAGGTCGGCACCGTGACCATGGACGTCACCACCGCCGTCAAGAACGCCAAGGCCGGTCAGGTCCAGTACCGTACCGACAAGGCCGGTATCGTGCATGCCACGATCGGTCGTGCCTCGTTCGGCGTCGACAAGCTGGAGCAGAACCTGAAGGCCCTGATCGATGCGCTGCAGAAGGCCAAGCCGGCTGCTGCCAAGGGTCAGTACCTGAAGAAGATCGCCGTCTCGAGCACGATGGGCCCGGGCGTGCGTGTCGATCAGGCTTCGCTGGCAGCTGCTTAATTGTATTTCCCCCGGAGGTCCGCCTCCGGGGTTCGAGCTTTGAGCTGTCGCCGATGTCTGGCGGCAGATCGTCAAAGACCGCAGGTGTGAGGAAGATGTTAGTCCTCACTTAAGCGAAAGGCCTGCGCAGACGGTGTACTCAGAACAGGATATTTGCCTCGCGCAAGCGGGGCTTGCTCCTGATCCAGGTCGCCGTGGGTGCGGCGGGATGTTCCCGTCGCGTGTGGACTTGAAAGGAGAAAGGACCCATGGGTCTCAATCTTGACGACAAGAAGGCCGTAGTGGCCGAGGTGTCGGCACAGGTGCAGAAAGCCCAGACGATGGTCGTCGCCGAATATCGTGGCATTGAGGTTACCGACCTCACCGTGCTGCGGAAGAAGGCGCGCGAGTCTGGCGTGTATCTGCGCGTGCTGAAAAACACCCTCGTGCGTCGTGCCGTTGCGGACACCTCGTTCGCCGGTCTCGCCGAGTCGATGGTCGGCCCCCTGATCTACGCAATTTCCGAAGATGCCGTGGCTGCTGCCAAGGTGCTGAACGATTTTGCCAAGGGCAACGACAAGCTGGTTCTCAAGGCGGGCTGCTACAGCGGCAACGTCCTCGACGAAGCCGGCGTCAAGGCACTTGCTTCCATCCCCAGCCGCGAGGAACTCCTCGCCAAGCTGTGCGGCGTCATGCAGGCGCCGGTCTCGGGCTTTGCCGGTGCGCTTGCTGCGCTGGCCAAGAAGCGCGAAGACGAAGGCGCCGCTGCCTGATCTCACTACGATACGTTACGCAAGAATCTGATTTAGGAGCTAATTAAATGGCTATCAGCAAAGAAGACATCCTCGAAGCGGTTGCTGGCATGACCGTGATGGACCTGAACGACCTGGTCAAGGCGTTCGAAGAGAAGTTCGGCGTTTCCGCCGCTGCCCTGGCGGTTGCCGCCCCGGGCGCCGGTGGTGGTGCCGCTGCCGCTGCCGAAGAGAAGACCGAGTTCACGGTCGTTCTCGCCGCTGCCGGCGACAAGAAAGTCGAAGTCATCAAGGTCGTTCGTGCCGCTACCGGCCTGGGCCTCAAGGAAGCCAAGGACCTCGTCGACGGCGCTCCGAAGCCCGTCAAGGAAGCGATTCCGAAGGCCGATGCCGACGCCCTCAAGAAGCAGCTCGAGGACGCAGGCGCCAAGGTCGAGATCAAGTAATCTCGCCCTCGCAGGACAGGGCTGGCGGCAGAATTGCCGCCGGCCCTTTTGTGCTTTTCTGGAATCGGGTTCGCTGCATGCCGTTTCAAACACGAATCCAGGCAGTGCCGTAGCGGCTAGACGCAAGCAGTCAATGCTTCCGTGTATTCGTTACAGACACCGGATCGGGCAGTTGCCCGGACCGGAACCCAGGAATTATTGCCCACTGAGCTCGGAGCAAACATGACCTACTCCTATACCGAGAAAAAGCGCATCCGCAAGAGTTTCGCCAAGCGCGCGAGCGTGCTTGACGTGCCCTTCCTGCTGGCGACGCAGCTCGACTCCTACACCCAGTTCCTGCAAGCGGCGGTAGCGCCTGCGCAGCGCCGGAACCAGGGTCTGCAGGCGGCGTTCTCGTCGATTTTCCCGATCGTCAGCCACAGCGGCAATGCCCGCCTCGAATTCGTCAGCTTCCAGCTGGCCGAGCCGACCTTCGACGTCAAGGAATGCCAGCAGCGCGGCCTGACCTTTGCCTCGGCCCTGCGCGCCAAGGTGCGCCTGATCATCATGGATCGCGAGGCGCCGGATACGGTCAAGGAAGTCAAGGAGCAGGAAGTTTACATGGGCGAGATTCCGCTCATGACCACCACCGGTTCGTTCGTCATCAACGGCACCGAGCGCGTCATCGTCTCGCAGCTGCACCGTTCGCCGGGTGTCTTCTTCGAGCACGACCGCGGCAAGACCCACTCCTCGGGCAAGCTCCTCTTCTCGGCCCGCGTGATTCCCTACCGCGGCTCGTGGCTGGATTTCGAATTCGATCCGAAGGACATCCTTTTCTTCCGCGTCGACCGCCGCCGCAAGATGCCGGTGACGACGTTGCTCAAGGCCATCGGCCTGACGCCGGAACAGATCCTGCGCACCTTCTTCGACTTCGATACCTTCTTCTTCGGCAAGAAGGCGATCGACTTCGAACTGGTGCCCGAGCGCCTGCGCGGTGAAGTTGCCCGCTTCGATTTCTGCGACAAGGCCGGCAAGGTCATCGTCGCCAAGGACAAGCGCATCACCGCCAAGCACATTCGTGACCTCGACGCCGCCGGCATCAAGCGCATCGCCGTGCCGGAAGATTTCCTCGTCGGCCGTGTGCTGGCGCAGAACGTCATCGACCGTGAAACCGGGGAAATCCTGGCGGGTGCCAATGACGAGATCACCGAATCCCTGCTCAAGAAGCTGCAGGAAGCCGGCGTCGAAGAGCTGAAGACCCTGTACACGAACGATCTCGATCGTGGCGCCTTCATTTCGAACACCTTGCGCGCCGACGAAACCGTCTCGCGCCAGGCTGCTCGCGTCGCGATCTACCGCATGATGCGCCCGGGCGAGCCGCCCACGGAAGAAGCTGTCGAGATGCTCTTCCAGGGCCTCTTCTACTCCGACGAGCGTTACGACCTGTCGGCAGTCGGCCGCATGAAGTTCAACCGTCGCCTGCAGCGTCCGGACGTGATCGAGCACAAGGTCATGGTTTCGCACGTGCCCTCGAAGAGCGAAGCGATCGTCAATGCGATCATCGAAATTGCCGGTGGCGTCGCCTCAGCCGTCCAGGATCTGCTGGGCGAGTTGCATTTCGGTCCGCGTGCCGTCGCCGAGAACCTGACCCAGGCCGAAGCCGAGGCGCTGGCCGCCAAGCTGAAGTCGCTCGGCGCCAACATCGAGGTTCGCGAGCAACTGACCCTGTCGCCGCGCGACATCGTCGAAGTCATCCAGATCCTCGTCGAACTGCGCAACGGGCGCGGCGAAATCGACGACATCGACCACCTCGGCAACCGCCGCGTGCGTTCGGTCGGCGAACTGGCCGAGAACCAGTTCCGCGCCGGCCTCGTGCGCGTCGAGCGCGCCGTCAAGGAGCGCCTGTCGCAGGCTGAATCCGACAACCTGATGCCGCATGACCTGATCAACGCCAAGCCGATCAGCGCCGCGATCAAGGAGTTCTTCGGTTCCAGCCAGCTGTCGCAGTTCATGGACCAAACCAACCCGCTGTCCGAGATCACGCACAAGCGTCGCGTCTCGGCCCTCGGCCCGGGCGGTCTGACCCGCGAGCGCGCGGGCTTTGAAGTCCGCGACGTGCATCCGACCCACTATGGCCGCGTCTGCCCGATCGAAACGCCGGAAGGCCCGAACATCGGCCTGATCAACTCGCTGGCGCTGTTCGCCCGCACCAACGACTACGGCTTCCTGGAGACGCCGTACCGCAAGGTGGTCGATAGCAAGGTCACCGACCAGATCGAATACCTGTCGGCGATCGAGGAAGGTCGTTACGTGGTCGCTCAGGCGAACGCCACGCTGGACGAGAAGGGCACGCTGACCGATGAACTGGTTACCTGCCGCGAGAAGGGTGAAACGATTCTGTCGACACCCGACAAGGTTCAGTACATGGACATCGCACCGGGTCAGATCGTTTCGGTCGCTGCCTCGCTGATTCCGTTCCTCGAGCACGACGATGCGAACCGTGCGCTGATGGGCGCCAACATGCAACGTCAGGCCGTGCCTTGCCTGCGTCCGGAGAAGCCGGTCGTCGGTACCGGCATCGAGCGTACCGTCGCCGTCGACTCGGGTACTGCGGTCCAGGCCCTGCGCGGCGGTGTCGTCGACTATGTCGATGCTTCCCGTATCGTGGTTCGCGTCAACGACGACGAAACCGTCCCGGGCGAAGTCGGCGTCGATATCTATAACCTCGTCAAGTACACCCGTTCCAACCAGAACACCAACATCAACCAGCGTCCGGTGGTGGCGGTGGGTGACGTCATCGCCCAGGGCGATGTGGTCGCTGACGGTGCTTCGACCGACAAGGGCGAACTCGCCCTCGGCCAGAACATGCGCATCGCGTTCATGCCGTGGAACGGCTACAACTTCGAGGATTCGATCCTGATCTCCGAGCGCGTCGTCGCCGAAGACCGCTACACCTCGATCCACATTGAGGAACTGACGGTCGTCGCCCGCGACACCAAGCTCGGGCCGGAAGAAATCACCCGCGACATCGCCTCGCTCGGCGAAGTACAGCTTTCGCGCCTCGACGAATCGGGCATCGTCTACATCGGTGCCGAAGTCGAAGCCGGTGACGTGCTGGTCGGCAAGGTGACGCCCAAGGGCGAAACCCAGCTGACGCCGGAAGAGAAGCTGCTGCGCGCCATCTTCGGCGAGAAGGCCTCCGACGTGAAGGACACCTCGCTGCGCGTGCCGTCCGGCATCGCCGGCACTGTCATCGACGTCCAGGTGTTCACCCGCGAAGGCATCGAGCGCGACAAGCGTGCCCAGTCGATCATCGACGAGCATCTGCGCCACTACAAGCTCGATCTCGCCGACCAGATGCGTATCGTCGAGCGCGACGCCTTTGAGCGTGTTGGCCGCTTGATCGTCGGCAAGAAGGCCAACGGGGGTCCGAAGAAGCTGGCCAAGGGGGCGACCATCGAGCAATCGTACCTTGATGGCATGGATCCGCATCACTGGTTCGATATCCGGGTTGCCGACGAGGATGTCGCGCAACAGCTGGAGCAGGTCAAGGACGGCCTCGAGCAGGCACGCAACGACTTTGACCTGGCCTTCGAAGCCAAGCGCAAGAAGCTGACCCAGGGCGACGAACTGCCGCCGGGTGTGCAGAAGATGGTCCAGGTCTAC
>JAKJEY010000115.1:0-334 GCA_022705165.1 Pseudomonadota bacterium
CTGCTGCCAAAGAACATCAACTGCATCTACATCCGTCAGGCCGAGCCGCTCGGGCTGGGTCATGCCGTGCTGTGCGCGAAGCCGGTGGTCGGCGACGAGCCCTTTGCCGTCCTGCTGGCGGATGATCTGCTCGATGGCAATCCGCCCGTGCTGAAGCAGATGGTCGATACCTACGACTACTACCGTTGCTCCGTTCTCGGCGTGCAGGATGTGCCACGTGCCGAGACCCGCAGCTACGGCATCGTCGATGCCCGCAAGGTCGCCGAACGCATCGAACAGGTGAGCGCCATCGTCGAGAAGCCAAAGCCCGAAGAGGCGCCGTCGACGCTGGCGG
>JAKJEY010000115.1:383-6951 GCA_022705165.1 Pseudomonadota bacterium
CTTCCACCACCTGGAGAATGTCAGACCGGGTGCCGGTGGGGAAATCCAGCTCACCGACGGCATCGCTTCGCTGCTCTCGGAAGAACAGGTGCTCGCCTACCGGTATGATGGGCAACGTTACGATTGTGGTTCCAAGCTGGGCTACCTGCAGGCAACCGTGGTCTTCGGCCAGCGCCATCCGGAAGTTGGTGCGGCCTTCTCGCAATATCTGAAAGGGCAGTAGGCGATGAGCAATATCCAGCAGGCGCGCGATTTCCTGGCTTCGTCCGACCTGATCCATTCCGCCGAGACCGTCGATGCGGCGGTTGCACGTGTCGCTGCGGAAATTACGGCGCGGCTCAGCGATTCCAATCCGGTGCTGCTGTGCGTGATGAGTGGTGGCGTGCCGTTCGCGGGCCACCTGATGACGCGGCTGCAGTTTCCGCTCGACTTCGACTACCTGCACGTGACGCGCTATGGCCAGGATACGGCGGGCGGTGCGCTGTCGTGGCGGGCGGCGCCTTGGATCTCGGTCAAGGGCCGCACCGTGCTGGTCGTGGATGACATCCTCGATGAGGGCGTGACGCTGGCTGCGGTGCGCGATCGCCTGCAGCAGCAGGGCGCCGCGGAAGTACTGGTGGCCGTCGTGGCGGACAAGGAGAACGGAAAGCAGAAGCCGATTGCTGCAGACTTTGTCGCGCTGACGGTGCCCGACCGTTTCGTCTTCGGTTTCGGCATGGATGCCTGCGGTGCCTGGCGCAACCTGCCGGCGATCTACGCGATGAAGGAGGAGCCACAATGCTCGGCATAATCGGTGGCAGCGGACTGACCGAACTCGCCAATCTCGATATCTCGCATCGCGAGGTGGTGCGGACGCCGTTCGGCGATCCCTCCGGCGCCATCACTTTCGGCCAGCTCTCCGGGCAGCCGGCGATGTTCCTGGCGCGCCACGGCTATGGCCACACGATCCCGCCGCATGAGGTTAACTACCGCGCCAACATCTGGGCGCTGTGGAACAAGGGCGCGCGCGGGATCGTCTCGGTGGCCTCGGTCGGCGGCATTCGCGCCGACCTGAGCCCCGGCGACCTGGTCGTGCCGCACCAGATCATCGACTACACCTGGGGACGGCGCTCGACCTACCACGAGGGCGAGGGCTGTACGGTGACCCATGTCGATTTCACCGAACCCTACGATCGCAACCTGCGCCAGATGATCCTGCTTGCTGCCTCGGATGTCGGCGTGCCGGCACACACCGCCGCCGTTTATGCGGCGACGCAGGGGCCGCGGCTGGAAACCGCCGCTGAAATCGACAGGCTGGAACGTGACGGCTGCGATGTGGTCGGCATGACCGGTATGCCGGAAGCCGTGCTGGCGAGGGAACTCGGCGTTCCCTACGCAGCGATCAATGTCATCGCCAACTATGCAGCCGGCCGCGCAGACAGTCGCGACGGCATCAGCTTCGAGGCGATCGAGGGCGTGTTGCACGAGGCGATGCAGCGCGTACGCCTCGTCATCGAGCGACTCTCCGGCTGTCACGCCGAGGTCTGCACAACGCCCGATTGAGGCCTGCAGCCGTCGTTCAGACCTTGAGCTGTTCGAGCAGCTCACTTTCCAGGTTGATCCGGCCGGCGCTCTGTGAGAGAGCGCCGCCGCTGACGAGGAAGGTATCCTCGACCCGTTCGCCGAGCGTCGCGATCTTGGCTGTGTGCAGCGTCGCGCCGTGCTTAGCGAGCGTCGTCGCGATCGCGTAAAGCAGGCCCGGGCGATCGGCGGCCACGACTGACAGGACGTACTGCGCCCCCTTGTCGTCGCTTTCGATGCGCACTGTCGGCGTGATCGGGAAATGCTTCAGGCGACGCGACAGGCGGGCGCCGGCGGGGGCTTCCGGCGGGTGCTCGTGCAGCAGGCGTTCCGTCAGTTCGTGTTCGATGAAGGGAATCATCTCGCGATCGTTGTCGCGATCGCTGACATCGAGCAGCACGAAGCTGTCCAGCGCATAGCCGTGGCGCGTGGTGTGGATCTTGGCATCGACGATGCTGTAGCCGGCACGCCCGAAGAAGCCGACGACGCGGGCGAACAGGTCGCGCTGGTCGCGCAGATAGACCATGACCTGCAGTCCTTCGGCATTCGGATTGATGCGCGCCTTGACGACCGGCCGCTCGTCGTTCGGCCGATAGTGCAGGCAGCGCGTGTGCCAGGCGATTTCTTCCGCCGAGTGGCGCAGGAAATATCCCGTGTCGAGCTGCTTCCAGAGACGTTCATGGACGGTGCCGGAAAGGGCGAAGTAGCGGAGCAGGCGCATCGCCTCGGTCTGCCGCTCCTGGATGACGCCCTGTGCGGCAGGCGCCTGTCCGCCTTCCAGCAACTGCTTGCGGGTAGCGCTGTAGAGGTCCTGCAGCAACTGTCCTTTCCAGCTGTTCCAGACTTTCGGGCTGGTGCCGCGAATGTCGGCGACAGTCAGCAGGTAGAGCGCCGTCAGCCGGCGCTCGTTGCTGACGATGTCGGCGAAGGCCTTGACGACGTCAGGGTCCGAGATGTCCTGTTTCTGGGCGACATTCGACATCGTCAGGTGTGCCCGCACCAGCCAGACGACGAGTTCGGTGTCCTCGGCACTGAGCCCGTGCTGTTCGCAGAAGGTGCGCGCGTCGCCGGTGCCCTGCTCGGAGTGGTCGCCGCCGCGGCCCTTGGCGATGTCGTGGAAGAGGGCGGCGATGAAGAGCAGCCAGCGCTTGTCGAATTCACTGATCAGGCGGGTACAGAACGGGTATTCGTGGGCGAACTCTTCCATCGTGAAGCGGCGCAGGTTGCGCACGACCATCAGGATGTGCTGGTCGACGGTGTAGATGTGGAAGAGGTCGTGCTGCATCTGTCCGACGATCGCGCCGAAGTTCGGCAGGTAGCGCCCGAGAATGCCGTACTGGTTCATCCGTCGCAGCTCGTGCACGAGTCCGCGCGGCTGCTGGAGGATCTGCAGGAACAGAGCCCGGTTGGCCGGGTCGGCGCGGAAACGGTCGTCGATCAGGGCCCGCGCCCGGTAGAGGGCGCGCAGCGTCCGTGCCGTCATGCCCTTGAGTGTGGCGTCCTGCTCGATCAGCAGGAAGCTTTCGAGGATGGCCGATGGGGTCTCCGAAAATACGTGCTCATGGCGCACGTCGAGCATTTCGTGCGCAATCTGGAAGCGCTCGTTGATCGGCACCGGGGCCTGATCGGAGGGGGGGAAGATCGCGGCGCCGATGTTCTGCAGCAGGATGACGTTGAGCTGGGTGACCGACTTGGCGTTGCGGTAGTAGTCCTGCATCAGCACTTCGCTGGCGCGCTTGGCGGCGACCGGCTGGTAGTCGAGCTGCTCTGCAAGCGAGGTCTGGTAATCGAAGAGCAGCCGATCCTCACGCCGGTTCAACTGGTAGTGCAGGCGGATGCGCAGGCGTTGCAGGGTGCTTTCGCAGCGGACGAGATGCTCGTACTCCTCGTCGGTGACGAAACCAGCATTGCGCAGCTCTTCCCAGGTCCGCCCGTAACCGGCTGCCTGTGCGACCCAGAGGATGATCTGCAGGTCGCGCAGCCCGCCGGGGCTTTCCTTGAGATTCGGCTCCAGGCTGTAAGGCGTGTCTTGGAAGCGCAGATAGCGTTCGTCCTGTTCGATGCGCTTGGCCTTGAAGAAGGCCTGCGGGTCGAGTTGCGCACGCAGTCCCTGTTCGAAACGTACGAACAGGGCATCGTCACCGGTCAGGCGCCGGGCCTCGATCAGGGCCGTCTGGATCGTGATGTCGCCCGCGGCTTCCGCGAGGCACTCGTCGACGGTTCGCACACTGTGGCCGATCTCGAGGCCGATATCCCAGAAGCGGCCGACCAGTGCTTCGAGCTTCGTTGTCAGGGATTCGTCCGGCGGGCCGGACAGCAGGATCAGCAGATCGATATCGGAGGCCGGGAAGAGTTCGCCGCGTCCGTAGCCGCCGACGGCCGCCAGCGCAGCTTCGCCGGGCATGCCTTGCTGCGCCCACAGTTCGGCAAGCAGCAGGTCGATCAGCTGACTGCGGTCGCGCAACATGCGCCGCGCATCGCCATCGGAAAGATAGCGTTCCCGGATGGCTTTCTGGCCATCCAGCAGACGGGTGCGGAATCCCGCGATGAGGTCGCGGTCATTCATGGCCAGGTGCTCAGGCGGCGAGGGCGGGCTGGGCGCGGCTACCTGCCGACTGCGTCAGTACCTCGAACCCGGTTTCGGTAACGAGGACGGTGTGCTCCCATTGTGCCGACAGGCTGCGGTCCTTGGTAACGATGGTCCAGCCATCCGGCAGTTCGCGGATCGCGGCCTTGCCGGCGTTGATCATCGGTTCGATGGTGAAGATCATGCCCGGTTCGAGGCGCGGCCCCGTGGCCGGCCGGCCGTAATGCAGGACCTGCGGGTCTTCGTGGAACTTGCGGCCGATGCCGTGGCCGCAGAATTCGCGGACGACCGAATAGCCGTTGGCTTCGGCGTGCTTCTGGATCGCAGCACCGATGTCACCGAGGTGGCCACCGGGACGGACCTGGCTGATGCCGATCCACATGCACTCAAAGGTGATCTCGCACAGGCGCTTCGCCTGGATGGAGGCGTCGCCGACCACGAACATGCGGCTGGTGTCGCCGTGGAAGCCATCCTTGATCGTGGTGATATCGAGATTGACGATGTCACCGTTCTTCAGGGCCTTGTCGCCCGGGACGCCGTGGCAGACCTGGTGGTTGATCGAGGCGCAGATCGATTTTGGATAGGGGGTGTAGCCGGAGGGGGCGTAGTTCAGCGGGGCGGGAATACAACCCTGCTCGTTGACCATGTAGTCGTGGCAGAGGCGATCGAGCTCGCCGGTGGTGATGCCGGCCTTGACGAACGGGGTAATGTAGTCGAGGACTTCGGAGGCCAGGCGGCCGGCAACCCGCATTTTTTCGATTTCGTCGGGGGTTTTTATGCTGATGCTCATGTCGGGGGTGTCGGAACGGCAGAAGTGGCGTAGGAAAGTGACGAAGGATACAGGCTCGGGTCGGCATTGGGCAATTGCGGCACCAGAAGGTTCTCGAGACCTGAAAATCCGGAAGGCGATTGAATGCCGGGCGGATTAAATGCTACAATTCAAAAGATTTGCTGCCTTCGGTATCGCGCTTTCTGGCGTTTACGGGTGGCAAATCCGAAGGCGTTGCCAATGGTGGCAACGTCAAATCCACACACCCGCCGTTTTAAGGGTGCTCCTCGAACGAGGGGCGGCAGTTGCGGCGGGTGGCGGTTTAACCCTTAAGGAGTTAGCAATGTCCGCAACCATGCGTCAAATGCTGGAGGCCGGTGTCCATTTCGGCCATCAGACCCGTTTCTGGAACCCGAAGATGGCCCCGTTCATCTTCGGTCATCGCAACAAGATCCACATCGTCAACCTCGAAAAGACGCTGACCAAGTACAACGAGGCCATGGCCTTCGTGAAGAAGCTGGCGTCGAATCGCGGCAACATCCTGTTCGTCGGTACCAAGCGCCAGGCCCGTGAAATTATGGCCGAAGAGGCAGCTCGCGCCGGCGCTCCGTACGTCGACCAGCGCTGGCTGGGCGGCATGCTGACCAACTTCAAGACCGTCAAGGGCTCGATCAAGCGCCTCAAGGACATGGAAGCCATGGCCGAAGACGGTTCGTTGGAAAAGCTGGGCAAGAAGGAAGCGCTGATGATGAAGCGCGAGCTCGACAAGCTGAAGAAGTCGATCGGCGGCATCAAGGATATGGCCGGCCTGCCGGACGCACTGTTCGTCGTCGACGTCGGCTACCACAAGATCGCCATCACCGAAGCCAACAAGCTGGGCATCCCGGTGATCGCCGTGGTCGATACCAACCATTCGCCGGAAGGCGTGGATTACATCATCCCGGGCAACGACGACTCGTCGCGTGCCATCCGCCTCTACGCCCGTGGCGTTGCCGACGCCATCCTCGAAGGCCGCAGCCAGGTTGTTCAGGAGATCGTTGCAGCTGCCAACAGCGGTGACGACTACGTCGAAGAAGCAGCTGAATAATTCGTTTTTTGTCTGAACCCGATACGGCCGCGACGGGGTTCCTGAGCGGCCGTATCTGCAAGCTGGAGAAGAAAATGGCGGCAATTACCGCAAGTATGGTGGCAGAACTGCGCGCGAAGACCGACGCGCCGATGATGGAATGCAAGAAGGCGCTGACCGAAGCCGACGGCGACATGGCCAAGGCGGAAGAGGTCCTGCGCGTCAAGCTGGGCAACAAGGCGACCAAGGCCGCGACCCGTATCGCTGCTGAAGGCATCGTTGGCGTCGATATCTCGGCCGACGGCAAGCTCGGTTCGATCATTGAAGTGAACTGCGAGACCGACTTCGTGGCCAAGAACGATGACTTCCTGGCGCTGGTCAAGGGCTGTGCCCAGCTGGTCTCGGCCAAGAACCCGGCTGATGTGGCTGCCCTGTCGGCGCTGCCGATGGGCGAGGGTACGGTCGAGTCGACCCGCTCCGCACTGGTCGGCAAGATCGGCGAAAACATGTCGCTGCGCCGTTTCGTGCGCGTCGAAGCCAAGGGCAAGCTGGTTTCCTACATTCACGGCGGCGCCAAGATCGGCGT
>JAKJEY010000116.1 GCA_022705165.1 Pseudomonadota bacterium
GTCTGGGATGCCAGCACCGACGAGTCGGGTTGTGAATGGTTGTTCCGCGCGACGTTCGCGGACGGTTCGGAATCGGAAGAGGTGCCGTTCGACTTCTGCGAGGAAGGTCTGGAACTGGAATTCAATTGATCGACCGGGCGGCGCGTTAGTCCCACGCGACGCGCCGCCCAAGCTGTCAGAAAGGACAGGTATCCGCCGCGTTCACCAGCTCTCGACAATCGATGCCCGATCGAAGCCTCCAGGATGGTGGCCATGCAGCTCGAACTGGGCAGTCGTGATCAGGTGGTGGAGCGGCGCCGGGCGTTGCTCTGGCGTCCGGGAGAGGCCAAGCCGCCGTTCCTGCTCGGCGTGCTTGGATTGGCCGAGCACGAGCGCACGGCCCTGGTGTCGGTGTTGAAAGTCCTCGAACCGCGCCTGCGCGTGCCCGTTCAGGTGGTTGGCCCGGCGCATGCGCATGCGGTGATTGTTGCGCGATCGTTGTTGCGGGACCCGCGCCACAATGGGGTGTTGTCGGGGCGGGGCGTCATCGTGTTCCGTCGCGACGGCGATCCGCCCGCACGTGGCGACGACACCGAAGTGCTGGCACCGCTGCGGGTGATGCCGATGCTGGACGCGCTGGTCGCCTGGATCGAACGTTGCGGCATCGCGCGTGCGCCCTTGTCGGCCGCTGCCGCCACGCACGATCAAACACCCGGGCACACCGGCACATTGGCCCATGCGTTGCTGCGCATCCTTTCCCAGGAAGTCGCACACGATGCACACGTCCGCGCGATCGGATTCGGCGAGCTGTCGATCCTGACCCATCGTGGCCGCTACCGTTCCGACGTGCCGGCGGTGCGCTTGCGCGAGGCCATGCAATCGCGCCGCTTCGTGATCACCGGCAACTGCGATGCCGCAAGGCGACTGGCGGACGAGGAATTGCGGCCGTTGCGCGAGTTGCGCTGGGCAGCGGCGCTCGAAGGTGCCGATGTCGCCCATGCGGCCCTGCCGGCGCGGTTTCGCCTGACGCGCTGGCCGGATTTCGGCAGCCTGCCGCACG
This sequence comes from Pseudomonadota bacterium, assembly GCA_022705165.1. Classification (GTDB taxonomy): domain Bacteria; phylum Pseudomonadota; class Gammaproteobacteria; order Burkholderiales; family Rhodocyclaceae; genus Proximibacter. The sequence goes on from JAKJEY010000116.1 coordinate 1,040, forward strand.
ATGTCGAACACCTCAAGCTGTCGGCCCTGCTGTCGGGTCGCGTGCTCGATCTGACCCAGGCGTGCGCGGCCAGTGCGATGACGGCCGAACAGGTCGTGCCCTTCCTGGTGGCCTGTCGGGACTGCGGGTATCTGGCCGCCGCCGAATCCACGGCGCCCTTGGTGGCACGGGCGCCGATGGTGCCGGCCAGGACCGGTCTGTTCGACCGGCTGCGCCGGCGGTTCGGGTTCTGAGGTGCACATGCCGAAGGAATACGTGGTGCTGTTCGCGGGCCCGATGGGGGCAGGCAAGACCACCGCGATCAGTACCCTGAGCGAAACGCCGGTCGTGCGCACCGAGGCCGTGAATACCGATCGCGGCCGTCACGAGAAGGCCAGCACCACGGTGGCCCTCGACTACGGCGAGATCACGCTGGATCAAGGCGACAAGGTGCGTCTGTACGGCGTGCCGGGGCAGGAACGATTCGATTTCATGTGGCGCATCCTGCGCGAGCGGGCGCTCGGCGTGGTGTTGCTGATCGACGACGCGAGTGCATCGGCCATGGCCGACCTCGACACCTATCTGACCGCGTTCGGCGACTTCTTCGCGCAGTCGCGTGCGGTGGTCGGCATCACTCGCGCCGATGTCGGGGTGCAGCGCAGTGCCGACCCCTACCAGTCGCGGCTCGACGAGCGTGGTCTGGCCCTGCCGGTATTCGTTGCCGACGCGCGTGATCGCACGCAGATGCTGACCCTGCTGTCGGCCCTGATCGTGCTGTTCGAACTCAACCCGCCCACAAAGGAATGATGCGCGATGGAGATCAGGAACAGCCAGGTGTTCGTGGCGATGTGCAGGGAACAGTTGCGCCTGCTGTTGGCGTCGGCCGATGGTGCCGATTCCGCGGCGATCGTGAGCGGCGACGGATTCGACGTCGCGTCGCAGCTGCACGACAACATCTCGCCGAGCCGCATCGCGGCAATGACCAGTTCGCTGCATGCGCTGGCGCTCGCGGCCAGCAGCGAACTCGCATTGGGCGCGAACCGCTCGGTGGTGGTCGAAAGCGAACTCGGCACCCTCGTGGTGCTGCGCGTGCCGTCCGCCCAGGCCGAACTGCTGCTGTCGGTGATCGCGCGTTCTTCCAGTGTGCTCGGCTCGGTCCTGTTCGCGGCCCGGCGCTGCGTCGACACGATCGGCCAGCGCATGTCCGGCTACGCCTAGATCGGCGCGAAGCATTCCGGCGTCGGGAGATGCATCGGTTCCCGCCGCGACGATCCACCCCGATGCCGTTCAGTCGATAGGGAGTTCAGACATGGCAAACGTAAACGAAACCTTGAGTGCACTGATGGGCATCGACGGCGCCATGGCAGCAGCCATCGTCGATTCGAACAGCGGCATGGTGCTGGGCAAGGCCGGCGGCGGGCTGGATCTCGATCTTGCCGGTGCCGGCAACACCGAAGTGGTGCGCGCCAAGCTGAAGACGATGAAGGCCCTCGGTCTTCAGGACCGCATCGAGGACATGCTGATTACGCTCGGCAAGCAGTACCACATCATCCGGCCGATGGCGGAAAAGCCGGGCGTATTCGCCTATCTCGTGCTCGATCGCGGCAAGGCCAACCTGGCGCTGGCGCGATTGAAAACGGCGGAAGTGGAATCGGGACTCGCCCTGTGAGGTCGCTGTCCCGGGCGCCATCGCGCCCGGGACGGGTTGGATGCGACGAGTTCTCCACGGCTTGATCGTGGTCAATCCGTCGTGTCGCAGTCGCCTGCATGATCATGCACATCTGAACTGACGAGGTGCATGCATGATCCGTTACGTGAGTGGAGACGTGTTGAACAGCAAGGCCGCTGCCATCGCACACGGGGTGGCGCCGAACGATTCGTTCAACCAGGGGCTGGCGCATTCGCTGCGGGAAGCGTGGCCGGCGATGTACAAGGATTTCCGCCACTACTGCCAGAGCGCGCACCCCAAGGCGGGCGAGTGCTGGACCTGGAGTGGTGCGGAAGGCGCGCGCATCGTTGCGTTGTTCACACAGGAGGCCGCATACGAGCACGGCGCCAAACCCGGGCGTGCCACGACAGCGCACGTCAATCATTCGCTGAAGGCCTTGGCTGCCGAGGCCCGAAAGGAAGGGTTCAAGAGTTTGGCCTTGCCGCGCCTGGCCACCGGCGTGGGCGGTCTGGACTGGCACGAGGTGAAACCGCTGATCGAGCGACATCTTGCCGACCTCGGCATCCCCGTCTTCGTCTACGAGCATTTTGTGGCCGGGCAACAGGCCGACGAAGTCGCCTGACGTCGCGTCGAGTGCTGCTGCGCCCCTGCGCCGAATTGTGTGCCGGGGTGCAGCGGCTCAGTGCGTCTGCGGTGGTGTCAGCCCTTCCAGTTCCATCGGTCCTTCGCCGCTGCCACCGACGTGATGGGTCGCCATGCCGGGCTGCGGTCCCTGCAGACGGATGCGCAGCGCCAGATCGGTGTGCGAGTCGGCATGTTCCAGGGCGTCCTGATAGGTGATGCGGCCGCTGGCGTAGAGCTGGTACAGCGACTCGTCGAAGGTCTGCATGCCGTGCTCGGCACCCTGCTTCATCGCCTCGCGCACCTGCGCGATCTCGCCCTTGGCGATCAGGTCCGCGACGTAGGCGGTGTTGAGCAGGATCTCGACGGCCGGCACGCGCTTGCGGTTCTGTCCCTTCAGCAGCCGCTGCGAGATCACCGCTTTCAGGTTCAGAGAGAGGTCCACGAACAGCTGGTGATGGGCGGTTTCCGGGAAGAAGTTGACGATGCGATCCAGCGTCTGGTTGGCATTGTTCGCGTGCAGCGTCGACAGGCACAGGTGACCGGTTTCGGCATAACTGATGGCCGCCTGCATGGTCTCGCGGTCACGGATCTCGCCGATCATGATCACGTCCGGTGCTTCGCGCATGGCGTTCTTCAGTGCATTCGCGTAGCTCATCGTGTCGAGGCCGACCTCGCGCTGGTCGACCATCGACTTGCGGTGTTCGTGCACGTATTCGATCGGTTCCTCGACGGTCAGGATATGGCCGGTCTTCACCGAATTGCGGTAGTCGATCATCGAGGCCAGCGTCGTCGACTTGCCCGAGCCGGTCGATCCGACGACGAGCACCAGACCGCGCGGAATCATGATGAGGTCGCGCAGGATCGGCGGCAGGTTCAGGTCGTCGATCGACGGGATCTGGTTGGTGATGTAACGCAACGCGAACGCCACATCGCCGCGCTGGCGGTAGACATTGACGCGGTAACGTCCGGTCTTTGGCAGGCCGATGGCGAGGTTCATCTCCATCGTCGCCTCGAACTCCCTCTGCTGCTTCTCGCTCAGGATCGAGTAGGCGAGGTCGCGCACACGTTCGGAATTCAGCGGCGCTTCCTTCAGTGGAGCGGTTTCGCCGTCGATCTTGATGTTCGGCGGCGCGCCCACCGTGAAGAACAGGTCCGAAGCATTCTTTTCGGCCATCAGGCGCAGGTAGGGCGTCAGGTCGGCGTGCATGCGAAGTCCTTGGTCCTTTGACCAGATCTTCCTATGAATGGCGCAGGTGCAGGATGATTTGCCTCAAATCGGATCGCGATTGGCGCGATCGTTTGCCTTGCGAGTCGACATGACCTTCTACGCCTCCGTGCACGCTGCCCTGATGTGCCGGGATCCTTCCGCGAAAATCGCGCAAGTGCGTGCGCTCCACGCTGCATGGCGGGCCGGAGCGGTCGAATTGCGTGTCGACGCCGTGCCGGTGGCGATTCCCATCCCCGGGCGGCCTGATCGCCCGTTGCTGGTCGCACCACGCGAACTGTCGCAGCGCGGTCTGGGTACGGCGGAAGGTCGTGCCGCCCTCGTGCATGCGGTGGCGCATATCGAATTCAATGCGATCAACCTGGCATTGGATGCGGTGTACCGCTTTCGCGACTTGCCCGACGCCTACCGGGACGACTGGTTGCAGGTGGCGGTGGATGAAGCGAAGCATTTCGAACTGCTGGCGGCGCGGCTCGCGCAGCTCGGATTCGCTTACGGCGACTTCCCGGCTCACAATGGTCTGTGGGACGCGGCCTGTCGCACGGCCGACGATTGCCTGACACGCATGGCCCTGGTGCCACGGGTGCTGGAAGCGCGTGGGCTGGACGTGACGCCGGGGATGATCTCGCGCCTGCGTGAGATCGGGGATGGCGAGACGGTCGCCGTCCTGGAGGTGATCCTGGCCGAGGAAGTGGCCCACGTTGCCGCCGGTACCCGCTGGTTCCATCATTGCTGCGCCCGGACTGGCGTCGATCCGGAAACGACGTTCATCGACCTGCTGCGTCGTTATGAGGCGGCCATCCGCCCGCCCTTCAACCGGGCGGCGCGGTCCGAGGCCGGGTTCACGGCGTCCGAGCAGGCCCGGCTGGAGGCGCTGGTGCCGGTTCGGGACCGCTGATGTCCGGTTTTGTTCCCGGACTGCGTTATTAGCCTTCGAAGGTCATTCAGTCTCCCCGGAACGGGTGGGGCCGGTTCTGGCCGAAGGTCCGCGCGGGGCAGGTGCTTCATTCTGCAAAGAATTGCTGCTACCTTGCCCGGCGTTTGGGGTTCAGTTCGCGCTCAGGCTTCCGCCATGTGTGCGTTTTCATTGGGAATCAGGAGGAAATCCATGATCCGCAAGTCTCAGTTGTTCCTCGCAGTCGCCGCGCTCGCCGGCATGAATGTCGCCATGGCGGCCTGCAATACGACCCAGTGGGGTCAGGGTACGCCTCCGGGTGGTGCAGCGGTTGGTGGCCCGATCGCTGATGGTCCTGTCAACACCGATGGCAATGCTGCTTTGACGAATCGCTACTCCGGCAAGTGTGCGCTGGCTTCTTCTGCTGCTGGTCGATACGTGCAGGACGGCTTGCCGTCGGCGGAAAGCAGCTATATCTCGCGCTTCTATGTCAAGCCGAATACGACCGGTGAATCGGTGGTCTTTCAGGCGATGGCGGATGAGGCGACCGACTACGCGATCTTCAAGATTTCGTTTGACGCAACTGCTGGAGCCTTCAAGTTTTACGGCAGCAACGGTGCTGGTGGTTTCGGAACCCCGGTTTCGGTAACCACGGTGAATGGCTCACCGATCGTGCCCAATCGTTGGTACATGATCGAGACAGATTTCAAGCGCAACGCAGGCACCAGCGGCGGTACGCTGGCCGCTTCGGTCATCGGTAATCGCGGTAACACGGTTGCGCTCACCGGAACCACGCCGTCGACGGCGACCTTGACCGCCGGAAATATCGTCCTTGCCGATGCCGGTGATGGTGTTGATTACGTGCAATTGGGCTGGATTTCTGGTGGCGCCGGCACGGAACTCATCGTTGACGCGTTCGAATCTCGGCGCAGCACGGCGATCGGTTCGCTGAAGCGCGGTGATGCGAATAACAGCGGCACCTGCACCTCGGGTGATGCCACCCAAGCACTGCAGGAGGTTAATGCCATCACCGCCAACAATGAGCCCGGACTGAAGCTTGGTCAAACGGACTGCAACGAGAGCGGCTCAGTCACCGCCGGTGATGCTACGTGCATTCTCAATTTGGTGAATGCGGACACTGCCTCCGGCGGAACACGTGTTTGCGGCGTGCCGTCGGTCTGATTTCTGCCCAGCAACTTGTCTGATTGAGGACTAGATGATGAATACCAAACTGATTCTTGCTTTGGCGGTGCTTGGTGCAGCGTCGTTCGGTGCAGTAGCCGAGCAAAACAATTCGGCAATGGCTATTGAAGCAGCGGGACGTGGTGGCGCCAAAATTCTCTCGCTTGATTTTGAGAGCGATGGACAAGCTGCTTCGTTCAGCTTCCGCGTTGTTCTTCCTGAGGGTTCGAAGCGTATTGATACCTCGAATTGCCTGTCCGAGCTTCCCAAGGGTTTTCAGGGTGTCTGTAAGGAATACGACGGGAAAGTC
>JAKJEY010000117.1:0-3518 GCA_022705165.1 Pseudomonadota bacterium
ACCTACGCGGTGATGCTCGGCGAGGACGAGGCGCGCCTGCATGAGGCGATCGCGCTGATCCGCGAGATCAACCTCGGGGCGACGGCGATCGGCACCGGCATCAATACCGACATCCGCTATGCCAAGCTGGCGATCCGCCACCTGTCCGAGCTGTCGGGGCTGCCGCTGGAGCCGGCCCCCAACCTGATCGAGGCGACGCAGGACTGCGGCGCTTTCGTGCAGCTTTCCGGGGTGCTCAAGCGCATCGCCAGCAAGCTCTCCAAGACCTGCAATGACCTGCGTCTGCTTTCGAGCGGCCCGCAGGCCGGTCTCAACGAGATCCGCCTGCCGCCGCGCGCCGCCGGTTCGTCGATCATGCCGGGCAAGGTCAATCCGGTGATTCCGGAGGTGGTGAACCAGATCGCCTTCGAGGTTATCGGCAACGACGTCACGATCACCATGGCTGCCGAAGGCGGGCAACTGCAGCTCAATGCCTTCGAGCCGATCATCGCGCACAGCCTGTTCAAGAGCGTCGAGCACCTGGCGGCCGGCTGCCGTACGCTGACGGCGCACTGCGTGGTCGGCATCACCGCCAACAAGGAGCTGCTGGCCGAACGCGTTCGGACCTCGGCCGGTCTGGCGACGGCGCTCAACCCCTTCGTCGGCTACGAGAATGCCACGCGTGTCGCGCAGGAAGCCTTGCGCACGGGCCGTGGTGTGGCCGAGCTGGTCGAGGAGATGGGGCTGATGACGCGCGAGCAGCTCGATGCCGTGCTGAAGCCGGAAGTGCTGACGGCACCCCGGAAGATCGTCTAGGCCACGAGTGCGGGCCGCTTGGGGCGCGTGAGTGCGGGTGCGGCGCCGGATTTCCCCGGCGCCGGAAAATGCGGAACAATGCGGGAGTTTTCCGCATGATCGATTTTCCGGACCCGCGATGCCCCCCGTTCCGTCACCGCTAGCAGTGTCACCCACGCCTCCTCCCGTTTCCGCCGGCCGCAAGCGGATCGAGGTGGCGGCGTTGGTGTGCCTGGTGTTGCTGGCCGGTGTGGCGGGGTACCTTTTTGCGGAACGCAGCGGCATCCAGTCGCTGCGCGAGAATGCCGGGCACCGCCTGGACTTGCTGGCCGCCGCGATCGAAAACGAGGTGACCCGGGTAACGCACATCCCGGGCATGCTGGCGCTGCACCCTGAAATCCTCGATCTGCTGCGCGACGGTGAGCAGCGTGCAGCGCGGCAACCGGCGGTGAACCGCTATCTGGAACGACTCGCGGCGCAGCATGTGGATAGTCTGGCCGTCTTCGTGATGGATCGCCGCGGCCGCGTCGTCGCCTCGAGCGACTGGATCCTGACCGACAACCTGCTTGGCGCCGATCTTTCCCGGCGCCCCTATTTCCAGGCAGCGATCAAGGGGGCCCCGTACCGTCAGTATGCGGTCGATGGCGTGCGCGACGAGCCGGGCTTCTTCTTTGCGCAGCCGATCCGGGATGAGCGGCAGGACTGGAAGATCGTCGGCGTCGCCGTGATGAAGGCGAGCATCCGTGCCGTCGAACGACAGTGGCTGGCCAACGAGGCACCGGCGCTGATCGCCGACGGCAACGGCGTCGTCCTGCTGTCGGCGCCGGCGACGTGGCGCTATGCGAGCCTGCAGCCGCTCTCCGGAGAGCAGGTCGATGAACTGGTGCGGGCGCAATTCGACGGCCGCAAGCTGGGCGTGATGTCGCTCGACATCGATGCCCGCGCCGCACTCACGGGCAGTGTCGTCCATCTCTCCGGGCGCGCCGCCGAGGCGCTCGGCAGCGGGCGCGATCACGATTATCTTGCGGTCAGCCGCAATCTCCCGGGTACGGCCTGGCACCTGATCGTCTTCTCCAGTCTGCAGCCGGTCGCGCAACAGGCCATTCAGTATGCGCTGCTGGTCGTCGCGGCGCTGGCGAGCCTGATCCTGTGGCTGCTCTACCAGCGACAGCGCCGCCGTGTCCTGCAGGCCCGGCTGGGTCTGCAGGCCGTGCTCGAATCCGCCAATCGCGATCTCGAACAGAAGGTGGCGGCGCGCACCGAAGACCTGACGCGTACCGTCGAAACGCTGGAGGCCGAGGTGCACGAGCGCATGCAGGCGGAGACGACGCTGCGCGCCGCCCAGGAAGAGCTGGTGCAGGCCGGCAAACTCGCCGTGCTCGGCCAGCTGGCGACCGGCATCACGCACGAACTCAACCAGCCGCTCGGTGCGGTGCGCACGCTGGCCGGCAACAGCATCGAGTTCCTGAAGCGCGGCGACCAGCAGACGGCGGAGAAGAACCTGCGCATCGTCTGCGACCTCGCCGACCAGATGGGCGGCATCATCCAGCCGCTGAAATCCTTCGCGCGCAAGGCGCCGGCGACGCCGGCCCGCGTCGATGTCGCGCACCCCGTCGGCAATGCCCTGTTCCTGCTCGATCAATCCCTGCGCCGCGCCGGGGTGCAGGTGTGCAATCACTGCGTGGCGGAGCAATGGTTTGCGTGGTGCGATGCCAACCGCCTGCAGCAGGTGCTGATCAACCTGATCGGCAATGCGGCAGATGCGATGCAGGCGTGTCCGGAGCGCGTGCTGGAGATCGGCGCCGCGCGCGCGGCCGATGGGCGCATCGCGCTGGCAGTCTCCGATACCGGATGCGGCCTGTCCGCCGCTGCGCTCGACCGCATCTTCGAGCCCTTCTTCACGACCAAGGGCGCCGGCGAAGGGCTGGGCCTCGGGCTCGCCATCTCGCGCGACATCGTGCGCGATTTCGGCGGCGAACTGCTGGCGGAAAACCGCACGGAAGGTGGCGCACGCTTTATCATCCTGCTGCCGGCCGATATGGGTCGGGCCACTTCATGAGCAGGATGACGCCGCAACTTTCCGTGCTGCTGGTCGAGGATGATGCCAACGTTCGCCTCGGCTGCGAGCAGGCCATGCAGCTTGCCGGTATGGCCGTAGCATCGGTCGCTTCCGCCGAGGAGGCACAGAATCGCATTGCGGCCGGTTTTCCCGGTGTCGTCGTCACCGACATGCGGCTGCCGGGGATGGACGGGCTCGCCTTCGTGCGCTGGGCGCGTGGCGTCGAGGCGGCGCTGCCGGTGATCATGATCACCGGCCATGGCGATGTGACGCTGGCGGTCGAGGCCATGCGCAGCGGCGCCTATGATTTCATCCCGAAGCCGTTCTCGCCGGAGCATCTGGTCGAGGTCGTGCAGCGCGCATTGGAAAAGCGTGCGCTGACGCTCGAGGTCGAAGTGTTGCGCCGTCGCCTTGAACATCGCGAGGGTGTCGAGACGATGCTGATCGGCCGCTCGCCGCAGATGGCGGCGGTGCGTCGTCGCGTGCAGGAGGTTGCGGGGTCGGCAGTCGACGTGCTGATTCGTGGCGAGACAGGTACCGGCAAGGAACTGGTGGCGCGCTGCCTGCATGACCACGGACCGAACGCGAAGGGCAATTTCGTTGCCCTGAACTGCGGCGGCATGCCGGAAACACTGCTCGACAGCGAACTGTTCGGCCACGAGGCGGGTGCCTTTTCCGGTGCGCA
>JAKJEY010000117.1:3528-6906 GCA_022705165.1 Pseudomonadota bacterium
CCCTTCGTGGCCATCAACTGCGGCGCGCTGCCCGAGAACCTGCTCGAGAGTGAGCTCTTCGGGCACCTCAAGGGCGCCTTCACCGACGCGCGCGCCGACCGCTCGGGCGTGTTCCGCGAGGCCAACGGCGGCACGCTCTTCCTCGACGAAGTCGAAACCATGCCGATGGCGATGCAGATCAAGCTGCTGCGGGTGTTGCAGGAGCGGACGCTGGAGCGGCTCGGCTCCAACCAGCCGGTCAAGGTGGTCTGCCGCGTCGTTGCAGCGACCAAGGAGGATCTGGCGGCGCTGGCGCAGAAGGATCGCTTCCGTGCCGATCTCTACTACCGGCTCAATGTCGTGACGATCGACCTGCCGCCATTGCGCGAGCGGCGCGAGGACATCCCGCTGCTCTTCGAGCACTTCCTGACGCAGGCCGCCGAGCGCTATCAGCGGCCGGTGCCCGTGGTCGAGCCGGAAGAGGTGCATCGTCTGATGGCGCACGACTGGCCGGGCAACGTGCGCGAATTGCGCAATGCCGCCGACTGCTTCGCGCTCGGCCTGCGCCAGGATGTGATGGTGCCGGCGGAAGTGATCGATCGCGGCCTGCCGCTGGCGGAAGCGGTGGAGCGCTTCGAGCGTTCCTTGATCGCGGCTGAGCTGCAGCGGCAGGGCGGCAGCCTGGCCCGTACCAGCGAAGCCTTGCGTATCGCCAAGACGACGCTGCACGACAAGATCCGGAAATACGAACTTAAATCAGAGTCTTAGCGCATTGCTTCCGGGCGAAAATTCATAATTATGAATTTTCGTGGTCAGGAGTAGGGTCTTTTGTGCTATGATCGACCGGCTAATAAAAGACCTTCACATAAAGAGTCAAACCTCTCCCCCGGATTCTCGACCATGCCCCTGCCTCCGCCCACTGCCGAGCGCAAGCTGATGCACCTGCGCAGCGTCCAGCTGAACGGGTACAAGCGCGTCGACGGCTGCTGGGACATCGAGGCGCGCATCACCGATACCAAGGATCACGATTACCCGATCTCGTCGAAGACCATCGCCCCGGGCGAGCCGGTGCACGACATGTGGGTGCGCATCACCATCGACCAGCAGATGAACGTGCTCGACGCCGTTGCCAGCAGCGATGCGGCACCATATGACGGCCTCTGCCGCAACATCGCGCCGGACTACGGCAAATACCTCGTCGGGCTCAATCTCTTCCATGGCTTCCGCAAGGCCGTGAAGGAGCGCGTCGGCGGCATCCACGGCTGCTCGCACATCACCGAACTGGTGATGTACCTGCCGACGGCCGCATTGCAGACTTTCGCCAGTGACGTGCAGGACAATGCTGACAGCGGCAACAAGCCCTTCCAGCTGGATCGCTGCCACGCCCTGGAATCGCATTCGGAAGCGGTACGGCGCTATTACCCGCGCTGGTATCGCGGCCAGAAAACCGGGTAGGACATCGTCCTGCCTACTCGCTCGCAACCTCAACTTAGCAAGGAAAGCGCATGAAGATTCACGAATATCAGGGCAAACAACTCCTGAAGAAATTCGGCGTGACGGTTCCGCGCGGCATTCACTGCACCACCGTCGATGACGCGGTGAAGGCAGCCGAAACGCTGGGCGGCAACATCTGGGTGGTGAAGGCCCAGATTCACGCGGGTGGCCGCGGCAAGGGCGGCGGCGTCAAGGTCGCCAAGTCGCTCGAGCAAGTGCGCGAGTACGCCGGCCAGATCCTCGGCATGCAGCTGATCACGCACCAGACCGGTCCGGAAGGCCAGAAGGTCCGTAACCTGCTGATCGAGGAAGGCGCCGACATCAAGCACGAGTACTACGTCGCTGCGCTGACCGACCGCGCCACGCAGTCCGTCGCCATGATGGCCTCGTACGAAGGCGGCATGGACATCGAGGAAGTCGCCCACAAGACCCCGGAAAAGATCGTCAAGGTCTTCATCAACCCGCTGGTCGGCCTGACCGACGAGCAGGCGCTGACCCTGGCCAAGGGCATGGGCATGCTGGAAAGCTCGATTCCGCAGTGTGTCGATACGCTGAAGAAGCTCTACACCTGCTACATGGAAACCGATGCCTCGCTGGCCGAAATCAACCCGTTGATCCACGAAGGCGACGGCACGGTCAAGGCGATCGACGCCAAGTTCAACTTCGACTCGAACGCGCTCTACCGCCAGCCGGAAATCGTCGCCATGCGCGACCTGGACGAAGAAGACGCCGACGAAATCGAGGCTTCCAAGTTCGACCTCGCCTACATCTCGCTCGACGGCAACATCGGCTGTCTGGTGAACGGTGCCGGCCTGGCCATGGCCACCATGGACACGATCAAGCTGTTCGGCGCCGAGCCGGCCAACTTCCTCGACGTCGGTGGCGGCGCCACGACCGAGAAGGTCACCGAAGCGTTCAAGATCATGCTCAAGAACCCCAAGGTCAAGGGCATCCTCGTGAACATCTTCGGCGGCATCATGCGCTGCGACACCATCGCCACCGGCGTTGTCGCTGCTGCCAAGGAAACGCACCTCTCCGTGCCGCTGGTCGTCCGCATGAAGGGCACCAACGAAGATCTGGGCAAGCAAATCCTGAAGGATTCCGGTCTGCCGATCATCTCCGCCGACTCGATGGCCGAAGCCGCCACCAAGATCGTCGCCGCGGTCAAATAACGGAAACCCAAGGAGCTATTGAATGTCCATTTTCATCAATAAAGACACCAAGATCATCACCCAGGGTATTACCGGCAAGACCGGTCAGTTCCATACCGAAAAGTGCATCGAATACGCAAACGGCAAGAACTGCTTCGTCGCTGGCGTGAACCCGAAGAAGGCCGGCGAGAAGATCTTCGACGTGCCCATTTTCGGTTCGGTCAAGGAAGCTGCCCAGCAAACCGGCGCCACCGTTTCCGTCATCTACGTGCCGCCCCCGGGCGCTGCCGCTGCGATCTGGGAAGCCGTCGAGGCTGATCTCGATCTGGCCATCTGCATCACGGAAGGCATCCCCGTCCGCGACATGCTGATGGTGCGCAACAAGATGAAGGAAAAGGAAGCCAAGGGCGGCAAGAAGACGCTGCTGCTCGGCCCGAACTGCCCCGGCGTCATTTCGCCCGGCAAGTCGAAGATCGGCATCATGCCGGGTCACATTCACCGCAAGGGCCGCATCGGCGTCGTTTCGCGCTCCGGCACGCTGACTTACGAAGCCGTCGGTCAGCTGACGGAACTCGGCCTCGGCCAGTCGTCCGCTGTCGGCATCGGTGGTGACCCGATCAACGGTCTGAAGCACATCGACGTCATGAAAGCCTTCAACGACGATCCGGATACCGACGCCGTCATCATGATCGGTGAAATCGGTGGTCCGGACGAAGCCGAAGCCGCGATGTGGTGCAAGGCCAACATGAAGAAG
>JAKJEY010000118.1 GCA_022705165.1 Pseudomonadota bacterium
CAATCCGAGTGCCAGTCCGAGCCACTGGCGCGGCGTCACCTTCTCGTGGAGGAAAAGGCCGGCGCCGAAGGCGGTGAGCAGCGGCTGCATGCCGACGACGAGTGCGGTGATGCCAGCAGGCAGGCCGTGCTGGATGGCGACGAAGACGCCGCCAAGATAGAAGGCATGCACCAGCACGCCGGAAACTCCGATATGGAACCAGCGCCGTGGGTCGGACGGCCACGGTGCCCGTGTCGCCAGCGCCAGCATCGTCATCAGCCCGATCACGAGAAAGTAGCGGACGAGCAGGAAGGAGAGTGCATCGGCATGCGGCAGTCCGAACTTGGCGCCGATGAAGCCGGTGCTCCAGAGGAAGACGAAGAGGAAGGGGGCGATCTTCAGCAGCATTGATGGCGGGCAAGGAAAAAGAAAAGCGGCGCCGCAGCGCCGCTCCTTCTGGCGCGAAACCGCTTACTCGGCGATGACGACGCTGGTGTAAACGTCCTGTACATCATCGAGCGATTCCAGAACGTCGAGCAGCTTCTGCATCCTGACGCCATCCTCGCCGGAAAGTTCGGTCTCGTTCTCGGCCTTCATCGTCACCTGGCCGAATTCGGCGGTGAATCCGGCGGCTTCCAGTGCCTCCTTGACCGTCAGGTAATCGCCCGGTGCAGTGAGGACTTCGATCGAGCCGTCGTCATTGGTGACCACATCCTCAGCGCCGGCCTCGATGGCGGCATCCATCAGCTTGCCTTCGTCGGTGCCCGGGGCGAACAGCAGCTGGCCGCAGTGCTTGAACTGGAAGGCCACGCAGCCGTCGGTCCCCATGTTGCCGCCGTACTTGTTGAAGGCGTGGCGGACTTCGGCGACGGTACGCGTCTTGTTGTCAGTCAGGCAATCGACCATCACCGCGGCACCACCGATGCCGTAGCCCTCGTAGCGAACTTCGACGTAATCGACGCCTTCGAGTTCGCCGGTGCCTTTCTTGATCGCGGTGTCGATCTTGTCCTTGGGCATGTTGACTGCCTTGCCCTTGTCGATCGCCACGCGCAGGCGCGGGTTGAAGGCCGGGTCGCCGCCGCTCATCTTCGCGGCAACGGTGATTTCCTTGGCGATCTTCGAGAAGGCGGCGCCGCGCTTTTCATCCTGGCGACCCTTGCGGTGCTGGATGTTGGCCCATTTACTGTGTCCTGCCATGACTGTCCTCTTGCTGAAAACGAGGCCGCGCCCGGAGGGGCGCGGCGATGGGCGCCATTATACCTGCCGGGGTCATTTCGCGCCTGCTGCCTCCCGCAGCGCCGCCTTGCGCGCTTCCAGTGTTTCCAGCTGCAGCTTGTAGGCGGCGTAGTACTTGTAGATGTTGCGCACGTAGCCCACGGTTTCCTGGCCGACGCGCTCGGCGGCGATCAGTTCGACGTTGTTGAACCACTGGTTCGGGTCGAGCCCCTTGGCTTCAGCCTCCTTGCGCAAGCGGGCGATGCGGCCCGGGCCGGCGTTGTAGGCGGCGAAGGCGAAGAGCGTGCGGTTGGTCTCGTCGAAATCGGCGTCGTCGAAATAGACGTCCATCAGCTTGCGCATGTATTTGATGCCGCCGTGGACGTTGGCTTCCGCCTGGTGGATGTCGCCGACGGCCAGCTCCTTACCGGTCGCCGGCATCAGCTGCATGATGCCGATCGCACCGACCTGGCTCTTTGCCGCCTGGTTGAGGCCGGATTCCTGGAAGCCCTGCGCGGCAACCATCAGATAATCGAAGTGGTAACGCTCACCATAGACCTTGAAGAATTGCAGGGTCTGTTCGAAACGCTGCCAGTCGGAAGTCGTCGTCGGGTTCTTCATGGCCTTCAGGCGCCGCTGGTAGGCGGCAAGTCGCTGTTCGGCACTGCCCATCACCTTTTTGTTCTCGGCGAGAAACTCATTGATCACCGCCGCCAGTTGCGGGCTGCCTTCGCGGAAGGCCCAGCCGACTCGGCCGCCGTCGTTGATCCTGATGTCCTGATGCACCTGCAGGCGATCGAGCATGCCCGCCCACAGTTCGGCCTTCCAGTCGTCGACGACGATGATGCTGAGCACGCCGGTATTCAGCATGTCCATCATGTCCTCGTCTTCGAGCGCGTCGGGAACGAGGCGCAACTTCATCGCCGGCTTGCCGGCCTGGCGGAAAACCTCGTTAAGCCTCTTCAGGCTGGTGTGATAGCTGCTCGATGGCCGAACGTGAACTTCCTTGCCGGCCAGGTCGTCGAGCGTGGTGAGTTCGGGAGAGGCCGGCCCGGTGACGACGACTTCGAAGATGTCTTGCTGATTGAGCGGGCTGGAAAAATCGACGTGCGCATCACGCTCGGGCGTGATCGTCAGGTTGCCAGCCGCAATCTCTGCCTTGCCGTCGATCACTTTCTGCAGCAGCTTGTCGCGCGTGCCCGGGATCGCATACACCGTGATCGGCCGTGAACCGGTCTTGTACTTCTTGTTCAGCCAGCGCTCGAACTGCTGGAGGCTTTCCGCGGTCAGTCCGCGCTGCACCCCTTTGTCGTTGAAGAACAGCGTGCGGCTGTAGGGCACCGCGACGCGGATGACTCGGTGCTTCAGCATGACATCGAAGTCGCTCTTGTAGACCTTGGCTTCCGTCGAGAGGGTCGCGTGCGGGGCTTTCTTCTGCGGCGAGGCCGGGGTTTCGGCGCGGGCGGCGGGCGCGAGCAGCAGGATGGCGCTTGTCAGAAGGGCAATGAGCGGGGAGGAGACAAAGGGGTGGGCCGGCATGGCGTCATGCTCCGGTTCGGGCGCTGATAGAATTCCCTAATCATACTCACCGACCCTCAGGGCTGCCATCATGATCGAACCACTCGCCATCGCCCGCCATCAGTACACCGACATTGCCCTGCTGCCCGCGCTGGCCAATCGCCACGGCCTGATCACCGGCGCCACCGGCACCGGCAAGACGATCACGCTGCAGGTGCTGGCGGAGCGCTTCTCTTCTATCGGCGTGCCGGTGTTCATGGCCGACGTGAAGGGCGATCTTTCCGGCATCGCCGCGGCCGGTGTCGAATCGCCGAAACTGGTCGAGCGCCTCAAGTCGCTCAAGGTCGAAGGCTGGGCGCCGGCGCAGTATCCGGCGGCTTTCTGGGATGTCTATGGCGCCGCCGGCCACCCGGTGCGTGCGACCATCTCGGACATGGGGCCGATCCTGCTGGCGCGCCTCCTGAACCTCAACGACACGCAGGCCGGTGTGCTGCAGCTCGTCTTCAAGATCGCCGATGACCAGGGTCTGCTGCTGCTCGACCTCAAGGACCTGCGCGCGATGGTCCAGCACGTCGGCGAGAACGCGAAATCCTTCACCACCGAATACGGCAATGTATCCGCGGCCTCCATCGGCGCCATCCAGCGCAATCTGCTGACGCTCGGCGAGCAGGGCGGCGACACCTTCTTCGGCGAGCCGATGCTCGACATCAACGACCTGATGCAGACGGTGGACGGCAAGGGCGTCATCAACGTGCTCGCCGCCGACAAGCTGATGTCGTCGCCGCGACTCTATTCGACCTTCCTGCTCTGGCTGCTCTCCGAACTGTTCGAGCAGCTGCCGGAAGTCGGCGACGTCGACAAGCCGAAACTCGTCTTCTTCTTTGACGAGGCGCACCTGCTCTTCAACGAGGCGCCGCCGGCGCTGCTCGAAAAGATCGAGCAGGTTGTGCGCCTGATCCGCTCCAAGGGCGTCGGCGTCTATTTCGTCTCGCAGAACCCGCTCGATATCCCCGACAAGGTGCTTGGCCAACTCGGCAACCGCGTCCAGCATGCGCTGCGCGCCTTCACGCCACGCGACCAGAAGGCGGTGAAAACGGCCGCCGAAACGCTACGCGCCAATCCGGCCTTCGACGCGGCGGCAGTCATCACCGAGCTCGGCGTCGGCGAGGCACTGGTCTCCTTCCTCGATGAAAAAGGGCGGCCGTCCGTCGTCGAGCGCGCCTTCGTGCTGCCGCCTTCGTCCCGTATCGGGCCTCTGACGGCTGAGGAGCGCAAGGCGGTGATCGCCGCTTCGCTGGTGTATGGCGTCTATGAAAAGGCGGAAGACCGCGAATCGGCCTACGAAAAACTGAAGGCGCGTACCGAAGCCGCCACGACCGGACAGGAAGCGCCGCCGACGACAGCCGAGGCGCCGTCTTCCGGCGGCTTCCTTGATGGCCTGGGCAGCATTTTCGGTGGCGGCAGCGGCAAGGCGCCGGCGCGTGGCCGCGAAGGCGTTATCGAAGCCGCGGCGAAAAGTGCGGCACGTGCCATCGGGTCTCAGGTTGGGCGCGAGATCATCCGCGGCGTGCTCGGTTCCATCCTCGGTGGCGGCAAGCGGCGGTGACGCGCGCAACGCCGGCGCTCAAGGCGGCCAGGCGCTGCTACGGGCACCTTGCCGGCGATGCCGGCATCCTGGTGCGAAGGCGCCTGGAACTCGCCGGATTGATTCGCTGCGATGCCGGGGCTTACGTCTTCGGTCAGACGGGGCGTGAATGGGCGATGGCGCTTGGTCTCGATATCGATGACCGCGATGCCCCCAGGCACGCGCGCTGCTGTCTCGACTGGACGGCGCGCGAACCGCACGTCGGCGGCCGGCTGGGGCGCTCGCTGCTGGAACTGCTGATGGCGCGCGGGGTGGTCACTGCAGGTGCCGGCCGCGTCCTCCACGTGCCCGACACCGCCGCCATATGGCCGGTTCTCCACCTCGGCTGATCTTCCGGCGCGTTCGCTGCAGGTGGGTGGGCCGCGCTATCTGGCGAAATACATCTTCGCCCTGTCCAGCTTGTAGGTCCACGGCAGGCCGGCGTTCTTCCAGCCGTTGACGACGCGCTGCCCCTCCTGGGCGCCACCCTTCGCCGTATCTCCCTCGAAACCTTCGGCGATCCCGTAGACCTTCGTGTAACCGGCCTGCTGCAGGCGATCCTGCGCCTTCGCACTGCGGTCGCCCGAGCGGCAGATCAGGATGATGGTCGCCTCCTTGCCGAGCCCTTTTTCCTTCAGGCGGCGCTCGAACTCGGTGACGAAATCCTGGTTGGGTTCCAGCTTGTACATGTGCCGCTTGTCATCCCAGTCGACCATGATTTCCTGGTGCTCGACGAAAGGCACCAGCGCGTCGGCGTCGCTCGGCATGCCGACATAAACGGCTTCGGCGCGCGTCCGGATGTCGAAGAACGCGATGCCCTGCGGATTGCGCTTCTTCATCTCGTAGGCCTGTTGCGGCGTCAGGTAGAGGCCGACTTTCGACTTCTTCGCCTCGGGCAGCTTGTCCCAGTCAGTGCTGCCGGGCGCCCAGTCGGCCGCGAAGGCGCCGGCGGCAAAGGCGATGGTGGCGGTGACGAGTGCGCGGCGGCTCAGGCGCGCAAGAAGGGCGCGGGTTACGGGCATGGCGATTCCTCCTATCAGCGATTTCTAATATTCGAGTGTAGCTCACCTTGAGAGTGCCTGCCGGGCGATGAACTGCCGGGATAGACGAATTCTGAATAAACAACTTCCCAATGATTCTTTTCTCTTCTACAGCGCTCGCGCTAGACTCGCCCTTTCCCGAAAAGCGATCGGGCATCAGGAGGAGACCTCAATGAACAAGTCGATGACCGCGACGGCATTCGCCGCGCTGGCCCTGCTGGCCGGCCCCGCTGCCGCGCAGGATCCGAATCTGGCGCGCAATCTCGCCGCCAACTGCGCCAACTGCCACGGTACCAACGGCAAGGCCGTGCCAAATGCCGGCATGGAGCCGATCGCCGGCGAGCCGAAGGACAAGCTGGTCCGCAAGATCAAGGAATACCGCTCCGGCGTGCGCCCGGCGACGGTGATGCACCAGATCTCGAAGGGTTACACCGACGAGCAGATCGACCTCATCGCCGGCTATCTGGCCGCACAGAAATAAGGAGATGGCCATGTTCAATCGTCGCGATTTCCTAAAGGCGGCCAGTGCCTCGGCCGGTGTGATCACCCTCGCCGGCTGCGCCGGCGGTTCCAGCAAGGCCAGCGGCCACGTCGTCGTGGTCGGTGGCGGCTACGGCGGCGCCACGGCGGCGCGCTACCTGCGCCTGTGGGGCGGCAACGTCGATGTCACCTTGGTCGAGCGCAACGCACAGTTCATCTCCTGCCCGATCTCCAATCTGGTGATCGCCGGCGAGAAGACGCTGGCCGACATCACGGTCAGCTACGAAGGGCTGAAGAAGTGGGGCGTTCGCGTCATCCACGACGACGTCGTCGGCATCGACGCCGAGAAGCGGAAGATCAAGCTCGCCAAGCACGGCGAACTCGGGTACGACCGCGCGATCCTCTCGCCCGGCATCGACTTCATGTGGGACGAAATCCCCGGCCTGAAGAGCGCCGATGCGCAGAGCAAGATCCTGCACGCCTGGAAGGCCGGCCCGCAGACCGTCGCCCTGCGCAAGCAACTCGAAGACATGAAGAACGGCGGCACCTACGCCATCTCGATTCCCAAGGCGCCCTACCGCTGCCCGCCCGGCCCCTACGAGCGCGCCTGCCTGGTGGCCGACTACCTGAAGCGCGCCAAGCCGCGCGCCAAGTTGCTGGTGCTGGACGCCAACCCCGAGGTGCAGTCGAAGAAGGCGCTCTTCGAGGCCGCCTTTGCCGAGCACTACGCCGGCGTGCTCGAGTACCGCGCCAACGCCGAGCTCAAGGAGCTCAGCGGTCAGACCGCCCGGCTGGAGTTCGAGGACGTGAAGGCCGACGTGCTCAACGTCGTGCCGCCGCAGCGCGCCGGCGAGATCGCCGTGCAGGCCGGCCTGGTCAACGTCAACCAGCGCTGGGCCGGCGTGAACTGGCTGACCATGGAGTCGACAGCCGTGCCCGGCATCCATGTGCTGGGCGACGCGCTCTTCCCCGGTCCCTTGATGCCCAAGAGCGGCCACATGGCCAACCAGCACGCCAAGGTGGCGGCCGCC
>JAKJEY010000119.1 GCA_022705165.1 Pseudomonadota bacterium
GTCGGGATGCCGAAGCTGGATCCCAGGGCGGCGGCCTCCTGCACGGCGCGCACGACGGCGGGATGGGCATGGCCGAGGATCAGCGGGCCCCAGGAGCCGACGTAGTCGGTATAGCGCTTGCCATCGGCGTCCCAGACATGCGGCCCCTTGCCTTCCCTGAAGAAACAGGGCGCACCGCCGACCGAGCGGAAAGCGCGGACCGGCGAGTTCACGCCGCCGGGGATGTGCCGCTGGGCAGCTTCGAAGAGTTGCTGGTTACGTGAAGTCATGTCGTGTTTCCTCGAACAGGTGTTGATAGGTGGCCGCACGGGCGGCGATGTCCGGTGCGGCAAACAGGTCCGTGATGACGGCGAGCAGATCGGCGCCGGCAGCGATGATGGCGGGCGCGACATCAAGGCTGATGCCGCCGATGGCACAGGCCGGCACGGCTGATTCACTGTGCCAGCGGGAAAAGATGTCGAGCGGCGCACGCACCGCGTCGGGTTTGGTCAGCGACGGACAGACGGCACCAAAAGCCACGTAATCGGCCCCCGCCGCGACGGCTGCGCGGGCACGATCGATATCGGCATAGCAGGAAGCGCCGAGAACGCGGCCGTGTGGCAGCGCCCGGCGGGCGGCAGCAAGATCACCGTCCGTGCCGCCAAGGTGCACACCATCGGCGTCGACCTGCAGGGCAAGCGCCAGATCGTCATTGACGATGAAACAGGCGCCGTATTGCCGGCACAGGTCCTGCATGGCGCTCGCCAGGCGCTGCCGACGCCCCGCTGCGGTCGTTTTGTCACGGAACTGCAGCACCCGTGCCCCACCAGCCAGCGCGGATGCGGCCATCCCGAGCAGGCGCGACTCGTCCGGTTCGTCCGGCGTTATCGCGTAGAGCCCGCGCAAGGCGGCGCGCCAATCAGTCCGTGGTGTCGGCATCCGGTTCACCGGCACGCGCCCAGAAAAAGCGATCCGGAATGTGTTGCCCCATGCCAGGCCGGAAGCCGTTGGCCAGGGACTGCCAGGTGTAGTCCTGGGCATCGCGCACGGCATCGGCGATATCGAGGCCGTTCGCAAGATTGGCGGCGATCGCCGACGCCAGCGTGCAACCGGAGCCATGGTAACTGCCGGGCAGGCGCTCCCAGCGGTCGCTGCGAATCTGGCCGTTCTCGCCGTGCAGGGTATTGATCACCTTGGCTGTGTTCTCGTGCGTGCCCGTCACCAGCACATACTCGCAGCCCTCCGCGATCAATCGCTGCGCGCAGGTCGCGAGGTCCGGCGACTCATCGTCCTCGTCCTCCTCGGCAAGACGGCGCGCCTCCATGCTGTTCGGCGTCAGCACGGTGGTCTGCGGCAGCAGCATCTCGCGGATCGCCTGCAGCACCTCGTCATTGGCGAGTTCATCGCCGCGTCCCGAGGCCAGTACAGGATCGAAGACGAGCGGAATGTCCGGATAGTCGGAGACGATCTCGGCGATGATCGACACGTTCTCGACGCTGCCGACCAGGCCGACCTTGAAGGCGGCGACCGGCATGTCTTCCAGGACCGCGCGGGCCTGGTCCTCGACCCAGTCGGCATCGAGCGGCAGGACCGCCTCCACGCCGAGCGTGTCCTGAACCGTGATTGCGGTAATCACCGACAGCGGATGGCAGCCCATCGACGACAAGGTCATGATATCGGCCTGAATGCCGGCGCCCCCGGACGGGTCGCTGGCGGCAAAGACCAGCACGATCGGCGGGGGGACCTGGGCAGCAGGTACGGACGGACTATTCTGGCTGTTCTGGGTCATGCATTCTGGCCGCGGAAGGCGACGCTCCTTTTGCAGCAGGCGAGGGAATCGGGAAAAGAGGAGAACAGTGAGCCCGGATTCTAACCGAATCGCGCATCAATCCGGCCGCCCCCCGGAAATGGAATCCCTCGCAAACGGGTGCAAATAGTCGCAATTCCTATGAGTTACGGTATAGTTACCCGAAAACTAGGTTCGGTGCCGGTCCGAAATCATCAGGTTTGCAGTTACAAACAAGCTATGCCGGCGTTCATGGAGGAAGGAATTGGCTGAAGCTGCTAACCTGCGCGGCGTCAAGGTCATGGTGATTGACGACAGCAACACCATCCGGCGTAGCGCGGAAATCTTTCTGGTGCAGGCCGGTTGCCAGGTGCTGCTCGCCGAGGACGGCTTCGACGCCCTGTCGAAAATCGCCGATCATCAGCCGGACATCATCTTCTGCGACATCATGATGCCGCGCCTCGACGGCTACCAGACCTGCGCCCTGATCAAGAAGAACCCCCGTTTCCGGGGCACCCCGGTGATCATGCTTTCCTCGAAGGACGGCCTTTTCGACCGCGCACGCGGTCGGATGGTCGGTTCCGACCAGTACCTGACCAAGCCTTTCACTAAAGACAGCCTGCTGCAGGCGGTCGCGAGCTTCGCGCCGCAGCAGGTCCAATAGGCAACTCGCGCCACAGCAATCACGGAGTAACACAGCATGCCCGTCAAGAAAATCCTCGTCGTCGACGATTCGCCCACCGAGCGCGCTTTCATGGTCGACCTGCTGACCAAGAACGGTTTTCAGGTCGTCACCGCCGAAAGCGGTGAAGAGGGTGTCACCAAGGCGAAGGCCGAAAAGCCGGACCTGATCATCATGGATGTCGTCATGCCCGGCCTCAACGGCTATCAGGCCACGCGCACCCTGACCCGTGACGACGACACCAAGAACATTCCGGTCCTGATGTGCACCTCGAAGGGCCAGGAGACGGACAAGATCTGGGGGCTGCGCCAGGGTGCACAGGATTACCTGGTGAAGCCGGTCAACCCGGAAGAACTGCTCGGCAAGATCGCCGCGCTCTGATCCGCCCGCACGCATGGCCAAGAAGATCAGCCTCAGGGAATTCCAGGAGCACCTGGCGGCGCGCCTGACCAGTGCTGCGCAGGGCAAGGCCAATCCGGCCCTGCTCGGCGTGCAGACCGGAAACGATTACTGGCTGCTCAATCTCTCCGAAGCCGGCGAGATCGTGCCGCTGCCGCCGCTTACACCAGTACCGCTGACAAAGCCCTGGTTCTCCGGCATCGCCAATATCCGCGGCAACCTGTATTCGGTCGCCGACTTCTCGGCCCTGCGCGGCGGGGATCCCACCCCCCTCAATCCAGCCTCGCGACTCCTGCTGGTCGGCGCACGCCACGGCAGCAACGCTGCGCTGCTGGTGACCAGGATGCTGGGGCTGAAAAACCCGGATCAATTCACGGCCACTACGGCCGCGAATGACCCGCACCCATGGGAAAGCGGTCGCGTCGTCGATGACAGCGGTCGCGAATGGAAAAGACTGAATGTCCGCGCCATGCTGGCGGACCCCGCATTCATGGAAATCGGCGCCTGACGCGACCGACCTCCTGCTGAGCTTACGAACAACCAAACCAGAAATACACGGAGACGATTCATGGCGTTCAACTTCAAACTGCCCGGCCTCGGCGGCAGCAAGACCCCCGGCCCGGAAGACCAGACCATCTCGGCACCAACGGTCATGGAGAGCGGTGGCGCCACGAAGCAACCGGGGCAAGCCCTGGCCTTCCTGAATCAGTACTCGGTCAACAAGCAACTGCAGATTCTCGGCGGCGCCCTGCTGTTCGTGATCATCCTGCTCGGTGCGCTGATTTATCACGACAACCGCGAATCGAACTACGGCACCGCCTACGTGGCAGCCTCCGGTGAAATGCGCATGCTTTCGCAGCGACTGGCCAAGGCATCCAGCCTCGCGCTGCAGGGTAACGCGACCGCCTTCAAGCAGCTCAAGGACTCGCGCGAACGTTTCTCGCAGCTGATCGATCGGCTGACCAGCGGCGGCCAGATCGGCGAAGCCAGCGTACCGCCTTCCCCGGACGGCGTGCAGGAGCAGTTGAAGGCGCTGACCGAGGAATGGAACAAGACCGACAAGAACGCCGGCCAGCTCATGGAGATGGAAAAGAACCTGATCTCCCTGGGCAAGGACGTTGCCACCATCAACGACAAGAACCCGCAACTCCTCGAACTCTCGGAACAGGTCGCCGCGTTGAAGCTGCAGACCGGCGCCGGCACCCGCGAGATCGTTGCGGCGAACCAGCTGGTCATGCTGACGCAGCGCGTCGCAAAGAACGCCTCTGCACTGCTCGTCGGTGACGCCATCGACCCGGAAGTCGCCTTCCTGCTGGGCAAGGACACCAACACTTTCCGCGACCTCCTCGGCGCACTGACCAAGGGCAGCGAAACGCTACGCATCGGCGCCACGACGGATGCCGACACCAAGGCAAAACTGGCCGAACTCGAAACCAACTTCAAGGAATATCAGGCGGCGGTCGGCGGCATCCTCGGCTCGATGCAGCGCCTGGTGCTGGCGAAACAGGCCGGATCCAACATCTTCCGCGAATCGGAAACTCTGCTGGCATCGACCGACAAACTGGCGGAAGCCTACCAGGGCGAGCTCGCCGAGCGGGCCTCCTATGTCGTTTTCCTGATCATTCTCGGCGCACTCGCGCTGGCCATTCTCGGCCTGATGGCCAAGGTCTACCTGGATGACTCCGCCCGCCGCGCCCACGAAGCCGAAGAAAGCCGGCAGGAAACGGAACGTCTCAACCGCACCAACCAGGACGCCATTCTGCGATTGATGAACGAACTCGGCGACCTTGCCGACGGCGACCTGACCGTCACCGCGACTGTGTCGGAAGACATCACGGGCGCCATCGCCGACTCGATCAACTACACGATTGAAGAACTGCGCGTGCTGGTCGGCCGCATCAACGACGCTGCCGGCCGCGTGACCAGCGCCACCGAAATCGCCCAGCAGACTTCCGCCGAACTGCTCGCTGCTGCCGAAAAGCAGTCGCAGGAAATTCAGGACGCCGGCCAGTCAGCGCTGGACATGGCCAGGTCGATGACCCAGGTGTCGAGCAACGCCAACCAGTCCGCACAGGTTGCGCGCCAGTCGCTGGCTGCTGCCGAAAAGGGCGCCGTGGCCGTGCAGGATTCGATCAAGGGCATGAACGAAATTCGCGAGCAGATCCAGGAAACCTCGAAGCGGATCAAGCGCCTCGGCGAAAGCTCGCAGGAGATCGGTGAAATCGTGGAACTGATCTCGGACATTACCGAACAGACCAACGTGCTGGCGCTGAACGCCGCCATCCAGGCGGCCTCCGCCGGCGACGCAGGCCGCGGCTTCACGGTGGTTGCCGAGGAAGTGCAGCGACTGGCCGAACGTTCCGCGGAAGCGACGAAGCAGATCGCGGCGATCGTGAAGACCATTCAGACCGACACGCAGGACGCCGTCTCCGCCATGGAACAATCGACGCAGGGTGTGGTTGAAGGGGCCAAGCTTTCCGACGCTGCCGGTCAGGCGCTGGCGGAGATCGGCGACGTGTCGCAGATGCTCGCCGGCCTCATCGAAAACATTTCGACCGATACGCAGCAGCAGGCCCAGTCCGCGACAGGCGTGGCCAGCAAGATGCAGGACATCCTGCGTGTGACGGAACAGGCCACTGTCGGTACGCAACGCACGGCAGAGGCGGTCGGCGAACTCGCCGCACTGGCAACCGAACTGAAGGGCTCGGTCGCCGGCTTCAAGGTCGCCTGATCCCGCTCGGAGAGATAAATCCGCATGAACGCCGCGACGGAATTCGACGTCGGCCCGCTGACCTGGGTCAAAAGCGAGATCGATCTTGCCCTCGAGCGCGCCGGAGAAGCGCTGGGACAATTCGCCGACAACGGTGATGCAACCCAGCTGAAGTTCTGCCGCACGCACCTTCACCAGGTACGTGGTGCACTGGCGATCGTCGGTCTCGACGGCGTCACCCAGTTCACCGACGCCCTCGAGGCAGTACTTGACGACCTTGAACAGCAGAAGATCGCTGCCGATGCCAATGCCACGGGACTGATCAAGGAAGCGCTCGGCGCCATTCGTCATTACCTGGATGACCTCGTCAATGGCGAACCGAACCAGCCCTTGCGCCTGATGCCCGTGTACGGACGCATCCAGACCCTGCGCGGGCAGAAGCGCATTTCCGCCACCGACCTTTTCTTCCCCGATCTGTCGCTGCGTCCGCCGCGCCGGGCTGCGGCGCCGTCGCTCTCGCGCGGCGAACTGCAGCAGTTGCTGCGCACGCAGCGCGCCCGCTTCCAGCGCGGCCTGCTGGCGTGGCTGCGCAACCCGGTCGACCGTAGCGGCGTTGCCGAAATGCTGGCGGCCACCCGCCAGGTCGAGGCCACGCAGGAACTCGCGTCCGCCCGTGCTTTCTGGTGGGTCGCCACCGGCATGCTGACAGCGCTGTCGGACGGCACGTTGCCGGCAGAAGTCGACGTCAAGCAACTGTGTGCGCGCATCGACCTGCAGATCCGCCGTCTGCTCGAAGGCTCGAAGAACGTTGCCGAGCGCCTGATGCGCGACGCGCTCTACTACGTCGCTCAGGCAGACAGCAACAGCGATCTCGTGCGACAGGTCAAGAACACCTATCAGCTGGCGAACGCCCTGCCTGCCGCGCAGACTACGGCCCCGCAGGAGCAGCAGCGGCGTCGCCTGCGCGAGACGATCAGCGCCACGGAAGACGCCTGGAACAAATTCTGCGCCGGTTCGGCGCCGGCCCTGCAATCCTTCCGCGACCAGGCGGGCGCATTGCATCAGGCTGTCGAGCAGCTCCCGCCCGCCACAGCGAGGCGTTGGCGATGGAAATCGCCACCGCGATCCTGCTGGCCCAGAACGCCCAGGAAAACTTCACCAAGCTCGGCAACGACTTCGCTCACCAGGTCGATGTCATGGTCGCCCGCCTCCACGGTTTCCTCGCCGACAATCCGCCGGAACCGGGATCCGAGGTGCCGCTGCTCGACGAAATGTCGCGGCAGGCGCAGGAAAAGCTGCTGGTCGGACAGGTCGCCA
>JAKJEY010000011.1 GCA_022705165.1 Pseudomonadota bacterium
ACTCGGTATCACCGATCTCGATCCGCTGGCCTACGCGCTGCTCTTCGAGCGCTTCCTCAACCCGGAGCGGGTCTCGATGCCCGACTTCGACATCGACTTCTGCCAGGACAACCGCTGGCGGGTGATCGAGTACGTGCGCGAGGCCTACGGCAAGGATGCCGTGTCGCAGATCGCCACCTTCGGCACCATGTCGTCGAAGGCCGTCATCCGCGACGTCGGGCGCGTGCTCGACATGCCCTACATGTTCTGCGACTCGCTCTCGAAGCTGATCCCGGTCGAGCAGAACAAGCCGCTGTCGCTCGCGAAGGCGCTCGACGCCGAGCCGCAGCTGCGCGAGAAGATGGAAGCCGAGGAGGAGGTCAAGGAACTCTTTGCCCTCGCCGAAAAGCTCGAGGACCTGACCCGCAACGTCGGCATGCACGCCGGCGGCGTGCTCATCGCGCCGGGCAAGCTGACCGACTTCTGTCCGCTCTATTCGGCCGACGGCGGCGCGTCGGTGGTGTCGCAGTACGACAAGGACGACGTGGAAAAGGTCGGTCTGGTGAAGTTCGACTTCCTCGGCCTGCGCAACCTCACCATCATCGACCTCGCCGTGCGCTACGTCGAGCGGCTTACCGGCACGAAGCCGGACCTTGCGGCCTTGCCCTTCACCGACCCTGCTGCCTACCAGATTCTCAAGGACGCCAACACGACGGCGATCTTCCAGGTTGAATCGGAGGGCATGAAGAAGCTGCTCAAGAAGCTGGCGCCAGACCGCTTCGAGGACATCATCGCCGTGCTCGCACTCTATCGTCCCGGCCCGCTCGGCTCCGGGATGGTGGACGACTTCATCCTGCGCAAGAAGGGCCAGCAGGCGATCGACTACTTCCACCCGGATCTGAAGGGCTGCCTGGAACCGACCTACGGCGTCATCGTGTATCAGGAACAGGTGATGCAGATCTCGCAGATCATCGGTGGCTACACGCTGGGTGGCGCCGACATGCTGCGCCGGGCGATGGGCAAGAAGAAGCCCGAGGAGATGGCCAAGCACCGCGAGACCATCGCCGAGGGCGCGAAGAAGAAGGGCTACGATCCGGCGCTCGCCGAGCAGCTGTTCGACCTGATGACCAAATTTGCGGAGTACGGCTTCAACAAGTCGCACACCGCCGCCTACGCCGTCGTCACCTACCACACCGCCTGGCTGAAGGCGCATCACTGCGCCGCCTTCATGGCGGCGACGATGTCGTCCGACATGGACAACACCGACACGGTGAAAATCTTCTACGAAGACACCGTGAAGAACGGCATCACCGTGCTGCCGCCGGACGTGAACGAATCCGACTACCGCTTCGTGCCGGTCGATGCGAAGACCGTCCGCTACGGGCTGGGGGCGGTGAAGGGCACCGGCGAACAGGCCGTCAACGTCATTCTCGAAGCGCGCAAGACTGGCCCGTTCATTGATCTGTTCGACTTCTGCAAGCGGGTCGACAAGCGCATGGTCAACCGGCGCACGATCGAGGCGCTGATCCGTGCCGGGGCCTTCGATGCGATCGACGACCATCGGGCGCGCCTCCTTGCCACGGTGGGTCTCGCCATCGACTGGGCCGAGCAGGAGGAGCGCAACGCGATGCAGGCCGGCCTCTTCGACATGGGGGGCGTCGCCGAGGTGCATGCGCCGCAGCCGGTGGAAGTGCCGCGCTGGCGCGAGAAGCAGCAGCTCGCGGAGGAAAAGACAGCGCTCGGCTTCTATTTCTCCGGCCATCCGTTCAATGCCGTCAAGGGCGAGGTCGGCCGTTTCGTGCGGCGGACGCTCGACAAGCTCGAACCCTCGCGCGAGTTGCAGCTGCTGGCCGGGCTGGTGACGGCGACGCGGACCAAGCTCACCGCTCGTGGCAAGATGGCCTTCGTCACGCTCGATGATGGGACTGAACCGCAGGAGGTGGCGGTTTACAACGAGGTGCTCGAAACCGAGAAGGGCAAGCTCCGTGAAGACGAAGTGCTGATCATCGAGGGCAAGGTGTCGAAGGACGACTTCGCCGGCGAGGGCAAGGTGCGCGTGACCGCCGAGCGCATCATGACGCTGGCCGATGCCCGCGGCCGCTTTGCACGCGAACTGCGGCTGTCGCTGAACGGCCAGGTCAGCAACGACCGTGGCGCAGCGCAGCGGCTCAAGACCCTGCTTGCCGCCTACGCGCCAGGCGCCTGTCCGGTGCGGATCGCCTACCGTAACGGTGAGGCGCAGTGCGAACTGGCGCTCGGCGATTCGGCGCGCGTGCGACTCGAGGACGATTTGCTGGCGGCACTCGGCGAGTGGCTCAGTGCCGAATCGGTAGAAATTCGTTACCAGTAATCCTGAAAGATCTGCGGCGCTTCAGTCCACCGGAAGGAATCATCATGCACATTCGAAAACTCGCCATCGTTCTGGCACTGCTGGCGCTTGTCGGCTGCGGCCGGCTCGACCTGGCGCACTATGAAAAACTGAAAGTCGGACAGAGCTACGACGAGGTCGTCGGCATTCTCGACAAACCGGATCGCTGCGACGAGATGCTTGGCCTGCGCAATTGCCAGTGGGGTAACGACAACCGCTACATCCGTGTCGCCTTTGCCGGATCGAGCGTGCTGACGCTGGTTGCGCACAACCTGAAATGACGCGCTTCATCGATGCGGCACTGCTCGCCGCCGTGTCTGCTGACGCCCGGTCACGCCAGCGCCTGCGCGCCAACTTCAACTTTCACCCGGCGGACGATTTTCCCGCCCACCGGCTGCTCAACGCGATCGAGCCCGGGTCGTGGCTGCCGCCACACCGTCATCTCGACCCCGCGAAGGACGAGTCGATCATCGTCGTTGCCGGCGCCCTGGGTGTTGTCATCTTCGACGATGCGGGTACGGTGGTGACGTCACGACAGCTTTCGCCCGGCGGGAACTGCTGCGGTGTCGATATTCCTCATGGCACCTGGCACACGGTTGTCGCCCTGTTGCCCGGGACGGTGATCTTCGAGGCCAAGTCGGGCCCCTATCAGCCGTTGCTTGCGGAGGAGCTGGCGCCCTGGGCGCCTGCCGAGGGAGCGCCGGGCGCCGCCGACTACGCGCTGTCCTTGCGCCAGCTGTTTTCTTCCCGCTGATTTTTCCGTCGTCAGAAAAAAAGGGCCGGATTTGCATCCGGCCCTGTCTCTGCGGGGGCGACAATTTTTGTGATGTCGCTCAGAAGCGCCAGCCGAGGCCAACGCCGAAGAGGATCGGGTCGACCTTGACGCGGGAGACCTTCACGCCGGCGTCGTTCTCGACGTCGCTGCGCACCTGCGCCTTCTTGATGTCCATGTTGAAGAAGACATTCTTCGTGAGCTTGTAGTCGAAACCGGCCTGGACGGCGAAGCCGACATAGCTGTTGTCGAGATGCAGGCCGGTGACGCCGGGCACCCGCAACTGGTCGCCGGAGAAGTCAGAGTAGGTGAGGCCGGCACCGACATAGGGACGGAAGTCGCCATCCGGATTGAAGTGCCACTGGGCGGTCAGCGTCGGCGGCAGCAGGTAGAAATGGCCGGCGTCGAAGGCGCCGATCGCGCTGCTCTTCACCTTGACGTCGTGCTTCTGCGGCACGGTCAGGATCAGTTCGGCTGCGATGTTCTTGGTGAAGAAGTAGGTGATGTCCACTTCCGGGATCACCTTGCTCTCGACGTGAATCGCATCCGACGGCACCGAGAGTGACGGGATCGGCGTCGAGCCGTTGTAGGTATTGACGTTCACGGCACGGGCGCGAACCATCCAGTTGCCTTCCTGAGTGGCTTGCTGGGCCATTGCGGGAAGGGCGGCGGCGAGTGCGGCAGCGGTTGCGGCCAGTTTGAGCGATCTGGACATCTGGGGACTCCCTCGAGCTTGGTTATGAAAAATTTGATTTGCGCGAGGTTATAGCCCTACAAGTTGTACGGTTTTGATGCAGGTCAACAAAAGTCGACCTATATCATAAAACGCTGATATTCATCACGAGTTGATAAAATTCCTAACTATATGGTTTTATGATTTATTTTGTTGTGATGTTTAATTGTCGCACCATGATTTACTCATGTTGCGATGCATCAATATGGCCGAATGGAAGGGGCGGGGGAAGTGCGCTCAGCGCTTGAGGAGTGCGTCGATGCCGGTTGCCGGCATCGGCTTGCCGAGCAGGTAGCCCTGAACGTCATCGCAACCGGCCGCGCGTAACGCGTCCCGTTCGGCCTCCGTCTCGACGCCTTCGGCCAGGGTATTGAGACCGAGTCGGCGCCCCATGCCGATCACTGCGTTGACGATGACAGCCGCATCCGGCTTGCTGTCGATGTTGCGGACGAAGGACTGGTCGATCTTGAGGCGATCGACGTTGAAACGCTTCAGGTAGGCGAGGTTGGAGTAACCGGTTCCGAAATCATCGATGGCGAGTTTGAGACCGATCGACTTGAGTGCCGCCAGCGTCTCGAGGACCTGCGTATCCTCGCCCATCATGAGCGACTCGGTGATCTCGAGTTCGAGGGCATCCGCCGGCAGTCCCGTTTTCTTCAGGACCTGCCGTACACGCCCGGGCAGGTCGTCGCGGCGGATCTGCACCGGCGACACGTTGACCGCGATCGTCAGCGGGTGTCCCTGGGCACGCCAGCGGGTGGCCTCACGACAGGCCTCCTCCAGGATCCAGGCGCCAAGCGCAACGATCTGGCCGTTCTCCTCGGCAATGGGAATGAAGCGCGCCGGAGAGACGAAGTCGCCATCGCATTGCCAGCGCACCAGGGCTTCGAGCCCGGTCAGTCGGCCATCACGGAGTGCCCACTGCGGCTGGAAGTAGACCTGGAACTCGCTGTCCTTGACCGCAGTCCGCAGGCGATTGTCGAGCGCCATGCGTTCGTTGACCAGGGCATTCAGCTCCTGGGTATAGAAGCAGAATGACCCGCGTTCCCGTTCCTTGGCGTGATACATCGCCATGTCAGCGGCCTTGAGCAGCGCAGAGGTCGTATGGCCGTCCTCGGGGAAGACGGCAATGCCGATACTGGTCGAGGTGTGAATCATCTGCCCGCCGGTATCGACCGGCTGGCGCAGCGCATCGATGATCTGCCGGGAGGCATGGGCGGCATCCGTGTCGCTCTTCAGGTCTGGCAGGACGACGATGAACTCATCCCCCCCCTGACGGCACACGATGTCGGATTCGCGCAGCGAACTGCGCAGCCGCTGGGCAACCTCCCTCAGCAGGCGGTCGCCGACGGCATGGCCAAGCGAATCATTGACGGTCTTGAAGCGGTCGAGATCGAGAAACAGCACCGCCAGCTTGCGTTCGGCGCGTTTGGCGCGACTGATCTCGTTCTCCAGCCGTTCGCGCAGCAGCGAACGGTTGGGCAGCCCGGTCAGCGGATCGTGGTGGGCCAGGTACTCGATGCGGGCATGTGCCGCCTTGCGTTCGGTGATGTCGGAAAAAATGGCGACGTAGTGGGTGATCTCGCCTGCCGGGTTGCGCACCGACGAAATATTGAGCCACTCGGGGTAGATTTCGCCGGATTTGCGGCGGTTCCATACTTCACCCTGCCAGCTGCCGGTTTCGGCCAGGAGCTTCCACATCGCGTTATAGAACGCGCCGTCGTGCCGGCCGGACTGCAGGATGCGCGGATTCTTGCCGCGGACCTCGTCGAAGGTATAGCCGGTCACCTCGGTGAAGGCGCGGTTGACCGACACGAAGCCGCCACGCACATCGGTGACCGCGATGGCCTCGCCACTTTCGGCGAAGACCTGCGCAGAGAGCCGGAGTTGCGCCAGGGAACGTTCCTGCAGCATCAGATGACCGATGTCCGCGGCGACCGTCTGCAGCACCTGGATGTCATCCTCCGCCCAGTCGCGGACGATGTCCCGATTCGAAAAGCCGATAAAGCCCCACAGGCAGCCCTCGATGCGGATCGGCAGCACGATCATCGCCGCGAGTTTGTGCGCGATCAGCCAATCGCGATCGGCGGGCACCTTGCTGTCGAGGATGATGCAGCTGGCGGATTCGTCCTGCAGGAGTCGCCGCCAGGCGGGTACAGCGACGCGCCAGGCGAGGCCGGGATCCTCGTCGTCGGTACCGTCCGCCCGCCAGTCGTGATGGACGACCAGGCGTGACATCGGCTCGCCGGGCGCCAGGGCCTCTTCGACTACCGAGCCGCGGTCGGCTCCGATCGCCGAGCCGATCCGCCGCAGCGCTTCCGGTATCGGATGTTCTGCCGAATTTGCGGTCAGCAACAGGCTGCCGGCGTCGGCAACGGCTTTCAGCAGCCGGGCCCGGCGCAGCGTTGCCGCTTCCGCCTCCTTGCGTAGCGTGAGATCGGCGAGCCCGACCACTAGCCCGGCGCCGTCGATCTGCCGATCGAAAATGTCCGAAACCGAAACGAGGACGGGTACGCGGGCGCCGCTCGCGGTCTGCCATTCGGCCTCGCCCTCCGTCGCCGAAAAATCCGAGAGCAGCAGGTCGATCCGCTCCCCTTCCGGGTTGCCGCCATGCAGTTGTCGCGCACTGACGTTGCAGCGCCGGACGCGCTGGTCGGAATCGACGAGCAGCAGGGGCAACGGGGCGCTGTCGAAGATATGGCCAACGAAATCGCGCGATACGCCGGTGGCCTGCAACTGGTCGAGCAGCGAGTTGATGTCGCTGCCCAGTGCCGCGATCTCGTCTACCCTGTCCGCGCGGAAGCGGTCCACGATTTCCAGCGGATTCGTGCGTGCCCGGCTGAGGAACGATGCCAGCCGCCGCGTCGGCCGGACCAGCCGGAAATAGAGGAACAGGAAAAAGCTGCCCATCGCCGTGAGCGCGATCGCGATCGACGCCTGCTGCTGTTGCCGCGTCGCCGCGATTCGCTCGCGGGCCCCCGTCATTGCCCGTGCGACATCCTCCTCGAGCAGGGCGACGAAGCGATTCAGCTCGTCCGTCAGTGCGGCCGTCGAGAAACGCATGTGGGCGAGCTGTGCCTCGTCCGCACTGCCGCTGCCGACGTCGGCAAGCAGGGAAAGCGCCGAGCCGGCAACGTGGCGGAAGCTCTCGCTGATGCGTCCGTGGTGCGCCAGCGTCTGTGCGTGATTGACGCTGTCCGTCGGGGCGCGGGCAATCTCCTGGCCGAGCGCCTCATGAATCGTGAAGAAGCGGGCCGCCTGGGCGCCGGCTTCGAAGAGCAGGTCGTCGTTGTTGTCGATGCTGGCCTGATAGACAAGGCGCATCAGGTCGACAACCGTCTGGCGCAGGCGCTCCGCCTGCTGCTGCGCGGCGAGTGTCGGCGCCAGATACGCCTCGATCATTTCCTCGTCGCGGTGCAGGTTGCGCAGGTTGAGGACGGCGCTCGCGGCGATGAACAGGCAGAGCGCCGTGAACAGCGCCCACAGCGTATTGCGGAGATTGGTCGTGAACGCCACTACTGCGGTGCTCCGGCAAATCCCGATCGTTCAATCAGGGCACTTCCCGCTGCCGAGCGAAGGAAGCGTTCCATCTGCTCGACGTCGCCCACCGGCTTGCCGATGGGGCGCACGAAGACGATTGGCCGGCATAGCGGATAGCTGACCCTGCGGCACTCCGTTGCGCCGGGAAGCTGGCCGTCGAGGCGCAGCGCACGAATGCGCAGGCCGCGCCGGCGTGCGTCCTCGTAGGCGTCAGCGGAAACATAGCCGATGGCCTGCGGGTCGGCTGCGACATAGAGCACCGCAGCGCGGTTGGTGGCCAGTTCCACGATCCCGGACGGAATCACCCGGCCGATGCCGAAGGCGTTGTCGAAGGTCGTGCGCGTGCCGTCACCCGCGCGCCGGGTGACAGGAACAATGGAGCCGGTGCCCGCATCGCCGAGCTGCTTCCAGTCCGAGACTTCGCGCGAAAAGATGCGACGGGTCGTGGCCGAGTCCAGCTCATGCAGCGGACTGCGCTCGTTGACAATCAGCAGCAGGCTGTCGCTGGCAAGCGTGATCGCATGCAGGGATTGTGCCTCTTCGGCAGTCAGGCTGCGCGCAATCAGTGCTGCGTCGGCGCGGCCGGCCCTGACGTCATCAATGGCGCTGTCGCTGCCGGCCGGCACCACGCGCACCGTGCCCGACCGGGAAAGTTGCAGCGAGGCGACCAGTTCGCGTGCCATGGCGATCGTCGTCGGCGATGCTACCAGCCGGGTCTCCGGAGGCGGCTTGGCGGCAGGCGTCGATGCCGAAGCGCCGGTGGCGGCGGCAGCGATGGAAAAGGACAGGATTGTGGCGAGCCGGCGGAGCAGGGGCATGGTCATCGCATCATGACGGATCGATGATTCTCGCGGTAGCCCGGCGCTTTCCCCTTGATGTGTGTCAACTTCGTGGCGAGCCTGGCCGGCGTCAACGAAAACGGCCGCCATCGCGGCGGCCGTTGGCGAGGCGAGGAGGGCTCGATCAGAGCTCCTTCGCGTTCTCGGCCAGATATTTTGCAACGCCGTCCGGCGACGCCGTCATGCCCTTCTTGCCCTTCTGCCAGCCGGCCGGACAGACTTCACCATGCTCCTCGGTGAATTGCAGCGCATCGACCATGCGCAGCAGTTCGTCGACGTTGCGGCCGAGCGGCAGGTCATTGACGACCTGGTGGCGCACGACGCCGTTCTTGTCGATCAGGAAGGTGCCGCGGAAGGCGACACCGGCCGGCTCGAACTCGACATCGTAGGCACGGCAGATCTCGTGCTTCACATCGGCGACCAGCGGATACTGGACCTGGCCGATGCCGCCCTTCTCGACCGGGGTGTTCTTCCAGGCGAGGTGGGTGAATTGCGAGTCGATCGACACGCCGATGACTTCGACGCCGCGCTTCTTGAACTCGTCAAGGCGGTGATCGAAGGCGATCAGCTCCGACGGGCAGACGAAGGTGAAGTCGAGCGGGTAGAAGAAGATCGCGACGTACTTGCCCTTGAGGTCGGAGAGCTTCAGGGGCTTCATTTCATTGTTGCCGAATACGGCAGTGGCGTTGAAATCCGGGGCTTGCTTGCCGACGAGAACGGCCATGGTTTTTCTCCTTTTGTGATTGAGCGGGTTTGGGGAATCCGGAATGAAGCGGAGAGAATACTTGGTTTATGCCAGCGACGAAAAGTTCCTGCTAGGCGGTCGGCAACTGCTCGAAGCCAGCAAGGGGGCCCTCCGTCTCGGCTACATCCATTTCGACTGCCGTGACACGGGCGCCCGGCGGGCCGCGGTGGGCCCAGTCGGCGAGCGCCATGACGGCCCCCGCCAGACCGTGAATCAGCGCCTCGACGCTGCCGTCGCGACGGTTGCGGACCCAGCCGGCAAGACCAAGGGCCCGCGCCTGCTCGCACAGCGACCAGCGGAATCCGACGCCCTGCACGTGGCCACGAATGCGCAGGGCGCGCGTGGTCAAGGCTTCGTCTCCGGCATATGTCGACCGACTCTCCATCCAACGCTCCCGGGCGATGCGCCCAAAATCGGGCGCTACTGGCATAATCCTCGTTCATGACAGGGATAATTTCAACGGGGAGAATCGGCACGATCGCGGACGCTGTCCGGGCCAGATTCGCAGCGCACCCCGCGGAGCCCCCCCGGTGCTGAAATTCCTGTTGCTGCTGCCCCTTTCCGGTGCTTTCCTCATTGCGCTCCTGCCGGCTCGCCGGCCCCTCCGGATTCGCGCCGTAGCGGCCGTGGTCGCTGCCCTCAATCTCGGCCTTTCGCTGGCGCTGGCCGCCAGCTTCGATGCAGGCGTCGCCGATCAGCAGTTCTTCGAGACCCGGCCGTGGAATCCGCGCGTCGGCTCCAGCTTTGCGCTCGGCGTAGACGGCA
Organism: Pseudomonadota bacterium; assembly: GCA_022705165.1. Taxonomy (GTDB): domain Bacteria; phylum Pseudomonadota; class Gammaproteobacteria; order Burkholderiales; family Rhodocyclaceae; genus Proximibacter. The sequence goes on from JAKJEY010000011.1 coordinate 9,742, forward strand.
TCTCGCTGCCGATGGTTTTGTTGTCCACGCTGCTCTGCCTCATCGCCGTGCTGGCTTCCGGCGGCATCCGTGTCGGCGCACGCCTCTATTTTTCGCTGCTGCTCGTGCTCGAGGCGTCCATGCTCGGCGTCTTCATGGCACGCGACTGGTCGCTGTTCTACGTCTTCTGGGAATTCACGCTGATCCCGCTGTTTTTCCTGATCGACCGCATGGGGGGGAGCAACCGCCACCGTGCAGCGCTCAACTTCGTGCTCTACACGCTCGGTGGCTCGGTGTTCATGCTCGTTGCGCTGTTGCTCCTCTACGATGCCGCGCCGGGGCACAGCTTCGCGATGGCCGACATGATCGCCGGCGGCCACAGCCTGCCGCTGGCAACGCAGCTGCTCGTCTTTGCCGGACTGTTCGTCGGCTTCGGCGTCAAGATGCCGGTCTTCCCGATGCATGGCTGGTTGCCGCTGGCACACGTCGAGGCCCCCAGCCCGATTTCCATCCTGCTCTCGGGCGTGCTGCTGAAGATGGGTGCCTACGGACTCATCCGCGCGGCCGAGACCCTGCCGCAGGCAGTGCTGACCCTGCAGTCTGCGCTGGCCGCCCTAGCCCTGGTTTCGCTGGTCTACGGCAGCGTGCTGGCCTGGCGACAGACCGACCTGAAGCGCATGGTGGCCTATTCGTCGGTGGCGCACATGGGAGTCGTGCTGCTCGGCATCGCGACACTGAACTTCACCGGCCTCTCCGGCGCAGTATTCCAGATGACCGCACACGGGCTTGCCGCAGCCCTGATGTTCCTGATCGTCGGCATCCTCTACCAGCGCACCCACAGCCGCGAACTCGGCGAGATCGGTTCGCTCCGCGAATCGGCGCCCCGGCTCGCCTTCTGCCTCGCACTCGCGCTGCTCTCTTCCGCCGGGTTGCCGGGCAGCGCCGGCTTCATCGCTGAACTGCACGTCCTGGTCGGCGGCTTCGCACGCTGGCAGGGCTGGATCGTCATCCTGTCGCTGGGCGTGCTGGTCAGTGCGGCCTACGCGTTGCGTGTCGTCGGGCGCCTGTGCATCGGCCCGCGCCAGCATCGGGCAGCGGTTGCCGATCTCGACCTGTCGGAACGCTTCGCTGCCGGTCTGCTTCTCGCCGGTATCGTCGTTGCGGGGCTCTGGCCGGCGCCGTTGCTGGGGCTGTCGGCAGCTTCCGTGCGTGTGCTGTCACAACTGTTCACGAGCTGACATGAGCCACCACGCCGCCGAACCCACCACCCTGCGCGAGCGACTCGCCGCCTGGGTGGCGCATCTCGAGCACGTGCTTCCGGCGCAGGCGCCGATCCGCAATTTTGTTCACCACAATACCCTGCACGGCCTGCAGCACCTGCCATTTCCGGAAGCGCTGGCCGAGGCGCAGCGCATCACCGGGGCGCGCCCCTGGCTTGAGGAGTCGCGCTGTCGCGAACTGCTGGCTGAAGGGCGCATTGCCCGTGCCGATCTCGAAGCAGCGCTCGACGAAAGTCTGGCCGGTGACGAAGTTGCCGATCTCGATACCGAAATCGTTCCCGGTGGACGCATCCGCGATGTCGTGCTGATCGGCCTGCTACATGATCTGTCGCCGGTCAGCGCGGCGCGCCTGCAATGGCTGCTGCACGAGAGTGACGCATTGACGCGCCCGGTATCAGGGGGCGTTCAGGTGGGCGACCTGCCGGCCTTGTGGCAGGCGTGTGGCGACGTGCTTGGCTTGCAGCCGGCCCCGCAGCCGGCGAGCGAACTGGAAGCGCTGTTCCGTACCCCCGCGGAGAGCATGGATGATGAGGGCGGCGCCGAGGACGACGCGGGCTGGCAGATCGGTGCCCGCGCGCTGTGGTCGATGCTGGTCGGTCGCCTCGGTCGCGAATGGACGCTCTCGGCCCTGCTCGAACGCCTCACCGGCGAAAACGTGCTGGAGGAGGTGCGGCCGACGTTGATCCGCCATCTGGCGGCACACCTTGATCTCGGCATGAGCAGTTGGCGCAACCCGAAGCGGGCGCAGGGCTTCTACGCTGCCTGGCGCGCGAGTGCTGCCGCCGACATCGGCTGGGAGCTCGACGAGTGGCTGGCGGCACGCGAAGAGATCGCCCGCCTGCCCGACGATCCGCTGGAAACGATAGAACGTGAACTGATGCACCTCGGCCCCGATGAGGCGCACTGGGGGGACTATCTCGAGCGCCTGGCCCTCGAACTTCCGGGCTGGTCCGGCATGTTCCTGTGGCGCGATCGACGCGGCGGCGCTCCCGGTGCCGGGAGCGGCGACGAAGCGCCGGTACCGGTCGCGATGGCCGACTATCTGGCGGTAAGGCTGGTGCTTGAACGCGTCTGTTGCGAGGAGCTTGTCCATCGCATCTGGGGCTTGCCGCTGTTCCTTTCCGAACTGGGCGACCACTTCCTGTTCCATCCGGCGGAACTCAAGGTCCGTCACGATTTCTTCGCCGGCCTGCTTGATGAAGCGGATGCGCATGAGGCGCGACGCCTGATCGCCGGCGACCCGGATACGGCGCACTGGGAGCGTTTGGCGGCGAAGATCGGTACCCGCCGTTATTCCCGGGAACCCCAGCGCTGGCCCCTGTTCCTGCTGTCCCAGCATCTCGGGCTCGATGCCGCGGCACTGCGCGCTGCGGGGCCGGCGACTGCCGACGCGCTGCTCGATGCACTCGGGCGGCTTGATGCGACTGCGCGTGGCTTCGTCTGGCTGCAGGCCTACGAGCGCCACTACCGCGAGCAGATCTTCGCGGCGCTGACCCGCAACCACGGCCGCAGAGTGCCGGCGGGTGATGTGTCGGCCGCGCCCGCTGCACAGTGCGTCTTCTGCATGGACGACCGCGAGGAAGGGACGCGCCGCCATCTTGAGGAAGTGAATCCGGCGATCGAAACCTTCGGTGCCGCTGGCTTCTTCGGGGTGCCGATGTATTGGGTCGGCCTCGATGACAGCGCGCCGACAGCGCTCTGCCCGGTCGTGGTTACACCTGCGAACGAAGTGCGCGAAGTGCCGGTGGCGGGCGCCGAGTCGATCGCCGCGTCGCGCCGAGTGCGTCGTGCGCTGCGCCTCGAATGGCAGAACCGGCTGCATCGCGCGACGCGTGACGGTACGCTTTCCGCACCGCTGCTGGCGATGTTGGCCGCACCCTTCGGTGCGCTGGCCATGGCCTTGCAGTCGCTTGCTCCCGCCTGGCTCGGCGAGCTGCTGCGTCGTCGGCGCGAAGCCTTCGATCGGCCGCTGGCGACGCAGGCAGCGATTGGCGGCGACCGCCAGGCGCCGCTTGCCGCCAATGCGCGCGCAGGTTTCAGCGACGATGAACAGGCCGAGCGCGTCGCCGGTTTCCTGCGTACGCTCGGGCTGACGCAGCGCTTTGCGCCGCTTGTCGTCGTCGTCGGCCATGGCTCGAACAGCCTCAATAACCCGCATGCCGCCGCCTACGACTGCGGCGCCTGCTCCGGTCGCCACGGCGGGCCGAATGCGCGCGTGCTCGCTGCGATGGCCAACCGCGCCGAAGTGCGGGCGCGACTCGCCGAACGCGGCATCGTCATACCGGATGCGACCTGGTTCCTCGGCTGTGAGCACAACACCGGTGACGAATCGATCGCCTGGTACGACCTTGCCGCCCTGCCTGCGGCGCGCCAGGCCGATTTCGATGCGCTGGTACGCGATCTCGGTGAGGCGACGCGGCGTCACGCCATCGAACGCTGTCGTCGTTTCGCCTCGGCGCCGTTCGCTGCCAGCGCACCGCCGGCAGCGGGGCGTGCCCTGCGCCATCTGCTCGCGCGCCGTCACGACTGGTCACAGGCGCGCCCCGAGCTCGGTCACGCGACCGTCGCCACCGCCTTCATCGGCCGCCGTACGATGAGTCGCGGCGCCTTCTTCGACCGCCGCGCCTTCCTCATCTCCTACGACCCGGGCGACGACGACGACGGCCGCATCCTCGAAGCCATCCTGCTTGCCGCGGGCCCGGTCGGCGCCGGCATCAGCCTCGAATACTACTTCTCGACCGTGGACAATCCGCGCTTCGGCTGTGGCAGCAAGATCACGCACAACCTCACCGGTCTCTTCGGTGTCATGGAAGGCGCCTCGTCCGACCTGCGCACCGGCCTGCCGCAGCAGATGATCGAGATCCACGAGCCGATGCGTCTCCTGGTCGTGCTCGAGCAGACGCGCGCGGTGGTGTCCGCCATCTATCATCGTCAGCCGCCGCTGCAGGAGCTGATCGGCAACGGCTGGATCGTCGTCGCCGCCAAGGAGCCGGAGAGCGGCGAGATCAGCCGCTTTGACCCGGTGCGCGGCTGGCTGCCATGGTCGCCGTCGGCGGCCGAAGTGCCGCACGCACGCGATTCCGCTGCCTGGCTGGGTACGCACCGTGAGCCCTTGCCCCCTGCGCTGCTGGTGCCGGAGGGGACGCCGTGCTGAATTGCATCGTCGAGGCTCTGGCGCTTGCCGGCACACTGCTGCCGCTGGTCGTTGCGCTGCCGCTGATGGGGGCGCTTGCGATCGGAGCGCGGCTGGTGGCCGGCGTGCACGGCGACGACAGCGAACCTGCGACTGCCGGCCTGGCGCGTGGTGCCGGACTTGCCTCGCTGCTCCTGCTGGCAGCACTGTCAGTCGGCAGTTTTGCCGCGACGGCGAAGGGCACGCAGGCCTTTGGCGAATGGTTCGCAGCGCCGGGCTTCGCGGTCAATCTATCCTTTGCCAGTGATACGCAGTCCCTGCTGCTGGCGCTGGTCGTCGCCTTCCTCGGCTGGGTGACGCTGGTCTTCTCGACCAACTACCTGCATCGCGAAGCCGGCTTCCATCGCTTCTTCCTGGCCATGTGCCTGTTCCTTGCCGGCATGCAGCTTATCGTCCTCTCTGGCAACGCCGTGCTGGGGTTCATCGGCTGGGAACTGTGCGGCCTGTCGTCGTGGCTGTTGATCGGCTTTTCCGACGAGCGGCCGCTGGCGACCGGCAACGCCTTGTTCGCCTTCCTTGCCAACCGCATCGGCGATGCCGGCTTCCTGCTCGCCATCGGCCTCGCCTACTGGTGGGTCGGCAGTGCCGAATGGTCGGCGATTGCCAGCGGCAGCCTGCCGGAAACGGTCAAGGCGCGCATGCTGGCGCTCGGCCTGGTCACAGCGGCGCTGGCAAAATCGGCGCAGTTGCCGTTCACGCCGTGGATCGCGCGCGCCCTCGAAGGTCCGACGCCATCGTCAGCCGTCTTCTACGGTGCCGTCATGGTCCATGCCGGTGTGATCCTGCTGATCCGCATCGAGCCGCTGCTGCTGCAGGTGCCGGACATGATGATCGCGCTCGCGTTTGCCGGCCTGGCGACGGCCGTATATGGCTGGCTCTGCGGTCGCGTGCAGAGCGACGTCAAGTCGGCCCTGGTCTATGCGACGGTAATGCAGGTCGGGCTGATGGTCGCGGCCTGCGGCTTCGGCTGGTTCGAATTCGCCGCCTGGCATCTGGCGCTGCATGCGCTGTGGCGCGGCTACCAGTTCCTGATGGCGCCTTCCTACCTGCTGCTGGCGCCGCGGCCGGCAAGCCTGCCGCCGTCGCTGACGCAGAATGTCCCGCTCTATACCGCCGTCCTGCAGGGCTTCTGGCTCGATCGTCTGGCGCGCGGCCTGCTGCTGCGGCCAACGCTCTCGCTCGGGCACGACATGCGCCGCCTCGACGATCGCGTCATCGATCGTCTGCTTGGCGTCCCGCAGGAATCGCACCGGGGCCTCGCGATGTCCGGCAATGGCGTCGCCGGCCGTGCACTGACGGTGCTGTCGGAATGGCTGCAACTCGTCGAGGATCGCCTCGTGCTGCAAAGCGGTGGCGGTGCGATGACACGCGGACTGCGCCGTGTCGGTGATGCGATCCGCGTACTCGAGGGTCTGCTGGAGGAGCCGCGTTACCTGATGCTGATGGTCATGGCGACCTTCGCGGTGATCCTGTGATGAACCTGCCCATGACTGCACTCAGCGAGCTTCATTGGTCCCGGCATGCTGCCCTGCCGCTGCTCTTCCTGCTGCAGTTGCTGCCCGTCTGCGGCGGCATCGTGCTGCTGGCACTGCGTGAGCGTCGTTGGGCCGCACAGCTCGGGCGTGTGATCTTCCTCGCCGAGCTGATGCTGGCGATCCTGCTCTATGCCGGTATCGACGCCAGCTCACCGGCGCTGCAGTTCGCCGAGCGTTTCGATCTGCTGCTCTACCACGTCGGTGCCGACGGCGTGACGGCGCTGTTCGTGCTGGTTGCGGCACTGATCGGCCTGCTGCTCTCGCTCTACGAGCCGGCGCGCGATCGCATGCGCCATACCGAACTGCTGGCGCTGATCCTGTTCGCGCAGGCGGCGCTGATGACGATGCTGGCGACCACCAACCTCGCCTGGTTCTCCGCAGCGTCGGCCGCGGAGCTGGGACTGGTGGCCTACCTGCTGCGCGTGTGGGCCTCCGGTGATGCCGGCGATCTAGCCTATTCGCGCTTCCTGCAGTACCAGGGCTTCGGCCTGCTGCTCTTCGTCGCCGGCGCCGTCGTCCTCGCCTGGGGGCATTCCGATGCCACCGGCGGCAGCTGGAGCTTCGATCTCTTCGACCTTGTGCTGACGCCACCGCTCGGCAAGTTCCAGTCGGCGGCCTTCTTCCTGCTTTTCTACGGTCTCGCCGTACGCACACCGCTGTTTCCGCTGCACGGCTGGCTGCCCAACATGGCGCAATACGGCACGATCGCCATCGCGCCGACGCTGCTGCTCGGCGTCAAGGTCGGCATCTACGGCATGGCGCGCTTCGTGCTGCCGCTGACCCCCGATGCCGTCGTCGCCTGGCAGCCCTACGTCGTCGCCTTTGCCGCCACCGGTGTCTTCTTCACCGCGGCGCTGGCGCTGCTGCAGACCAATCTGCGCCGCCTGCTGGCGTTTGCCGTCGTCAGCCATACCAGCCTGATCGTGATCGGCCTGTTCACGCTGCGCCCGCTCGGCGTGCAGGGCGCGCTGCTGCTGGCGGTCAACTTCGGCTTTGCGGTGACCGTGCTGCTGCTGATGGTCGCCTTCGTCTACAAGCGTACACAGACGGCCGAACTGTCCGAGCTCGGCGGATTGTTCGAGCGCATTCCGTTCATCGCCATCGCCTTCCTGATCGGCGGTTTTTCCATCGTCGGCATGCCCGGCACGCCGGGATTCGACGCGGCGCACCTCGTGCTCGAGGCTGCCATCGAGCATTTCGGCGCGCTGCCGACAGTTGCCGCCGCGCTCGGCAACGTCGCCGCTGCCGGATTCCTGCTCTGGGCCTTCCAGCGCGCCTTCCTGGCGCCGCTGCCTGAGGGGGCGAAGCCGGTCGAACGCGTGCGACCGATGGAATACCTGCTCGGCGGACTGACGCTGTTCGTGCTGCTGGCGGCAGGCTTCATGCCTGAACCGTGGCTGCACCTGACCGAGGCGGCGACGCAGGCGATCGCTGCCCGCTTCGGAGGCTGACGACGATGCTGCCGCTGCTGTCGATCCTCGTGCTGTTGCCTGCCGTCGCGGCGTTGCTCTGTCTCGCTGCCGGCGGGGAGAAGGTGGCTCGCGGCATTGCGCTGCTGGCAGCATCGCTGTCGCTGCTCGTCGCGCTGGCGGCGTTGGCCGGATTCGATGCCGGCCGGGGCGATTTCCAGCTGGTGCAGCGCACTGCGTGGATTCCCGGCCTGGGGGTCGAGTGGCATCTCGGCGTCGACGGGCTCTCCATCCTCTTCCTGCCGGCGACGACGCTGCTCTTCCTCGCCGCGCTGATCGTGACCGGTCGCGGCCTGTCGCCGGCGCCCGGCCTGCACTATGCCTGCGTGCTGCTGCTCGAATGCGCGACGCTGGGCATCTTCTGCGCCCTCGACACGCTGCTCTTTTTCTTCTTCTGGGAACTGACCCTGCTGCCGCTGTATTTCCTGGTCGGCCTGTGGGGCCTGGCGGGCAGCGGTGCGCGGGCGGCAACGCGCTATTTCATGCTGATGCTCGGTGGCGGAGTCCCGGTGCTGCTGGCCTTCCTCGTTCTCGCCAGCCATGCCGGCATGGCCTTCGACCTGCCCTCGCTGCTCGCCGCGACGCCCTCACGTGACACGCAGATCCTCGTCTTCCTGCTCTTCGTTATCGGCTTCGGCGTCAAGGTCCCGATCGTGCCGCTCCACACCTGGCTGCCATCCCTTGCACTCGGCGGGCCGGCGGCGGTGACGGCGCTGGTCGTCGGCATGAAGCTGGGTGTCTATGGGTTGCTCCGTTTTGCGATCCCGCTTGCCCCGGTTGCAGCACAGGACATGCACTGGCTGCTCGCCGGACTCGGCACGCTCGGCATTCTCTACGGTGCCGTGGCGACAACGGCACAGAGCAACCTGCGCGGTGTCGTTGCCTATGGCAGCATCTCGCACGTCGGCCTTGCATTGCTCGGGCTGGCCTCTTTTTCTGCCGCCGGCCTGCAGGCGACGGTCCTGCTCCTGCTCGGTTTCACGCTCGCGACGGGCGGCAGTTTCCTGCTCCTCGCCGGCTTGCAGCGGCGTCTCGGCACCACGGATCTGACAGCGCTCTCCGGCATCCGCCAGAGTATGCCGCGGCTGGCGGGGTTTTTCCTGTTGTTCGGGCTGGCCGGCATGGGCATGCCGGGGACCATTGGTTTTCCGGCTGAATTCCTGATCGTCGTGACGACCCTGCAGGAGCACAGCGGTGCGGCGCTGGCCGCCCTGTTCGGCATGATCGTCGGTGCCGGTGCCTTCCTCGGCCCGTATCGCAGCGCCTTTTTCGGGCCGCTACGACCCGGTGCGGTGGCCGAGAGCGATGATCTGACCCCGCGTGAGTTCGCGGTGGCGCTGGTCTTCGCACTGCTGATCGTCGTCACCGGGCTATTTCCCGGCGTTCTGCTCGATGTCCTGCGTGTGAGCGCGGATGCGTGGGCGACTCGCCTCTCGCTGACCACCGGCTGAGCTTACGCAACACCAGCGCAGCCCCCTATCCGCGGGCCTTTGGTGACCGCTTCCCGGGGTTTCGGTGTAGGATGCCAATGCGCTGTTGCGCTCCCTGCTCTTGGAGAATCCTGTCATGCGTTCGCTTCGTTCCTCTCTGCTGTCGTGCACCCTGGCGCTCGCGATGGTCGGCTGTTCGTCCGAAAAACCGGCTCCCGTCGCCCAGATTCCCGAGGTCGGTGTCATCACCGTGACGGCACAGGTAGTGCCCTATACGTTTACCTTCGTGGCGCAGACGGAGAGTTCCCGGCAGGTGGAGATTGTCGCGCGCGTCGCCGGTTTCCTCGATCGCATCGCCTATGCGGAAGGTGATTTCGTCAAGGAAGGCCAGACCCTGTTCCAGATCGATCCCAAGCCCTTCAAGGCGCAACTGGAGGCGGCACAGGGCGAACTCGGCGCACAGAAGGCGCGCCTGGCAACGGCCAAGGCAAACCTGGCGCGCGTGAAGCCGCTCGCTGAGCAGAATGCGCTGTCGCAGGCCGACCTGGACCGCGCCACCGGCGATTTCGAGGCGGCCACGGCCAGCGTCTACTCCGCCAGTGCCAAAGTGCGCGAGGCCGAACTGAACCTCGGCTACACCACCATCCAGGCGCCGCTGAGCGGCGCCGCGAGCCGTGCCCTGCAGCGCGAGGGAGCCTACGTCGGTGCCAGTGCCGATACGGCGAAGCTCACCTACGTGGCGGCGCTCGACCCGATCTGGGTGACGTTCAGCGTGTCGCAGAATCAGGTGGCGCGCCTCAAGGAGATGGTGGCCAAGAAATTGCTCACCGTGCCTGGAAACGAGCATTTCGAGATTGAACTCGTGTTGCCTGACGGCAGGGCTTTCCCGCATCGCGGCCGCATCAACTTCTCCGATCCCTCGTTCAGCAAGGAAACCGGCACCTTCATGATCCGTGCTTCGGTGCCGAATCCCGACCGGGAACTCCGCCCCGGCATGTTCGTGACGGCCAACGTGATCGGCGCCGAGCGCCCGAGCGCCATCGTGGTGCCACAACTGGCAGTGCAACAGAGCCCGAAGGGTAATTTCGTCGTCGTCGCCAACGCCGAGAACCACGCGGAACTTCGCCCGGTGATCGTCGGCACTTACGTCAACGACAAGGAAATCGTCGTCGAGCAGGGGCTCAAGTCCGGCGATCGCGTGATTGTCGACGGTCTCGTCCGCGTCGTGCCGAACGCGCCGGTGAAACCGACGCCGCTGACGGCACCTGCCGCGAAGCCGGCTGCTGCCGCTGCGGTATCGGCGACGGCAACGGCAGCAAAATGAGCGGACGACAAGAATAAGGGCGCGCCATGTTTACCCACTTCTTCATTGCCCGGCCGATCCTCTCGTCGGTCATCTCGCTCCTGATCGTGCTCGCCGGCGCCGTCTCGCTGGCGGTCTCGCCGATCGAGCAGTATCCGGACATGGCGCCGCCGCAGATCCAGGTCACGGCACGCTACCCGGGTGCCACCGCGGAAGTCATCGCCAATACCGTCGCGGCGCCCCTGGAGGCGCAGATCAACGGCGTCGACAACCTGCTTTACTTCCAGTCGGCGAGCTCGTCCTCCGGCAACCTGACGATCAACATCTTCTTCAAGCCGGGCAGCAACCCGGACATCAACCAGGTCAACGTGCAGAACCGTGTCAGCCAGGCGTTGCCGCAACTGCCGCAGGTAGTGACGCAGCAGGGAGTGACCGTCGACAGCAAGTCGTCGAGCTTCCTGCTCGTGATCTCGATCTTCTCGAAGGACGACAGCTACGACGCAACCTTCCTCGACAACTTCGCCAACCTCGGCATTCTTGAGGAACTGAAGCGCGTTCCGGGCGCTAACCGGGCCAGCGTCTTCGGCCTGCCGGACATCGCCATGCGCGTCTGGCTGCGCCCCGACCGCATGGCCCAGCTGGGGGTGACGGCGGAGCAGGTCAGCAATGCCATCCAGAGCCAGAACCAGACCTTCGGCATCGGCCAGATCGGCGCGCCGCCGATGCGCGGCAGTGTCGACCAGTCCTTCGTCGTGACGGCGCAGGGCCTGCTCACGAAGCCCGAGGAATTCGAGAACATCATCGTTCGTGCCGCCCAGCAGGGCTCGGCGATCGTCCGCCTGAAGGACATCGGCTCTGTCGAGATGGCCAAGCGCGACTACACGATCGCCAGCCGCATCAACGGCAAGCTTGGCACCACCGTCGCCATCTACCAGCAGTCCGGTGCCAACGCCGTCGATACGGCGAAGGCGGTGCGCGCCCGCCTCGATGAACTGAAGCGGACCTTTCCGCCCGGACTCGAATACAAGGTCGTGCTCGACACCAGCCTGTTTACGATCAACTCGATCGAGAAGGTCGTCCACACCTTCTTCGAGGCCGTCATCCTCGTCGTGCTCGTCGTCTTCGTCTTCCTGCAGACGCTGCGGGCGACGGTGATCCCGATCCTCGCGGTCCCGGTTTCCATCATCGGTACCTTCATCGGCATGCACCTGTTCGGCTTCTCGATCAACATGCTGACGATGTTCGGCATGATCCTCGCCATCGGCCTCGTCGTGGACGATGCGATCGTCGTCGTCGAGACGGTCGAGTCCAACATGACGACGAAGAAGCTCTCGCCCTTCGAGGCTGCCAAGGCGGCGATGACGGAAATCGCCGGCGCGCTGATCTCGATCGTGCTGGTGCTGCTCGCCGTCTTCCTGCCAGTGGCCTTCCTCGGTGGCGTCACGGGCACGCTCTACAAGCAGTTCGCGGTCACCATCGCGATCTCGATGGTCATCTCCGGGATCATGGCGCTGACGCTTTCGCCGGCGCTCGCGGCGATCATCCTCAAGGCGCACCACGGCGAGAAGAAGGGCTTCTTCAAGTGGTTCGAGACGACCTTCGAACGTGTGCGCCAGGGCTATATCGGCGGTGTCGGCCGCGTCATTTCCAACCCGGTCAAGGGCCTCGTCGCGTTCTGTGCGGTGATTGCCGCCGTGCTGGCCCTCTTCCGCATACTGCCGACCAGCTTCGTGCCGGACGAGGATCAGGGCTATTTCTTCGTCGCGATGGCCGTGCCCGATTCCGCCAGCCAGGCGGTGACCGGCAAGCTCGCCATGGAAGCGGAAAAGATCCTGCTTGCCGATCCGGCCGTGCAGGATGTTGCGACGGTCAACGGCTACAACCTGATCGACGGCCAGCAGCAGAACAACTCGGCGGTCCAGTTCGTCTCGATGAAACCGTTCGACGAACGCAAGGATCCCTCCTTGCTCTCGTTCGCCGCCTTGCCGCGCCTCAACGCGGCATTCTCGAAGTTGCGCGACGGGTTCGTGCTGGCGATCAATCCACCGTCGATCCCCGGCATGGGCACGACCGGCGGCTTCGAGTTCTACATGCAGAACCGCGGCAGCGGCAGCAGCAGCGTCATGCAGGAAAAGCTGAATGATTTTCTCGCCAAGGCGCGCCAGCGCCCCGAACTGCACGGCGTTAACAGCACCTATCGCGCCAACTCGAAGCAGCTCTTCGTCGATCTCGATCGCAACAAGGCCGAGTTGCTGGGCGTACCGGTATCCGAAGTGTTCCAGACGATGCAGGGCTACTTCGGTTCGCAGGTCACGGGCCAGTTCAGCCAGTACAGCCGCGTGTGGTGGGTGATCCTGCAGGCCGATGCCGATTACCGTGCCAAGCCGGAGGATTTCGACAAGGTGTACGTGCGTTCGGCGACGGGCGCCATGGTGCCCCTGTCGACGCTGATCACGACGCACTATGTCGCGGCGCCGAAGATGGTGACGCGCTTCAACGGCTTCCCGGCGGTGAAGATCACCGGCAATCCTGCGGAAGGCTACAGCTCCGGCCAGGCGATCAAGGCCATGGAGGAGGTGGCCAACGAAGTGCTGAGTTCGGACTTTTCCTACGCCTGGGCCGGCCAGGCGCTGCAGGAAAAGGGCTCGGGCAGCACCTCGTCGCTGGCCTTCATCTTCGGCATCATCGTCGTCTTCCTGCTGCTCGCGGCACAGTTCGAGAAGTGGACGCTGCCGGTGGCGGTCGTGCTGACCGTGCCCTTCGCGATCATGGGGGCGCTGTTGCTGACCTGGGTGCGCGGCCTCGAGAACGATGTGTACTTCCAGGTCGGCCTCGTCACGCTGGTCGGTCTCTCCGCCAAGAACGCGATCCTCATCGTCGAGTTCGCGATCGAGCGCGTGCACCACGGCATGTCGGTGCGCGAGGCGGCGATCGAGGCTGCCGGCCTCCGGCTGCGCGCCATCGTCATGACCTCGTTCGCCTTCATCCTCGGCTGCGTGCCGCTGGCCACCGCCAGCGGCCCCGGCGCCAACAGCCTGCGCGCGATCGGCACCGGCGTCATCGGCGGCATGCTCGTCTCGACACTGGTGGCGACCTTCTTCGTCCCGCTGTTCTTCTACCTTCTGGAAGGCTGGAGCGAGCGCCTTGAGAAAAAGAAGGCCGCAGCCGCCGAAACGAAGGGGGAGCATTGAAATGACGCCGCAAAACCAAGCCCGGATCCGGAAGACGCTCGTTGCCTCGGTGCTGGTGATGGCGCTGGCGGGATGCGCCGTCGGCCCCGACTATTCGCGCCCGGTGGTCGATCTGCCGGAAACCTGGCGCGTGGATTACCCGCAGGCCGCCGAGCTTTCCAACCTGCGCTGGTGGGAATCGTTCCAGGATCCGGTGCTCGACGGCCTGATCGAAACCGCGCTGCGCGAGAACCACGACCTTCGGATTGCCGCAGCACGCGTCGAGCAATACCTTGGACAGCTGTCGACGACGCGTTCTCAGTTCTTCCCGCAACTCGGCTACGGGCTGGATGTCAGCCACAACCGGATGTCGGAGCGAAGCATTTCGGCGCCGCCGGCAGGGACTGACCTCTGGTACAAGCAGTATCAGGGTTCGGTCAGCGCTGATTGGCAGATCGACCTCTTCGGTCGTGTGCGGCGCCAGAGCGAGGCCGCACAGGCGCGCGTCTATTCGAGCGAGGAAGGTCGTCGCGGAACGCTGCTGACGGTCGTCGCGAGCGTCGCGTCGGGCTACGTCTCGCTGCGCGCGCTGGACCGAAAGCTGGAGATTGCGCGGGCGACGGCGACGAACTACGAAGGTTCGCTGAAGATCTTCCAGGCCCGCTACAAGGGTGGCGTGGTTTCACAGGTCGAAGTGGCGCAGGTCGAATCGCAGTACCAGCAGGCCGTCGCCGCAATCCCTTCGCTCGAACGGCAGGTGGCTGCACAGGAGAACCTGATCTCGGTACTGCTTGGCCGCGCACCGGGACCGATCCCGCGCGGCCGTACGATTGAAACGCTGGTGCTGCCGCAGGTGCCGCCGGGCCTGCCCTCGTCGCTGATCGAACGGCGTCCCGACGTGCTCGCCGCGGAGCAGAACCTGGTCGCAGCCAATGCCAATATCGGCGCTGCCCGCGCACTCTATTTCCCGACCCTTTCGCTGACCGGCATGATCGGTTCGGTGAGTACGGCCCTGTCGAGCTTCATGACGGGGCCGGCCGGGGTCGCGATGGCCGCTGCCAGCCTCTCGGGGCCGATCTTCACCTTCGGCAACATCGAGGGGCAGGTACGTACGGCCGAGGGCGGCGAGCAGGAAGCGCTCGCCAAGTACCAGCAGACCATCCTCGTCGCCCTGCGTGAAACCAACGATGCCCTGACCGGTGCCAAGAAGGCCGGCGAAATCTACGCGGCACAGGCGCGCCGCGTTGAAGTACTGCGTGATTACGCCCGTCTGGCACGGCTGCGTTTCGAGAACGGCGCGGCGAGCTACCTCGAGGTCTATTCGGCAGAGAACGATCTGTTCAATGCCGAACTCACCGCCGTCGACAGCGGTGCCGACCGCATTCTGGAACTGGTCGCCATCTACAAGGCGTTGGGCGGCGGCTGGGTGGCCGAGGCCGATCGTCTGACGAAACCACCGGTGTCGCCTGCCGATGCGGCAGTTCCCGCAGCGCCCGTTACCGAACCTGCGGCACCGACCGAGGTTGCGACGGCGGAGACACCACCTTCCTAGGCCGTCAGGAGTTCCAGCCGCCGTGACCGCCAGTCGAGCACGGCGGTACGCACATGCATCTTTTCGGCGAGCGCCGGCTGTTCGCGGGCGATGACCTCCGCCGCAAAGCCGGCCAGGAAGGCCGACTTCAATTCGGCGCGTGCGCGGTCGACGCCGATCTCCTCGTAAGGCACGGATGCCAGCAGCAGGAAGCCGTCGTCAGGAATGCGGCGGCTGCGCATGTTGGCCTCGATGATGCCGGCCGCCTTGCCGATCGGATCGGCCAGCTCGGGGCTGTACGGCCCGACGATCAGCGCCAGATTGGGCATGTGCAGGAAATCGAAGCCGCGTCCGAGGCAGATCATCCACTCGCGATGCTCGATATCCACCGCACGCTGCATCCGGCGCACCTCGGCGATATGCGCGAGATTGCCTGTCAGCAGCGGCAGCAGGTCATGGCGCACCTGCTGCGGCATGTCGGGGAACAGGTCGGCGAGTTCTGGCGCCAGCGAATCGCCATCATTCGTGCCGAGCGTCGAGAGATCCAGGACGCGGCCGTTCTCGCCGTGCAGCAGCAGCGCATCCTCGTCGGTCTCGAAGCCGCAGACCAGCGGATAGACCGTGTCGTGGCCGAGCCCGAAGACCGATTCGACCTGGGTCTTGATGCGGTAGGTGTGCGCCGTCGCGGCAGCGGTGTCGTAGGCGAATCCGGCGCAGCCGCGGTGCGTATCGCCGCGCGAGAAATGGTAGGTAATGAAGAGCAGGACACGCCGCCCGTCACGTACGCAGCGGTGGACGTAACCGGCCAGAACCTCCCCCAGGTGGGGCCAGCCGAGATCGAACATGCCGCCGAGGTTGCGGAAGGGCTGCAGGATGCCGAGCGGGGTCTTCGTCGCGACGGGAATGTTGATGCGCCCGTCCATGCATTTCAGTACGGCGATGGCGGTCGGGTGGTTCGCCAGGTAGCGCTCCCGCGCCAGCCAGTTCTCCGGGCTGCAGAAGCGGGCCGAGTAATCCCGCGAGCGTTCGAATAGCCATTCGATGCGTTCGCCGATCGGTTTGCTGTGGATGTCCATGACGCCCCTCATGCCGTGATGCGCTGCGGTCGCCGTCGCATCTGTCCGCGAATTAATACGCTCTTCCGCTAATGGCGACAAGCAGGTCCGCCATCGTTGCGGAAATGCGCTGTAGCGCTCGCACCGGTAACGATGCGGGCGTAACATACCAGCCATGACAAGGCAGTAGAATGATTTTGGAGCAACCGTTCGAAGCAGGACAGGAAAGGGGTCGATGTGACGATTACGCTGAAACAGGGGCGCTGGGTATTGTTGTGCGGTCTGGCCAGTTCGTTTGCCGTGATGGCGGCGCCGGTGGTCTATCCCGCCAAGGGGCAGAGCGCTCAGCAGCAACAGAGCGATCAGGGCGAATGCCACGCCTGGGCCGTGCAGACGACCGGGGTTGACCCGGCTCAGGTCGCGACACAGCCGACGCAACAGGCCGCCAGCCAGCCCGGCGGCGAGCGCCTGCGGGGCGCTGCGCGCGGGGCTGTGGGGGGCGCCGCTATCGGTGCCATCGCCGGCGACACCGGCAAGGGTGCCGGCGTCGGCGCGGTGGTCGGCACGATGGCCGGCGGGCATCGCGCCCGCCAGAACCAGGCCAATGCGCAACAGCAGGGGCAGGCGCAGAAGAATGCGCAGATCGATACGTATTACCGAGGGTATGCCGCCTGCCTCGAAGGCCGCGGCTATACCGTCAAGTAAGGGGGGCACGATGAAACGCATGATTGTCGGAATCCTGGCCGCTTGCTGCAGCCTGGTGGCCCTTGCCGAGCCGATCAACGGCAACCGCCGGGCGATCTGCACGACGGAAGAGCTGCGCGACTGCATCGCCGGCGCCGAGTGCCTCAGTGGCGTCCCCGCAGAGTACGGTGCACCGACCTCGGTGCGTATCGACTTCGCGGGCAAGCAGGTCCTCGGCGAGCACCGCAAGGCGAAGATCCGCGATATCGAAAAGAAGGATGGGCAGCTGCTGCTGCAGGGCCGTGAAATGGGCTACGGATGGACCATCGCGATCGACGGCAAGTCGGGTGACATGACCCTCACGCTCGTCAATCGCGAAGGCGCTTTCGTGCTCTTCGGGCGCTGCGCTCCCCTCTGATTTTTCTCCAACAGTGAAAAGGCAACAAGCATGAACAAGAACGTACTCCTTCTGGCGGTCGCCGCGCTGGCCGCTCCGTTTGCCGCGCAGGCGCAGAACCAGCCGCAGGCCGTGGTCATGGTCGAGAAGGCGCCGGGCGTCGGTGCTGCATCCGAAGCCGTGCAGCTGCAGGGCAAGATCAAGTTCGTCGACAAGAAGCGCCGCTCGGTCGTGATCGTCGGGCCGAACGGCAACGAGATCCTGATGAACCTGAGCGACGAAGTCCGCAACTTCGACCAGATCAAGGTCGGCGATCTGGTCACGCTGACGATGATGCAGGCCATCGCCCTCGAGCTGCGCAAGGTGGCCAACAACGGTGTCCGCGAGCGCGTCGATTCCGAGAACGCAGTCGTCGCCAAACCCGGCGAGAAGCCCGGCGTGGTGGTCGAAAAGTCGGTGCGTGTGGTTGCCAACGTCGTGGCGGTCAACAGCAAGGCGCAGACGGTGACCCTGCGCGGACCGAAGCGCACGGTCGAACTCGCCGTCAAGGATCCGGCCATGCTTCAGAACGTCAAGGTCGGCGATCAGGTGGAAGGCGTCTTCACGGAGGCCGTGGCGCTGACCGTCACGGCTGCGCCGAAGAAGAAGTAAGGACACTATCGGGCGGCCCGCCGCATAGCCGGCGGGTCGCCAGCAACAGCTTGAAAAATAGAACACAGGTATGGCAGCCATGAACCGAATCAACGAACAGCTGGCAGTCGGAAGTACGTTGCAGCACAAGATCGGCGAGGTGCTCCGGCATCGCATCTACGGTGCGCGCGACCGCTACCAGACACGCCTGACGGAAGCCTTCGGGACCCATGTCGGCGCCCTGACGGCCTCGCCGGATCGGCTGGCCGCCCTCGGCGCGGGGGCTGGCGACTATCTGACCGATGTCGCACAACGTTCGCTGATCTTCTGGGACACGCTGCGCCAGCGCGGCAACCAGTTCGTCGCGCACCAGAGGGCCGGCCTGCCGCCGGTGCTGCACTTCGACTACGAGACGATCCTCGATGCGCGCACTTTCGAGCAACCGGTGAACTACGCACTGCTGCGCATCGTGCCGCCGAAGGGCGTCAAGGTCGATGCGAAGCGTCGCCCTTACCTGGTGATCGATCCGCGTGCCGGACACGGTCCCGGTATCGGCGGCTTCAAGGACGATTCCGAGATCGGCGTCGCGCTGCGCGACGGTCATCCGGTCTATTTCGTGACCTTCTTCCCCGAGCCGGAAAAAGGCCAGACGCTGCTCGATGTCTGCGCCACCGAATCGGTCTTCGTGAAGAAGGTACGCGAGCTGCATCCGGACAGCCCGAAGCCGGTCATTGTCGGCAACTGCCAGGGCGGCTGGGCGGCGATGATGCTGGCTGCCTCCGATCCCGACGACACTGGCCCGATCGTCATCAACGGCGCGCCGATGTCCTACTGGGGCGGTGCCTGGGAAGAGGGCGACAACGACAACCCGATGCGCTACTCGGGCGGGCTGCTCGGCGGCACCTGGCTGTCGTCGATGGTCTCCGATCTTTCCGACGGCGTCTTCGACGGCGCCTGGCTGGTGCAGAATTTCGAGAACCAGAACCCGGCGAACACGCTCTGGACCAAGCAGTACAACCTCTGGGCCAACATCGATACCGAGCCGGCGCGCTATCTCGAGTTCGAGAAGTGGTGGGACGCGCATGTCCGGCTGAACGC
>JAKJEY010000120.1 GCA_022705165.1 Pseudomonadota bacterium
GGCGCTGGTGGCAACGGTGCAGAACGAGGACGGCAGCGAAAAGCAGATCGGCGTCTCACGCTATGTCACCAACCCCGATGGCGAATCGGTCGAGTTCGCGCTCGCCGTGGCGGACGACTGGCAGAAGCACGGCATCGGCCGCAAGCTGATGGGCGCGCTGATCGAATGCGCGCGCATGAAGGGCTACCGTGCCGTCGTCGGCGACGTACTGGCGCTCAATACCAAGATGTTCCGCCTGATGACCAGTCTCGGCTTCACCATCCATCCGCATCCGGATGACACCGCCGTCAAGCGAGTCGTCAAGCCGCTGCAGGGATAGCCGCGCTCAAAGGGACCCGGAGAAAGGCCGAACGTCACGTCGGGAGGCCGGCAGGCTTCGGGTTCCGCCAAACAAAAACGGCAAGGCGAATCGCCTTGCCGTTTTTCATTCGAACCGCCGCAGCGGATCAGAAATCGAAGTTCACGTCGTAAGGATAGGACTTGTTCGCTTCCTTCGACTGCTCGAAGCGGGCCTGCGTATCCTGGTCGAGCTGCTTGTCCCACCAGATCGCACGCCCGACGCGCTGATCCTCGGCCCATTCCGGGTTCTTGGCCATCATCTCGCGCATCCACTTGGTGTGGTCGGATTCGTACATCGTTCCGAAAATTCCAGACATTCCAGACTCTCCTGCCGTGTTCCAAAGACGCCCATTATACCTTCAGTGAAAGCTGAACGGCCGGGCACCTGCGCAGTAGGTATCCAGGAAATCGTCGATGGTTTCCTCGTCGCGCTCCTCCTCGGGGATCGTATCGATCGCCTTGCGGAAGAAAAACGCCGTCTCACCCTGGATGAACAGCATCCGTCCACCCGACTTGTCGACCACCTCGAACCCCTCCTGTGCCGGGTAGGCAAGGATTGAATACTGATCGCTGTTATAGACGATGTTCATGATGTCCTCCCGTGATCTCATGGGTTGTAGATGGGGCCGTGCAAGCGCCTTTCAACCCCGTTTCAGGCCCCCTCACGACGTCTGACCGATCCTTTTGCAAGAGGTTGCCTGAGATCGGGGCATTTTTTGCAAGCCGGCAGACAGGACCCCAGCACAGGTGCCGTCATCGCCATGATCACGGCGTGCTGCATCCAAAAGCGGTTTATCATCGCGACATGAATGAACGGGGAGCAGCCATGACGCTGCGTATCATCCTGGCGCTGCTTGCCCTGCTTGCGGGGACCACGGGCCAGGCCGGGGAATATTACGACCGCTATGACCTCGCGGCGCGTACGCAGGGCTTCGACATCGGCCTGCAGCCGCTTGGCTATCCTGCCGCCATGATCGGCGCGACCATGCGCCGCGACCGGATCCTGCTGCAGCAGCTCGAAAAACTGGGGCAGCCATTCCGCTCCTTCGCCTTCCGGCGTGGCCCGGACATCGTGAAGTTTCTCGGCAAGGGACGCCTCGAAGGTGGCGTGCTCGGCGACATGCCGACGATCACGGCTGCAGTCCAGGACGAAATCGACATCGTCGGTATCGCCAAGCTGACCACGTCCTCCGTTGTCTCGCGCGAGCAGGGCTTGATGGAGCAGCTCGCCGGTAAACGGATCGGCTACGTCGAGGGCTCCAGCGCCCACCACGCGCTGCTGCAGGGGCTCAACTCGGTCGGTCTCAGCGAGAAGCTGGTCACCCTGGTTGCCATGGGCGTCGACGACATGCCCGACGCCCTCGACAAGGGCACGATCGACGCCTTTGCCGCCTGGGAGCCGGCACCGTCGATCGCCCTCGCCCGCACGCCGCAGAACCGCATCGTTTTCCGCGCCCAGAGCACCGATTTCTTCGTCCTTTCCCGCAGCTTCACGAAGGCGCACCCCGAAGCCGCGCGCGAGGTCGTCGCCGGCTTCGTGCGGGCACTCGAGTGGATGCGCCGTAGCCGCAAGAATGCGGAACAGGCCGCCCGCTGGGCGATGGCCGACGGCGAGGCGCTGACCGGCAAGCCGGCCCAGGTCACAATCATCCAGGCTGTTGCCATCACCCGGCGAGAAATCCTCGACATTCCATCGGCACCGGCAGTGCCGGCGGCCACCGGCAAGGAGCCGGTGCTTGCCAGCGAGTTCCGCTTCCTGCGGCGACTGGGGAAAATCCCTGAAAATGCGCCGTGGCAGAACATCGAATCGGCGCTTTCCTACAACGGCCTGCACGAAGTGCTGGGCAATCGGGCCCGCTATCGGCTCGTCACCTTCGATTATCGGGACTGAGCAGGAATGCCGGCAGGAAAACTCAAGCCGACGACACTGTCCTCCCGGATAGGCCTCGTGTTTGGCACGGGCGCCGTACTCACGGTCGCGATCCTCCTGCTCGTCTGGTATTTCGGAATTCCCGCGCTGGCGCTGCATGGCGCGCGCGATCGCCTGATCCAGGAGGCGATCAACTTCCAGAACCAGCTCGCCGACAATCAGCAGATGCTGATCAGCAACGACCTGCGTGAACGACGCGACGATGTCGAGTTCTTTGCCGAGTCGGACACTCTCGCGGCACGACTGCGCGACTGGCGGGAAGGCAAGCAGGGGGCAGCGGCATCACTGCAGTCGACCGTCGGCAGATTGTCGGAACGCATGCAGAGCGCCTACACCGACCGCTATCTCCGCCTCCAGATCATCGACCCGAGGACACGCAGGATCATCGCGTCGAGTGATGCCAGCGATCCCGGCCGCGCCATCCCCGCGCACTGGGTCGAGCAGGCGCTCCTCCCCAATAACAGCGAGCACCTGTCGCTGGAAGCCGGGAGCGACGGCCTCGAACTGATCATCGCCCGGCAGGTGCAGGATCCGGACGGCCACATCCTGGCGGTGCTCGCAGCCTACGCGCAACCCTACGAGCTCGATGCAGGCATATCGCCGCTCGCGGAACACAATCTCGGCCAGACAGGTGCGATCTATCTGTACGACTGGCAGGGCTACCTCGTTTCGAGCCATCAGCGCCACAGTGGCGACGTGCGCGGTGCCGCACAGCCGCTCAACCGGCATGGCATCGAGGGAAGCTTCTTCGAGACCGGGCCGAATGGACGCGAGCAGCTTGCCACCTACCGGCTGATCCGTGTCGGTGCCAGCGAGGGCTGGACCCTCGTCATCCGCCGCGACACCAGCGATGCGCTGACACCACTGCACGGCCTCGCATTCCGTGCCAGCCTCTTTGCGCTGGTGCTCTCGGCGATTCTCATTCTGGTCGTCATCGTGCTGGCACGGCGAATCACCGCCCGTATTTCGGCGATGACGGATGTCGCCGAAGCCATCGCCCGGGGCGAGACGGAGCGCCGCGTTCCGGCAGCGGTCGCAAACCGCAACGACGACATCGGCCATCTGGCGGCCGTCTTCAACACGATGGTCGAAAAGCTGGAAAGCTGGAACGCCGTGCTCGACCGCGAGGTTCGCAAGCGGACCGTGGAGCTCGATGCCGAAAAGGCTGCGGCACAGCGCTATCTCGATATCGCCGCGGTCATGCTGCTGGCACTGGACCGCAATGGCAGGATCACGATGATCAATCAGGCCGGCAAGGTCATCCTGGGCGTGACGGAGAGCGATGTCATCGGTCGCGACTGGTTCGCCAGTTTCGTTCCGGAGCGCCTGCGGGCCAGCGTCCGCGATGTCTTCCTGCGCCTGATGACCGGTGAAACCGAGATCGTCAGAAATTACGAGAATCCGGTCATCCGGCTCGACGGCAGGGAGCGCGAGATTGCCTGGCGCAACATCCTGATCACCGACGAGGCCGGCCACGCGCAGGGCATTCTTGCCTGCGGCATCGACATTACCGACCGCAAGGCCACCGACGCCGAACTGGCGCGGCACCGCGCCCACCTGGAAGAACTGGTCGGGGAGCGCACGACACAGCTGGCGGAGGCACGCGACCAGGCAGAGGCGGCCAACCGCGCCAAGTCGGAATTCCTCGCCAACATGTCGCACGAGCTGCGCACCCCGATGCACGGTGTCCTGTCGTTCGCCCGGCTTGGCCAGACACGTGCCGCCAGCCTGCCGCCGGAAAAGGTGCAGGAATATTTCACCCACATCGCCGACAGCGGCAACCGGCTCCTGTCCCTGCTCAACGACCTGCTCGACCTTTCCAAGCTCGAATCCGGCCACATGCACATGAACTATTCCTCGACCGATCTGGCGACAATCGCCCGCGAGGCGGTGTCCCAGCTTTCGGCGCTCGCCGCCGGCCGCGGCGTCCGCCTGCTGATCGAGGGAAGCGACGTGGCGCCACTGTCTGCCGACCGGGAACGCCTGCTGCAGGTGATGACGAACCTGATCGGGAACGCCATCAAGTTCACGGCCGCCGACAGTGTGATCAGGATAAACTGGGCAGCGATCGAAATGATGCCGGATGCGTCCGACGCCCACGGCTCACCGGGCTGGCGGGTGACGGTGATCGATGCCGGGCCGGGCATTCCGGCGGGAGAGGAAGAAGCGATTTTCGACAAGTTCGTCCAGAGTAGCGGTACCAGCACCGGCGCCGGCGGCACCGGGCTCGGCCTGGCGATCTGTCGGGAAATCATCTCCCGGCACCACGGCCGCATCACTGCCAGCAATGCGCCGGAAGGGGGTGCCTGCTTCACGTTCGCGCTGCCGAGCGATCCGCCGACAATCGAAGAAGGAGGAAACCCATGAGCCAGACCCGCATCCTGGTCGTCGACGACGAGCCATTGAACCTCGCGATCATCGAGGAGTATCTCAGCGAGGAACCGAGCTACGTCCTCGATACCGCCGCCGAAGGGGAAAGCGCCTGGTCGGCACTTGAGGCAGCACGCCCGGGATACGATCTGGTCATCCTCGATCGCATGATGCCGATCCTCGACGGCATGGCACTGCTGCGCAGGATGAAGGGTGACGCCCGTTTTTCCGATGTGCCGGTGATCATGCAGACGGCCGCCGCCGCACCCGACCAGGTACGGGAAGGGCTTGCCGCAGGGGCGTATTACTACCTGACCAAGCCTTACGAACCGGAGACGCTGTGCGCCGTCGTGCGCGCCGCAATCGGCGATCGCCACGCCCTGCGAACCGCGCGCTCACGCGCCGACTGCCTGGAGAAAGCCTTCCAGCAACTGACGCGGGTCGAGTTCAGTTTCCGCACGCTCGACGAGGCGAACGAACTGGCGCAACTTCTCGCCGAGTTTTGCCCGAATCCGCAGGGTGTCGTCTTCGGGCTGACCGAGTTAATGATCAACGCCGTCGAACACGGCAACCTCGGTATCAGTTACCGGGAAAAAACCATGCTGCTGATGGAGAACGACTGGCGTCCGGAGATCGAGCGGCGGCTGCTATTGCCGCAGTTCCGGGACCGTCAGGCGCGTGTCCGTTTCGAACGGGAAGGTGACTGCCTGCGCTTCACGATCAGCGACGAAGGCAACGGCTTCGAATGGCAGCGCTATCTCGACTTCGACCCGTCGCGCGTCTTCGACCCGAACGGCCGCGGCATCGCGATGGCACAGCGCACCAGTTTCAGCAGCCTCGAATACCTCGGCAACGGCAACACCGTCGTCGCCACGGTCAATCCGAACGCCCAATAGCAGGCTGCCGGGTGCCGGGTTACGGCACAGTCTTCAGGTATTCGCTGATGCGCCGGGTCAGTTCCGCGACCGGCATCGCGTAGGCGAACTTAGCCAGGAAACGGCCATCGGGCCCGAGCAGGTACATGCCAGCCGTGTGGTCAACGACATAGTGTTCCGGTGCAGCACCGGGGTCGCGCACCTTCTCGTAGCGCACCTTGTAATTGTCGGCCACCTTGCGGATCAGTTCCGGCGAACCGGACAGGGCGACGATGCGCGAGTCGAAGTTGTTTACATAGGTCTTGAGTACCGCCGGCGAATCCCGCTCCGGATCGACCGTGATGAACAGCGGCTGCACACGCTTCGCATCGGCCCCGAGATTCTTGAGTACGGCCGCCATTTCCAGCAGCGTCGTCGGGCAGACATCCGGGCACGAGGTATAGCCGAAGGTCAGCAGCTGGAAGCGTCCGCGAAAATCCTGGTCCGATACCGCACGGCCGGCGACATCCTGCAGCAGATAGCGGGTCACGATCTCGGCCGCAGGCGGCGGCGAGGCCGCGGTGTCGTGGCGGGTTGCCGGATAGGCAAGACGCAGCGCGACGATCGCGGCATCGACCTCGGCCGCCAGCCGCTTGCGGTCGCCACAGCCACCCGGCGCGAGAAACGCCTTGTTGGTGGCGGCCTCGAAGGCCTCCCCGACCTCGCGCGTCTTCGGTGCCACGGCGATCAGCGCACTGCGCGCCTGCGACGACAAAGCCACCTGCTTGCAGGCCAGCGCCTGCCCATTGACGCTGCCCAATTGCTCGACGGCCGCCATGCCACCGGCGGTCTGGGCCTGCACGGCCGAAGCAAGGAACAGGAACGGAAGGACGAGACGTTTCATCGGGGACTCCGGCAGATAAATGGGATTCGCGGCGGCGCGATTATAGCCGCGGCTTGCGCGGCGCGTTCATGAACAACCGGTCGTAAAGCCAGTTCGGCAGCAGGCGCAGCAGCTTGGCAACGACCCCCATCTGCCACGGGATGACGATGTAGCTGACGCCGCGCTCGACAGCGACGGCAAAGCGGCGTGCCGCCTCGTCCGCTGGCAGCAGGAAGGGCATCCGGTAAGGGTTGATCGCGGTCATCGGCGTTGCGATGTAGCCCGGGGCGATGGTCACCACGCGCAAGCCGGCCGGCGCCATCTCCAGACGCAGGCTTTCAAGATAGCTGATCGCCGCGGCCTTCGAGGCGCTGTAGGCCTCGGCGCCGGGCAACCCGCGGATGCCCGCCACCGAAGCGATGCCGACCAGGCGCAGGGCGCGTCCAGACGTCACTTCGGCTTTCATCGCGGCGATGAAGGGGGAGAA
>JAKJEY010000121.1:0-6308 GCA_022705165.1 Pseudomonadota bacterium
AATAGAAGGGCTGCACCACGCGCCACAACCGCTTCAGGATGAACAGCGACAGGCGGCGGCGGATATTCGCCGATTTTGCTTTCGATTCCGCGGCCTGCTCCGGGGTCATCGACTTGCGGTCAGCGGCCAGCAGCAGCGTTCCGCACATCGAAACGTATTTCTGCAGGTGCCGATGCGTTTTGAACGTCGTCACCAGGCGATGCAGCCAGTGTCCGCCGAAGCGGTGATAGACCGAATAGGCGACCATGCGATGTTCGTATTCCTCGGCCAGGTGCCAGCGCCACAGATCGACCACGGCGGGGCCTCGAACAGAAATTCGGCCCAGATCGGCCCCAGGCACTCGAAGCCCTCGCAGTACGCGAGGAGTTCGCGCAGCGGCCACTCCTTCAGGTAGCGCGTGTAGTCCTCGCGCATCATGCGCTCGATTTCCTCGATGCCCTGGTAACCGGCGTCGTACAGCGCCTGGTTGTATTGCCGGTGCAGCAGCGTGTGGTTGGCTTCCTGGCGCACGAAGGTTTCCAGGTCGCCGTACAGCGGATCATCGGCGGGCAGCTCGTTCCTGGCACGGCGCATGACGCGGTTCATGAACGGCTCCAGCTCCATCACGACGACCGAGATGCCGTTCAGCATATGGCTGAGCTCGATGTCTCGGGTCCAGTGCGGCAGTGACGCGCCAAAGTCCAAGGCCGGTTGTCTAGCGCGCATATCGAACTCTCGATTGTGTCATTGGGGTTGCGCTCAGCGTGCGCGGTAGGGAGCAAAGAAGCCGCGCAGTTCGTCGATGACCAGCTGCGGCTCCTCGAACGGTGCGAAATGGCCACCGACCGCGTGGTTGGTCCAGCGCTGCACATTCATCTGATGCTCGACCGCGGCGCGCGGGAAATGTACGAGATCCTTCTCGAGTTTCAGGATGCCGGTCGGGACGCGAATGAATTTGCCGTCCGTCGGCATTTCGGCCGGCGGCTGCCACAGATCGTTTCCCGATTCGTAATACATGCGAATCGACGTGCCGATCGTGTTGGTGACCCAGTACAGCATGATGGATGTCAGCAGATCGTCCTTGCTGTAGCGCCTTTCGACGTCGCCACCGCAATCGCTCCACGAGCGCCGCTTTTCAAGCAGCCATGCGCACAACCCGGCCGGCGAATCGGACAGCCCATACGCCAGCGTTTGTGGCTTCGTGCCCTGCTGGGCGTAATAGCCCTGGTGATCGGCGAAATACCTGTGCGTCTGCTCGCACCAGCCGGCTTCCTCGGGCGCGTATTCCTCAGGTCCCGGCAGGCCTTTGACGTTCCAGTCCAGCGGCGCTGCGTTGATCATGTGAATGCCGATCAGGTGATCGGGGTATTTGTAACCGATCTGGCCGGTCACGTAGCCGCCCCAATCGCCGCCGTGCGCGGCGTATTTTTCGTAACCGAGCACCTCGGTCATGAGCTTGTGCCAGAGGTCGGCGGTGGCCTTCGCGCTGACGCCGGCTTTGCGCAGGGGCGATGAAAACGCGTAGCCCGGCAGCGACGGCACGATGATGTCGAACGCATCGTCGACGTTGCCGCCGTACGCGGCCGGATTTGCCAGCGGCTCGATGACATGCTGGAAATCCCAGAACGTCCACGGCCAGCCGTGGGTCATGATCAGCGGGATGGCGTTTTTCCTGCCGCTCCTGTGATGGATGAAATGGATCGGCACGTCGTCGATGACCACGCGGTAGTGGGCGAAGCGGTTCATCTTCGCTTCGTGGTCGCGCCAGTTGTAGTCGTGCAGCCAGTAGTCGAGCAGCGATTGCAGATAGGTCTTCTCGGTGCCGTAGCACCACGTCTCGTTGCCGAAGTCCTCGGGAAGCTTCGTATTGCCCAGGCGGCGCTCGAGGTCTTCGAGCTCGCATTCGGGGACATGGATTTGAAACTGTTCCGGGCGCATGCCGTTTTCCCTGTGCACGATGTGCCATGCACTCTATCCATTCGCGGCGGCCAGCCTCAGGGCCGGAGCGACAAAAATGGCGGACATTTCTGTCCATTCTTCGTCGCGTTACTTTATTTAATGCAGTCGGCGGCACGACAATAGTGACCAGGCTGAACCGAACAGTACCGATTGCCGGCCACCGCCAGCGCCAGAGGTCCACCGCGTGATTGAAGAGCCCCTGATCCCGATCAGCTACGCCAATCCGCCACTCGAGGCGCTCCAAAGCGCCGGCTACAGCCGCTTGCAGGTGTTCAGGAATGCCGGGCTGACGCTGCGGGATGCCGCCGTGCACGACCCCGAACTGGAGCTTCCGGCCAGAGATTTCACGCGGCTCTATGGCTATGCCTTCCGCCTGCTCGAAGCTACCACCAGCGTGCGCCCCGACCGGAGCCTGATGGAAAAGGAAGTGGTCGATTTGCTGTGCTACTGCCTGATCACCTGCAGTGACCTGCAACAGGTGATCGAGCGCGCATCGGCGTTCTGCCGCGCTATTGGCCCACTCGGTGCTGGACTAACGAGCAACAATTGCGGCACCACCATTCGTCTCGACATCGATTTTCGACGGCGCACGCAGGATCGCGCAGCGATGCTGGTCGCCCTGGCCGGCATCAGCATGCTGCATCAGCTGTTTGCGTGGCTGATCGGGCAGCGCATCCGGCTGACCGAGATTTCGCTGCGCTGTCCGGCGGCGGAAAAGCCGCTGTTGTTCTCCGATATTTTTGGCGTCCCGCTGCACTACGGACGGGCACAGGATTCGCTGTGCTTCTCCAGTCGGTATCTGACGCAACCGGTGGTCAGGTCTTACCAGGATCTGCAGGGGGTGATCGATTATTTCCCGTTCGATCTGCATTTCTGCGGCAAGACCGATGGCACGCTCGCCGAGAAACTTCGCGCCTTCCTGTCATCGACGCTGTACCGCAACCAACCGCTTCCGACGCTGAACACGTGCGCGCAGCTGTTCCAGATGAGCACGACGACACTGCGGCGCCGGCTGCGCGATGAAGGTGCCAACTACTCGAATCTGCGCGCTATCAGCCAGCAGCAACATGCGGAATATCTACTGCGCTCTTCCGATCAGCCGATCGAGGAGATCGCGCGGCTCACCGGCTTCAGCGACGACCGCGCGTTCCGGCGCGCGTTTCACGCTTGGTCGGGAATGAATCCTTCGCAATTCAGAAGCCGGTATCCGCGTAATTGAAATCTGCGGGCTGCCTTCGCGGCCCTGTCGACAGGGTGCGTGGTGTTGTATCGGTATATTGGGCTCCTCGAGCCAGCTGGGCCGGATTGACTCCGGCGCAGGGGGGGCAGCCCTGCTCAGGTCGATCAAGACAGCTGCCCTTGTGGCGCTGCGCCAATGGGTGATCAGCTTCCCCTTTGCCCTGCGTTTCCTGTTTGCCACACATCCCCAATCGATGGGCAAGGTGCTCGGGATCCACTGCCGCACCATCGCCACTCACCAGGTGCACAAGGCCGGATTCCAGCTCGAGGATGCCTGCGCCGGGGCAGTCACCTTGATATAACGCTTCGGGTCGGCGCTCAATGCAAACAATGTTTCCGACGCTCGGTGCGAGTGTCGCCGGCATGCGCTATTTCGGCGACTTCGAACGCTTCGCCGCGATTTCCGCTGTCGCCGCGGAGAAGCTGGATGGCGTCCGCAAGCGCATCCACTTCCACATTCTTTTCCTCGACCGCAGGAATGGCAGTTCAGTATTCGTCCTGCTCCGAGAAACCCGCTTCCCGTTGATGCCGAATGGCAAGAATCAAAACGGCGTCCTGGTTCGGCTCAAAAGTGTAGAGGGCGATGTAACCGGTGCGTCCGCGCGATATCACCAACTCATGCATTGCCGATTCCACCGGGCGCCCGATCAACGGATGACGCATCAGCAAAGCCACCGCCTCCTCGATCAATCCAACTGTTTCCGCCGCAGCCGAAGGATCGGTCTCGATCAGGAAATCGGTCAGTCTTTCGAAATCGGCAAGCGCCTGCTCCGAATAAATCAGCTTTGCCAAGACTTTGTCTTCGGCCGTGCCGCCTTGTCGCCGGCAACCCGCGCCTCGAGGTAAGCATGAACCTCGCTGGCATCGTAGCCCATGCCGGAACCCAGCATTTGCTCCCGAGCCGCCCTCGCCTCAGCGACGAAACTGGCCCGTCTTTCCGCCGCCGTGGCTGCCTGCTCGATCGCCTGAACCATGAACGCATGCGGCGACACCCCCTTCTGCTCGGCAGCGGCAACGGCCCGCTGCTTGAGCTCGTCAGAAAGTTTCAGTGAGGTAGTGGACATGGTTGAACTCCTGTTACAGCGAGTGACACCACGGTAACACCTCGGCGCAATTCCTTACAAGGTCGGAACTCGCCCACGCCATCGACGCCATCGTCGTCGGCGAGATCGAGAGCTGTTCGGAGCGAAGCGCATCTGCGTTCCGGCCTGATGAGACTGCGACCTCGCCCTGCGCGCGCCAGAAGCTCATGCCCGGCGTGACGGGAACAGCCAGCGGAACGCGGTGTCGGTCGCGTGCGCTGCTTTGATCTCTGCGGAAGCTGTCGCGATCACGAGCACCTACCGCTCAGGGTTTCAGGAGTGCGCATGCTCCAGCACCGCGCGGCCGATCACGCGTCCGTGGCGCAGGTCCTCGAGCACTGCGTTGGCCTCGCAGGCCGGGCGCAGGCTCACCGGAATGTGCGGCACCTTGCCGGCGCGCGCGAGCGCCACGAGCTCGCGGAAATCCGCCATCGTGCCGACGTTGGAGCCCTCGATGCTCTTCAACTGCATCGCGACCAGTGCCGCGGGAATTTTCAGCGTGCCGCCGAAGAGGCCCACCATGATCGCCTTGCCGCCCACGCGCAGGGCGTGGAAGGCCAGCGGCGCGGTGTGCTCGGAGCCGACGAAATCGATCGCGGCATCCGCGCCGCCGCCGGTTAACTCCATCAGTTTCATCAGCACGTCGGGCCCACGGCCGTCGACGACCTGGCCTGCGCCGGCGGCACGCGCGGCCGCGAGCTTGCCCTCGTCGACATCGACCACGATCGGACTCACACCGAACACACGACTAAGGATGCCGATGCCCATGATGCCCAGTCCACCCGCGCCGATCACGACCACGCGGCTGTGCGGCCCGAGATTCGGGATACGCTTGATCGCACCGAAGCTGGTGAGGCCCGAGCAGGCGAGCGATCCGGCCTGCGCGGGCTCGATGCCCTCGGCCGCGACGCAGTAGCGCTCGTGCGGCACCAGTACGTGGTCGCCGAATCCGCCCGGATTCTGCCCACCGCCGATCATCAGGCCGGACTGGCAGACGTGCTCCAGGCCGCCGCGGCAGAGCTCGCACGCGCCGCAGCCGACCCACGGGTACACGATGACGCGATCGCCGGGCTTCACGTCGCTCACCGCGGGTCCGACCGCCGCGACCTCGCCGTAGATCTCGTGGCCGAACACCACACCCTGCGGGAAGGGCAGCGCGAGGTCCTGCCCCTCGCCGAGGTCGAACTTGCCTTCCTGCAGATGCGCGTCGGAGTGGCACACGCCGCAAAAACGCGTGCGGACCAGCACCTGGGCGTCGGCCGGCACGGGCGTCGGGAACTGCATTTCGGCGAGCGGCTGCATCGGGCCGGCGTAGGCGTAAGCTTTCATCAGGGAACTCCTTGTTGTCTTGTTCCGGATCTGGCCACAGCGTAACAAAGGGGTGCCGCCGGCGCGCACCCGGCGGCGCCAGGTGTCTGGTCACGCGAGCGCAGCGCATAGGCCGTCTGGTATTCGCTGATCTCGATCACCGACTGGTTGCCGATCGGTGAGTTGGGGCCGAGCACCAGCCCGGTCATACCGGCTCCGATCATCAGTACGGCGATTGTGACGCCCTCCCGCTACCGAGGAAACGACCGTGAACGAACTGTCACCCGGCACGCCCGTGATCGTCGGCGCAGGCTTATGGACCGTTGTGGGTCCTGATGATCACCACCACCTTGGGTAGCGTCGGCACACCCGGGGGCTCGACAACGCTTTCCATTGCGTCGGTGATCGTCGGGAGCAAGGCTCGAGAGCTGGCAGGCGGCCGATCACGCCCGAGGGTGGCAGGCGCAGCGGACTCGCGGTATACCTGTTGCGCCAAGCGGGGCTGAACGCCTACCTGCTGAACGGTTGAGGGCGCCGGCGGGCGCCACTGCGAGGTGCCTGTGAACGCGGAAAACGATGCCGGCGGGGCGCCGCCAGCCGAGACCCATGAGGTGTTGAACCAGCCCGAGCCGCTGGAGCCCTTCCACGCCTGGCGCAGCGATCTCGCGCTGCGCGAGGCGGTCGTGCGCGAGGGCGGGGGCTGGGCCGGGCCAACGCTCGAGGCCTACGGAGCGGCGGCGG
>JAKJEY010000121.1:6457-6705 GCA_022705165.1 Pseudomonadota bacterium
CCCCGCCTACCACGAGCTGATGCGCGCGGCGATCGAGGCGGGACTGCCCTCGCTGCCGTGGACCGAGGCCCGCGCCGGTGCCCACGTGGCGCGCGCGGCACTCGAGTACATGCACAACCAGGCCGATTCGGGCAGCGGCTGCCCGCTGACCATGACGTTTGCCGCGATCCCGGCGCTGCGGCTGCAGCCCGACGTGGGCGAGGACTGGATCCGTCGCGCCACCGCGCGCGTCTATGACGGCTCCAACC
>JAKJEY010000122.1:0-6325 GCA_022705165.1 Pseudomonadota bacterium
GGCGGTTTCAAGGGCCAGCTTGCGGCCGTCGAGTACGCCCCCCGCCGCGTTGATTTCATCGATGGCGAGCCGGACGCCCTTTTCGATCGATTGCGCCGCTTGGCTTCCCTGCACGCCGAACTCCGCCGTCAGCCCGATGACGACCGGCGAGGGTTCGGCGGCGAGTGTCCGCCACGAAAAAAGCATGCCGCTGAGCCAAATGATCGCCACGACCATGCGTACGAAAATTTGACGTGTCATCGAATCCCCCTCCGGCTTGTTCATTGCTGTGCGCTGGCAGCCAGGCTGCGCGCTTCCGCCTTCGACGACAGCCAGAGCGACAGCATCTCCGGCCGCATCGGCCTGCCGGTCAGGAATCCCTGGATGACCTGGCATCCCTGGCCGGAGAGCAGCGCGTACTGCGCATCGGTCTCGACGCCTTCCGCCACCAGTTGCACACCCAGCGCCATTCCCATGTTGAGCACCGCCGCGGTGATCGCCTCGGCGCGCGAGCAGCCTTCCCTTTCCAGTTCGCTGATGAAGCTGCGATCGATCTTCAGGCTGTCGATCGGGAGATTCATCAGCCGGGCAAGGCTGGAATAGCCGGTCCCGAAATCGTCGATCGCGATCTTCACCCCGAGCTCGCGCAGGCGTGCCAGCTTCCCGCGATCCGCATCGAGGTGCTGCATGATTTCCGACTCGGTGATCTCCATCTCGAGGCGGTTCGCGGCAATGCCGTGGCGTGCCAGCGCCGAACGGATGCTCTCGACGAGGAGCGGATCCCGCAACTGGCGGGGAGAAAGATTCACCGCCATCGTCAAGGGCGGCAACCCGATGCCGTCCCAGGCCGCCAGCTGCGCGCAGGCCGCCTGCAATACCCATTGCCCGATGGAAAGAATGAGGCCGCTGCGCTCCGCAACGGGGATGAAGTGGGCCGGCGGCACCTGCCCGAGCTTGGGATGATCCCAGCGCAGCAATGCCTCGACGCCGAGGACGCGACCGCTGGCCGCCTCGATCTGCGGCTGGTATTCGAGACGAAGCTGCCCGCGCTCGAGCGCATGGCGAAGCTCCGTTTCGAGGTGCAGCGCTTCGCCAGGTGCGCCGTCAAACGAATCGAAGACCACATGGGTATTGCCGCCGAGCGATTTGGCTACGTACATCGCCGCATCGGCATGCTTGAGGAGCAGCGCCTCCTCGTCGCCATGCTCGGGATAGGTGGCACAGCCCAGGCTGGCGCCGATGAACAACTCGTTGCCATCGATCTGCATCGGCTGGCTGACGATGTCGATGACCTTGTTGGCGACGACGGCAATGGCTTCGGGCCCGGCCAGCTCGGGAGCGATGATCACGAATTCATCGCCGCCCAGCCGCGCCACCGTGTCCACCTCGCGTACGGCCATCGCGAGACGCGCAGCCGCCTCGCGCAGGACGATGTCCCCGATCTCGTGCCCCAGGGAATCGTTAATCTGCTTGAAGCGATCGAGGTCGATGAAGATCAGCGTGAAGCGGCCGGCGTTGCGGCGCGCCTGCGCCACCGCCTGCTCCAGGCGATCATTGAACAGGAGGCGATTCGGCAGGCCGGTCAGCATGTCGTGATGGGCGAGATACGACATGCGGCGCTCGGCCTGCAGGATGCGCGACAGATCGGTGAACACGGCGATGTAGGCAATGGTCTGGCCGTTCGCGTCGCGTGCCGTGTTGACAGTCAGCCATTCCGAGAAGATCTCGCCGCTCTTGCGGCGATTGTAGATCTCGCCCTGCCAGTAGCCCTTCTCCTGCAGGGACCTCCAGAAACTCGTGTAGAACCCGGCATCGTGCATGCCGGAGCGCAGCATCGTCGGCCGGCGACCGACGGTTTCCTCGGCGGAATATCCGGTAATGCGCGAAAACGCCGGATTGACCGCCAGGATTTCGCCACCGATATCGGTGATCATCACCGCTTCGGAGGTTTCCTTGAACACCATCGACGAAATCTGCGATTCGAACTGGATCTCCCGGATGCGGGTGATGTCGCGCAGGACCCAGTAATAACCCGGGCTGCCACTGTCCTCGTTGGCGACGATCACGCTGGCCGTGACGATCAGTTGCGTGGTGTTCGGCCCCTCCCGGCGCAAGCGCAGTTCCTTCTCCTGGCCATCGCTCCGGCCGCGCTCGCCGGCATGCGCGAGCAGCGCCTCGAAATCCGGATGGCAGGCCGGCAGTACCCAGTCCTTCAACGCGCTGCCGATCAGCTGCGACATCGGGGCCAGCGTCTGTGCCGCCGGATTTGCCTGCAGGATACGGCCGTCGGCAGCGGTCACGAAATGCAGGTCCGGCGACTGCCCGACGATCTCGTTGTGCAGTCGCTGGCTTTCGCTCAGCTTCACGCACGCGGAGCGCAGCGTGTTGCAGTTCTCCTCCAGCGAGGACTGTCGCTCAAGCACATGCTGCAGGTCTTCCGCATAACGGTAGAGCTGATCATGCAGTGCCACCTGTTGCGAACTCCCGGGGAGCCGCAGGGATTGTCCACCGGCGAGCGACGCCGATCGGACCGAAGAAGATCTGGCGACCATCGCTACCTCACCGGGCAAGCGTTTCCTTGATGCAGGCGACCAGTTGCAGTGGGCTGAACGGCTTGATGAAGTAGGCATCGGCACCGCGTGCCATGCCGGTCTCGTAGTCGTTCGCCTGCCCCTTCGCCGTCACCATGATGACGCGCGTACTGACCAGCTCCGGATCGGCCTTGATCGCGTCGAGCACCTGCAAGCCGTCGAGCGGTCCGGGCATCATGATGTCGAGCACGACCAGGTCGGGCTTCTGGCGCCGGGCGATCTCGAGCCCGGTGGCACCGTCCTCGGCCTCCAGCACCTCGAAGGAGCGGCCAAGCGTGATGCGGATCAGGCGCCGGATATCGGAATGGTCGTCAACCAGAAGGATCTTTTCCATGTTCAATTGCCTTTCACTTCAACTTGATTTTCGGGCTGTGGCGCGACGCCGCCACTCGCTCCGCGATTTCCTGCAGCTGATCGAAGGGAATCGGCTTCGGAAGCACCTGGATGCCCTCCGGAATGCCGCCGCCATCGTCGATCTCATCCGGGCTCAGGCCGCTCACCACCACGATCTTCATGTCGCTGAGCTCGTGCAGCTTGCGTAGCGTCCTGAGCATCTGGAAGCCGTTCATGCCGGGCATGCGCAGGTCGGTCACGAGCATGTCGGGGCGATTCAGGCCGACCCGCAGCAGCGCCTCGTAGCCGTCATAGGCTGTCATTACCTGTGGCCGCATCGGCCAGCGCGACAGCGTCAGCTCATACACCAGGCAGAGCGTCGCTTCGTCCTCAACCACGAGGATTGAAAACGGCCGGTCGGCATCGCCCCGGGCCGGTACTGCCGCCGCCGGCATCGACTCCGTCTGTGAGACCACCTTCGGGTCGGCCAGCAGGCGCTTGACTGACTCGAGTGAAATGCGACGGTGGCCGCCCTCGGT
Source organism: Pseudomonadota bacterium (assembly GCA_022705165.1). GTDB lineage: Bacteria > Pseudomonadota > Gammaproteobacteria > Burkholderiales > Rhodocyclaceae > Proximibacter. The sequence goes on from JAKJEY010000122.1 coordinate 3,443, forward strand.
CTTCCACGCTTCCAGCACCCCGCTTTCGCTCCACAGCTGTGCCGTGCGCAGGGAAACGCCCAGCAGTTCCGCGGCTCTCCGGGTCGTGCAAAATGCACGTTGAACCTGTTCCATGACTCCTCATCCTCCTTTGATGCGCCGCCCGGGCTTGCACCGCCGGGCTATCAGCGCTACTCTGTTGTCAGAATTATCACTTATTTTCAGTTTTAGCAAATTTTTTCATTTAAAAATGGCAGCGCCCTCCAAAATACCGAGCAAACCACTGACTAGCGCGCGCCGACGGCGCGCTCACCCCGACATGGCGGAAAACGCCACTCTGCTCAGGACCGCAATCGACAGCGCCGGCGACGCCTTCGTGGCGATGGATGGCGACGGCATCGTTGTCGTCTGGAACCGCCATGCCGAGGAGCTGTTCGGCCACACCGTCGAGGCAGCACTCGGAAAAGGCCTCGCCGAACTCGTGTTCCCGGATCGAAGCGACGCCCGACAACTGCTCGCCGGCAACGAGAGCGCCGGACAATGGCGCTGCCGCTCCCGGCTGCGCCGTCGCAACGGGGAGGAATTCGACGCCGAACTGCAGGTGGCGACGACGACCATTGACGAGGAACGGATGACGACGCTTCTCATCCGCGACATCTCCGATACGCTCTTTGCCGAACAGCAACTCGTGCAGGCACAGAAGCTGGAGGCCATCGGCCACCTGACCGGCGGCCTCGCCCATGACTTCAATAACATCCTCGGCATCATCATCGGCAGCCTCGACCTGGTTGCACCGTCGATCGATCGCCATCCTGAAAATGAACTGCTGGCCGCCGCGCTCTCCGCCGCCCACCGTGGCGCCGACATTACGCGTGCCCTGCTGGCCGTCGCCCGGCGCCGCGCACTCAAGCCGCAGCCAACTGAAGTCAACGAACTGATCGACGAGATCATTCCCCTGCTGCGGCAAAGTGCCGGCAAGTCGATCGAACTCTCCTTCTCGAACAACGCCCGCAACGCCGTCTGCAGCATCGACGCCGGCGCACTCAACAATGCTCTGGTCAACCTGGTCATCAACTCCCGCGATGCGATGCCCCAGGGCGGCCAGATCCTGATCTATACCTACACCACCGACATCCTGCCGCATGCGCTTGCCGCGCCGCTCGAACTGAAGCCAGGCCCCTACCTCGTGGTTGGCGTCGATGACAACGGCGCCGGCATGGCGCCGGAAACGGCCATGCGCGCCTTCGACCCCTTCTTCACCACCAAGGAGCGCGGCCGCGGCACGGGTCTCGGGCTTGCCATGGTCTATGGCTTCTCGCGCCAGTCCGGCGGCACCGCCCGCATCCAGAGCGCGCCGGGGCGCGGTACCTCGGTACAGTTGCTGCTGCCGATCGCTGCAGCCGCCATGACGAAGAACAGGACAAAGGGCCAGAAGGAATCGGCGCAGGAATTGCGTGGCCACGCCCGCATCCTGCTGGTCGACGATGAACCGACGCTGCTCTCGATCGCCGCGCAATGGCTGAAGAGCCTCGGGCACACCGTTTCCTGCGCGGCGGATGCCGACGAGGCGCTCGCCATCCTCGCCGAGCACCGCTTCGACCTCCTGCTGACCGACATCGTCATGCCCGGCAGCATGAGCGGGCTGGCCCTCGTCGAGCGCTGCCGCGGCCTCTACCCGGAGATGGCGGCACTGGTCACCACCGGCTTCGCCGACGGACAGGCCCCCACGCTACGCACCCGCGCCCCCGTACTCGACAAGCCCTACACCAGGGGCACGCTCGGGCGGGCGGTGCTGGAGGCACTCGATAACCGCTGACGTCGCGCAGCACGGAGTCGCCTCAGGCAACGCTCTCCCATCCAGCGGCGACCCGGCGTCCGTCGCCCCGCCTGATCGCATGACATTGGCGATCACGGCGTCGTCGCGCACTCGATTTCACCCCGGCGGCTTCATATAATCGGCCCATGTCCGCCGCCGGCCCCCGCGCCCTTTACCTCGCCGTAGTCCAGTTCGTGTTCGTCTCGACCTGGACGATCTACATCGTCTTCCTGCCCGAGCTGCTGCTGCGGGCCGGCATCGACAAGGCCTGGCTGCCGCGTATCGTCATCGCCGATCAGGTGCTCATGGCGATCTTCGATTTCGCCTTCGGCATTGCCGCTGCGCGCGGCATGCAGCGCTACGGGCACATCGCCCCGCTCGTGCTCGGGGTCAGCCTGGTTTCGTGCCTTGCCTTCCTGCTCCTGCCGCAGATGGCGGCCACGGCGCCGCTGCTGCTGGCGCTCACTGTCATCTGGGTCATCACCTCATCGGCGCTGCGCGCACCGCTCTATGCACTGCTCTCGCGCCACGCTGCCACGCCCGGAAAGGCCGCACTGGCGGGCATGATGACGCTGGGCATGGCCGGCGCCGGCATGATCGCGCCGTGGCTGGGCTCGCAACTGAAGCCGCTCGACCCGGCCCTGCCCTTCGCACTCTCCAGCCTGGCGCTGGCGGCGCTGGTGCTGCCGCTGGCGGCTGCCGAACGGGCCGCCGGGCTGAAGGCTGATGCCACCGAAGCTGCCGCCCCGCTCCCCCCCTTGCCGGCGCCCGTCTTCTTTGCCCTGCTGCTCGCCGCCGCACTGGGCTTCCAGATCTTCTTCAACCTCGGCGCCGCGCCGGCCTACCTCAGGCACTACGGCCCCGGCGACCTGCACTGGCTGATGCCCATGTTCTGGATCGGCGTCGCCGGCGGCAGCGTGCTGGCCTCGGCCACCACCACGCGCTGGCCGGCCGAAGGCGTCTTCGCCGCCGGCGCCCTGATCGCCGCCGTAGCGGCCCTGCTCTTCGGCATGACCACGAGCCCCGCCCTGCTGCCCCTGGCACAAGTGCTCGGCGGCATCGGCTGGGGGCTGACACTGTGCAAGGCC
>JAKJEY010000122.1:6335-6690 GCA_022705165.1 Pseudomonadota bacterium
GCCGAGCGCTACCTGCCGGCACCGGACAGCGCCGCCATGCTCGGCGGCCTGTTCGCCATGCTGGCGCTGGCCACCGTGGCGCGCATCTCGCTCAACGCCGCCGGCCTTGCCGAGGCTGCCCTGCCGCTGTCCGCGGCGCTCTGGCTATTCGCGGCAGGCGGCATGAGCATTGCCCTGCTGCGCGCAGGCAAGCGCCGAAGCCCCCAAGTCGGCTAGAATTGCGCCCTTCGCAGCGCACTTTGCAATACGCGCTGCATCACCGGTTTTCCGTATTCACATCACCTCTCGAACGCCATGGCCCAATACGTAATGTCGATGCTCCGCGTGAGCAAGGTCGTCCCGCCCAAGCGGCAGA
>JAKJEY010000123.1:0-243 GCA_022705165.1 Pseudomonadota bacterium
GTGACCAGGCCAGTGTGAGTTCAGCCCGTCCTCGCTCCCGTTCGAGCGTTACCTTCCGTGACCGAGCGGTCGGGGCTCGTGCGTCCTGTGCCAGCTCCAGTTCGATCTGCAGTCCCCGGGGTGGCCAGGTTCCAGCCTCCACCTGCCGTGAATGCCCGCGGCGCATGGCTGCTTCTCCGACCGCGTTGCGCTCAGTGTACGCTTCGAAGCCGCCCTGGCACGCGCCCGGATCGGCTCGCCGAG
>JAKJEY010000123.1:289-6671 GCA_022705165.1 Pseudomonadota bacterium
TTGCAGTGTTTGTGACGATTCATTTTTCTGAAACATTGCGCCGCTAGCATTCGGCGTGGTGCTACAGGTGCCGTTTCTTGCGCCTGGCCTCGTGCATAACTTTCGGAGAAATCGATGAAACGAACCGTTCTTGCTTCTGCATTCCTGGCGCTCGCCGCGTCGTCGGTCCAAGCCGAATCGCTGGTCAAGGTTGACGGCTCCAGCACCGTGTACCCGGTCACCGAGGCTGTCGCAGAAGATTTCCAGAAGTCGGTCAAGGGCGAGATCAAGGTCACCGTGGGCATTTCCGGGACCGGTGGCGGTTTCAAGAAGTTCTGCCGCGGTGAGATCGACGTCGCCAACGCATCGCGCCCGATCCTGAAGAAGGAAATGGAAGACTGCGCCAAGGAAGGGATCACCTACTACGAACTGCCGGTGGCCTTCGATGCGCTGACCGTCGTCGTCAATCCGAACAGCAAGATCACCCAGCTCAGCGTCGCGCAGCTCAAGAAGATGTGGGAGCCGGATGCCCAGGGCAAGGTCTCGAACTGGAACCAGGTCGACCCGTCCTTCCCGGATGCGCCGCTCAACCTCTTCGGTGCGGGTTCCGACTCCGGTACGTTCGACTACTTCACCGAGGCCATCAACGGCAAGTCCAAGGCTTCCCGTGGCGACTACACCGCCTCCGAGGACGACAACGTTCTCGTCCAGGGCGTGTCGCGTGATGTCAACGCGATCGGCTACTTCGGCTACGCCTACTACGCCGAGAACCAGGGCAAGCTGAAGGCCGTGGCGATCGTCAATGCCAAGGGCGACGCAGTGCTGCCGTCCGAGAAGAGCGTGATCGATGGTTCGTACAACCCGCTGGCCCGTCCGATCTTCATCTACGTCTCGGCGAAGGCGCTCGAGCGCGCCGAGGTGCGCCAGTTCGTCGATTTCTACATGAAGAGCGCCCCGGCGCTCACTTCGGAAGTCAAGTACGTGCCGCTGCCGGCCAAGGCCTATGAGGCCAACATGGAGCACATGAAGAGCAAGAAGCTCGGCACGGTGTTCGGCGGTCATGCCGACGTGGGCGTGACGATCGAAGAGCTGATCTCGCGCGAAGCCAAGCTCTGATCCTTGATTCTCCGAACTGCCTGGATGGGGGTTGTCCCGTCCAGGCAGTTTTTCACCCTTGGAGGGAGCCGTGCCTGGATCCCGAGTCATGAGGATGGACATGTCGTCCATGCACACCACTACGGTCAGCGAGCGCCTGTCGAGAAAGCTTTCGCGCAATGTGCGCGAGCGTGCCATCGAACTCGTACTCTTTCTTGCCGCCTCGGTTTCAGTCCTGACGACCATCGGGATCATCTGGATCCTGATCTTCGAGTCGTATCACTTTTTCGAACACGTCCCGGTGTGGGATTTCCTCACCGACACGATGTGGACGCCGCTGTTCTCGACGCCGCGCTACGGCATCCTGCCCTTGCTGCTCGGCACCGTAACCACGTCCCTGGTCGCGCTTGCGGTCGCGGTGCCGCTAGGCACGGTGATCGCCATCTACATTTCCGAGTTTGCCTCACCTCGTGTGCGTGAGATCGTCAAACCGTTTCTCGAGTTGCTCGGTGGTGTCCCGACCATCGTTTATGGCTATTTTGCGCTGACGGTCGTTTCGCCCGTTCTGCAATACTTCTTTCCGTCCCTGCCCGGCTTCTCGATGCTCGCAGCGGGTCTCGTGATGGGCATCGCGATCGTTCCGTACATCAGTTCGCTCTCCGAGGATGCGATGCGGGCGGTGCCGATGAGCCTGCGCGAGGGTGCATACGCGATGGGCAGCACGCGCTTCCAGACTGCCGTGAGGGTGGTCCTGCCGGCCGCGATTTCCGGCGTGCTTTCGGCCTACATCCTCGGGATTTCGCGTGCAGTCGGCGAGACCATGATCGTGGCGGTTGCTGCAGGCATGCAGCCGAACTTCACCATGGATCCGACGCAGCCGGCGCAGACGATTTCGGCCTACATCGTGCAAGTCGCAATGGGCGACCTGCCGCATGGTTCGATCGGATATCAGTCGATTTTCGCTGCTGGTCTGAGCCTGATGCTGCTGACCCTGTTCTTCAACATCATGGGGCACCTGATTCGCCGTCGTTATCGCGAAGCCTACTGATACCGGATTCCTGAGAATGAACAATCAAGACATCGCTTCGATCCGCGGCATCATCCGAGGCAACCGCCGCTGGGACCTGATCTTCGCAGTTGCCGGCTTCCTGGCGTTGACGGTCGGGGTGCTGGCCTTCGTGACCTTGTTCGGCCAGATGGTGATCAACGGATGGGAGCGCCTGAACCCGGACTTCTTCACCAGCTTTCCGTCGCGTCGGGCGGCAAATGCGGGCATCTTGTCGGCGTGGGTCGGCTCGCTGCTGGTCATGCTCGTGACCGCCTTGTCGGCCGTTCCCCTCGGCGTGGCGGCAGGCGTCTATCTCGAGGAGTACGCCCCGAAGAATCTGGTCACCGACATCATCGAGATCAACGTGACCAACCTCGCCGGCGTGCCGTCCATCGTCTATGGCCTGCTCGCCCTGGGCGTGTTCGTCTACATGTTCGGCTTTGGCCAGAGCGTGCTGACGGCGGGTTTGACGCTCGGCCTGCTGATCCTGCCCGTGATCATCGTCGCCACGCGCGAGGCGCTGCGCGCGATTCCGGTTCATGTGCGCGAAGGTGCGTATGGCTGCGGCGCGACCCAGTGGCAGGTGGTCAGCGACCATCTGGTGCCTTACGCGACTCCCGGCATCATGACCGGCGTGATCATCGGCCTGTCGCGAGCGATTGGCGAAACCGCGCCGATCATCACGATCGGTGCCCTGACCTTCATCGCCTTCCTGCCCGCGTCGCCGATCTCCTCCACGGCGCCGTTCATCAACTTCGACTGGCTGTGGTCGGGCTTCACCGTGATGCCGATCCAGATGTTCAACTGGACCTCGCGCCCCGAAGAGGCATTCCAGCAGAACGCGGCCGCGGCAGGTCTGATCCTGGTGCTGATGACCCTGCTGATGAATGCACTTGCGATCTGGCTCCGCTATCGCCTGCGCAAGAGCATCGCTTGGTAAGCGACGCTGCCAGACTCCGAAAACTGATCCAGAGACGCCCTCATGGCCAAAACTGAACTGAAAACCGAACTGAAGGCGGAAACCCGCGATTTCAACTTCTATTACGGTGACTTTCACGCTCTCAAGAAGGTAAACCTTCCGGTGCTGGACAAGCGTGTGACCGCGCTCATCGGCCCCTCGGGTTGCGGCAAGTCGACCCTGCTGCGCTCGTTCAACCGCATGCACGATCTGTACCCCGGGAACCGCTACGAGGGCGCCATCGTTTTCCATCCGGACAACACCAATATCGTCGATCTCAAGGTGGACCCGATCGAGGTTCGCATGCGCATCGGCATGGTGTTCCAGAAGCCGAACCCGTTTCCCAAGTCGATCTTCGAGAACGTGGCCTATGGCCTCAAGGTACGGGGGGAGCGCAGTCGCAGCGTGATCGAAGGGCGTGTGGAAAGCGCACTGCGTGGCGCCTCCCTGTGGAATGAGGTCAAGGATCGCCTCCAGCAGCCCGCCACCGCGCTGTCGGGCGGCCAGCAACAGCGGCTCTGCATTGCGCGCTGCCTGGCCACCGATCCGGAGCTGCTGCTGTTCGACGAGCCCACCTCCGCGCTCGATCCGATCGCGACCGCGAACATCGAGGAACTGATCACCGAGTTGCGCGAAAAGGTCACCATTCTGATCGTGACCCACAACATGCAGCAGGCCGCGCGGATTTCGGATTTCACGGCTTACATGTACGTGGGGGAATTGGTCGAATACGGCGTGACGGGCGACATCTTCACCAAGCCGGTCAAGAAGGAAACCGAGGATTACATCACCGGGCGTTTCGGCTGAGCGAAGTTTCGGCCAGGTGCGGCGGCTGAGATCCTCGGGATGCCATCTTCAGGCGTCGTCGCGCGCCTGCAGCCCGAGGCGTCGCATCTTTTCCCACAGGGTCTTGCGGGTGATGCCGAGTGCCTCGGCGCTGTGGGTCATGTGCCCGCCGTGCTGCTCGAGGACCATGCGCAGGTAATCGCGCTCGCAGTCCATCAGGTAATCCGCCAGCGGGCGTGAGGTCGGCGCTTCGGCGCCGACGTCCTGGTCTTCGCCAAAGAAGGCGTCGGCGCCGAGGACCGGGCCCGGCGACAGGATGCAGGCGCGCTCGACGGCGTGCTTGAGTTCGCGCACATTGCCCGACCACGGGTAACGCGCGAGCGCTTCCTGCGTGCGCGGATCGATCCGCCGGGCTTCCTCCGGATGGGCGCGGTTGAAGGCCTCGACGAAGTGCTGCATGAACCAGACGATGTCTTCCTTGCGTTCGCGCAGCGGCGGAATGCGCAGGTGGATGACGTTGATGCGGTAGTAGAGGTCCTCCCGGAAGCGGCCTTCCTCCACCATCGCCTTGAGGTCGCAGTGGGTGGCGCAGACGAGGCGGAAGTCCACCGCAATCGTCGTCTCGCCGCCCAGGCGTTGCAGCCGATGTTCCTGCAGGACGCGCAGCAGCTTGGCCTGCATCGACAGCGGCATGTCGCCGATCTCGTCCAGGAACAGCGTGCCGCCCTGCGCCTGTTCGAAGTAACCGCGCCGGGCCTTGGCCGCGCCGGTGAATGCGCCCTTCTCGTAGCCGAACAACTCGGACTCGATCAGGCTCTCTGGAATTGCTGCGCAATTGACCGCGACGAAGGGCGCCTCGCCGCCGGCGGCATGGTAATGGAACAGGCGTGCCACATGCTCCTTGCCGACCCCGGACTCGCCCGTGATGAGCAAGGACTCGGTATGCCGGGCCAAGCGAGGCATGTTCTCGGCGATCCGGCCCATTGCCGGCGATACGCCAAGACGCTCGTCGCGTCCTGAGGCAGTCCGGGCCACCCCATAGCGCTCGGCGAGCGCACAGACCTTGGCGACCAGAGCGTCCGGATCGAAGGGCTTGGTGATGTAGTCGGCGGCGCCTGCCTTGATCAGCGCGACCGCGCGCTCAATCGCCCCGAACGCGGTCATGAACAGGAAGGGCGGCAGCGCCGGGGCTTCGGCGAGGAGCTCGATAAAGAGGTCGCCACCGTTGCAGTCGGGCAGGCGGATGTCGCTGACCACGACCGCATGGCGCCGGGTGGCGAGCGCATCCCTCGCTTCGGCGCCGGTGCGGCACCAGTCCACGTCGAAGCCCTCGAGCCGGAACCGGTCGGACAAGGACTCGCCGATGATCTCGTCGTCCTCGATCAGGCAGATCCGCGGCTGCGGCGTACTGTCAGGAGTTGCCATAGGGAATCTCGATGCTGAAGGTCGTGGAGCCGGGTGCGCTTTCGACGTGGATCTCTCCGCCGAGCTGGCGGGTGATCTGATACACGATCCACAGTCCGAGCCCGTGGCCGCTCTCGCGCCCGCTGGAGAAGGGCTCGAACAGGTAGGGCATCTCGTCCTGGCCGATATGGGCGCCATCGTTGAAGACGGCGACGGCCAGTGCGCGCCCGGCCGTGCGCACGTCAAGCCTGACCATGCCCCCGGCCTCGGCGGCGGTCACCGCGTTCAGGAGCAGGTTCAGCACGATCTGGCGCAGCAGTGTCGCCGGTAGCGGGACCGGCGCGGCGATGCGTCCATCGACGACGACGCGCACCGCGCGCGCATGGGCCTCGGCCTCGACCAGGATCAGCAGATCGTCGACGTCCTCGGGCGCAAAGTCCCGATCGGCAATCTTCGCCTCCACCAGCAGCGCGCAGACCGTGTTGCGGATCTGGCTCAGCCCGCGCTGCAGCAGCGACAGCGTGCGTTCGGTGCGTTCGGCGTCGCCCCCGTGGCGCTGCAGGGTGTTGAGCGCGGTGAGCATGCCGGTGAGCGGGTTGTTGATCTCGTGCGCGATGCCGGCGGTCAGGCGGCCGATCGCTGCCAGCCGCTCGGAGCTCAGCATCTGGCGCTCCATCTCCTGCTTGACGCGCATCTCGGCCACCATGCGCCGGAAGGCCGCGCCGAGCTGGCCGATTTCGTCGCGACTCTCCGGCAGGTCGGCCAGCCGTGCGGCCTCGACCTCGAGCGGGAGCTGCTTCATGGCCTCCGCCAGGCGCAGCAGCGGCCGTGCGGTGCGCTGGGCCCAGGCCCAGGACACCGGCAGCAACAGGATCAGCACCAGCACCGTCACCCCGCCCGCCCGTCCGACCAGGCCCGCGACGCGCGGCAGCAGGGCCGGCTTTGCATAAGCCAGGATGACGTGGCCGAGCGCGACACCGTCCGAAATCAGCGGTGTCATCACGAAGAAGAGCGGGCTGTCGGCGGGTTCCAGCAGGCGCTGGTCCTCGGGGGCGCCGTGCGATAGCTCTGCGCGCAGCAGCCCGTAGGCGCCGCCCGGGGTGGCCGCACTC
>JAKJEY010000124.1 GCA_022705165.1 Pseudomonadota bacterium
CCTCGGTCGTGGGTAGCGTCACCGTCAACGCCGGTCTGCTAAGCGGGGTTGGGTCCATCAGCGGAAGCGTCAGCGTAACCGGTGGCACACTCGGCGTCGGCAATTCGCCGGGTACGCTCAACATCGGCGGCAACCTGACGCTCGGCGCCGGCAGCACGACACAGATCGAACTCGGCGGTACCGGCGGCGGACAGTACGACCTGATCAACGTTGCCGGCAACGCCGCGCTGGATGGGGCGTTGGTCGTGACCTACTGGGGAGGTTTCACCGGAGGCGGCAGCTTCCCGGTGATGAGCTGGGGCTCGAGCAGCGGTGCCTTCGCGAGCACCAGTTTCCCGGCCGCAGGCTTCACGCTCGCCTACGGGGCAAGCGGGATGACGCTGGATCTGGCTGCTGTCCTGCCCGCTAACGCAACGGCCCTTTCCAATGCGCTGGCGGAAGTCCCGGTCAATCCGCTGCTGGTCATGCTGGCAATGAACGATCCTGTCGAAGATCCGATGATGATCGATACTGACGAGGATGGCGGCATCCGCATCCGCTCGCTTTCCGGTGGCGCGCAACCCTGTCGCTGATTGCCGTCACGACTGCCGACAGGCGTGACCACCGGTTGCCTGGCGGCAAAAGGCCGCACCAGGGCCGACTGGTCGCTCGTGTCCCTAGCTGCTAGAATCCGGAGCATCGTTTCATCGACCGACAAAGCGGAAGAAACCGGCGTGGCGCCGGTTTTTTGCATCTGTCCCCCGGAGTTCCATGCGCATCCTTCTTTCCAACGACGACGGCTACTTCGCTCCCGGCATCGACCATCTGGCGCGGGCACTGGCCGACCTCGGCGAGATCACCGTGGTTGCGCCCGAGCGTGACCGCAGTGGCGCCTCCAACTCGCTGACCCTCGATCGGCCGCTTTCCCTGCGACGTACCGCCAACGGCTTCTACCATGTGAACGGGACGCCGACCGACTGCGTACACCTCGCCGTGACCGGCATGCTCGATACGCTGCCGGACATGGTCGTCTCGGGCATCAACCACGGTGCCAACATGGGCGACGACACCATCTACTCGGGTACGGTAGCCGCCGCGACTGAAGGCTACCTGCTCGGCGTGCCGGCGATTGCCGTGTCGCTGGTCGGCAAGTCCGGCACCCATTTCGCGACCGCGGCACATGTCGCCCACCAGCTGGTGCAGCGCTACCTCGCCAATCCGGTGAAGGAGCCGATGCTGCTGAACGTGAACGTCCCCGACATCCCGCTGGCCGAGCTGAAGGGCATCCGGGTGACCCGCCTCGGCCGCCGGCACAAGGCGGAACCGGTCGTGAAGGCGACGACGCCGCGCGGCGAGACGGTTTATTGGGTCGGCGCTGCCGGCGAGGCGGCCGATGCCGGGGAGGGGACCGACTTCCACGCCGTGGCCAGCAACTACGCATCGGTGACGCCACTGCAGATCGACCTGACACATTCCGCACAGCTCGCGATGATCCAGGACTGGATGAAGTAGGCCCATGGCAGCGCACGTCGGCATCGGGATGACTTCGCAGCGCACGCGCCAGCGGATGATCGACCGCCTGCGCGAAAAGGGCATCAAGGACGACGCGGTGCTGGCGGCGATGGCTGCGGTGCCGCGCCATGTCTTCGTCGAGGAGGCGCTGTCGTACCGCGCCTACGAGGATACGGCGCTGCCACTCGGCCTTGGCCAGACGATCTCGCAGCCTTATATCGTGGCGCGCATGATCGAGGTGCTGAAGGCCGGCCGCGCCGGGCTCGGCAAGACACTGGAAGTCGGCGCCGGCTGCGGCTACCAGGCCGCCGTGCTGGCGCAGCTGACGGATGAGGTCTATGCGATCGAGCGGCTGGAACCTCTGATCGCGAAGGCGAAGCTCAACCTGCGGCAGGTGCAGGAATTCCGCGTGCGCCTGAAACATGGCGATGGTCAGCTTGGCCTGCCGGAAGCGGCGCCGTTCGACACGATCATCCTCGCAGCAGCGGCGCAGCGCGTGCCGCCTGCGCTTTTGCAGCAGTTGTCCCTTGGTGGCAGAATGATGTTGCCATTGGGCACAGGTGGAACCGGTGACCAGACGCTGTGTCTGATCGAGCGTCGCCCGGAAGGATTCGTTGAATCGCGGCTTGATGCCGTGCGTTTTGTACCGCTGCTCTCGGGGATCGAATGAAGCTTTCTCGTTGTCTTGCACCCTTGTCCCTGGTCGTCGTTCTGGCGGCCTGCGAAAGCCTTGCGCCGGCCCCGGTGATCGAGCGTGGCAAGGGGGCGTCGTCGTCCGCGCAGGCCGTCCCCGCCAAGGATCTCTATACCGTCAAGCGTGGTGACACGCTCTACAGCATCGCGCAGGCGAACGGTGTCGATCACCGCGAGCTCGCTGCGTTGAACAACATAGACAATCCGAGCCGCATTTTCGTCGGCCAGCAGTTGCGTCTGCGCGCTGCCGCCGCGCCGGCAGCGAGCGGCGTCGTGACGCAGCCTGTCGGGGCAGGAGCGCCGGTGGTTGAACAGCGTTCGCTCGACAGTTCTCCTGCGCCCGCTGCTGCAGCCTCCCCGAATACGCCGCAGATGAAGGTGGAGCCGAAAGCCGGCAAGGAACCGTACTCGGAAGAAGCGTTGGCGCGTGCGCAGCACGAGCAAGCCGGTTCGCCGGTGGCCGCGAAGGCCGAGCCCAAGGCGGAGGCCAGACCGGAAGCGAAGCCGGAAGCCAAACCGGAGACGAAGCCGGCAGGCGATCCTTCGGCCGGTGGCGACGACGTGGCCTGGATCTGGCCGGCCAACGGAGCGGTAATCGGCCAGTTCAGCGAGTCGGGTGCCAAGGGCGTTGCCATCGGTGGCAAGGCCGGTGATGCCGTTGTTGCAGCCGGCGACGGCAAGGTGGTCTACGCTGGTACCGGCCTGCGCGGCTATGGCCAGCTGATCATCGTCAAGCACAATGCGACCTTCCTCTCGGCCTATGCACACAATCAGAAGCTGCTGGTGAAGGAAGGCCAGACCGTGAGCAAGGGACAGAAGATTGCGGAGATGGGCAATACCGATGCCGATCAGGTCAAGCTGCACTTCGAGATCCGCCGGCAGGGCAAGCCGGTCGATCCGATGAAGTATCTGCCGCAGAGGTGACCGATGTCCGGGCCGCCGCTTTCTGAAGACCGCGAGTTCGAGGAAGACGAGGGGCTGCTGGAGCCGGAACAGCCGGACGAAGCCGAACTCGTGGCGGCCGAGCGCGAAGCGGTTGCGACCGAGGCGGTCACTGCTGAAACCGAGATCCTCAACGACGTTACCCAGCTTTACCTCAACGAGATCGGCGCCAAGCCCCTGCTGACGCCAGCCGAGGAAGCGGCCACGGCCCGCGCCATGCGCGCCGGCGATTTCAATGCACGGCAGAAGATGATCGAGCACAACCTGCGGCTCGTCGTGAATATCGCCAAGCACTATCTCAATCGCGGCATCCCGCTGCTCGACCTGGTCGAGGAGGGCAACCTCGGCCTCATCCATGCGCTGGAAAAATTCGATCCCGAGCGCGGCTTCCGCTTCTCGACCTATGCCACCTGGTGGATCCGGCAAAGCATCGAGCGCGCGATCATGAACCAGTCACGTACGATCCGGCTGCCGGTGCATGTGGTGAAGGAGCTGAACATCGTGCTGCGCGCGGTCCGTCACCTGGAAAAGGAAAACGGCCGCGAGATCAGCCACGAGCAGATCGCGCACCTGATCGACAAGCCGGTCGCCGAAGTGCAGCGCATCCTGGCGCTGAACGAGCACATCGCGTCGCTGGATGCCCCGCTGGAGATCGATCCCAACCACACCATCGGCGATGCTATTGCCGACGAGAATGGCATCCACCCGGAGGCTCGCCTCGAATCCAACGAGCTGGGCGACCTGCTCGTCACCTGGGTGGCGCAACTGCCGGAAAAGCAGCGGGCGGTGATCGAGCGCCGCTACGGCCTCAATGGCGCCGATACCTGCACGCTGGAGGTGATTGCTGCCGACCTGCAACTGACCCGCGAGCGGGTCCGCCAGATCCAGATCGAAGCACTCAACCACCTGCGCCGCATCATCAAGCGCGGCGGCGTGACGCGCGACAGCCTGCTATAGGCTGGCGCGCCGCTCGCGGATGGCCTCCGCGAGCTGGAACACCGACATCGCGTAGAAGCTCGAGCGGTTGTAGCGGGTGATCACGTAGAAGTTCTGGAACCCCACCCAGTATTCCGTTTCCTGATCCGGACTGACGAGGTCGATCACCGCTGCGGGCTTCGTGGCATCTCCTTCGCTGCGGATGCCGGCCGCAAGCAGTTCGGACAGCGGCCTGTCCGGCTTGATGCCGAGGGCTACGAGCGGGGTCGGGTCGCCTTCGACGGTGGCCGGCAGCGCGACCGTGCCACCGGCTTCCCAGCCGTGCTGTGCGAGGAAGCTGGCGACGCTGCCGATCGCATCGTCGACGCTGCGCGTGAGATCGACCTTGCCGTCGCCGTCGAAATCCACCGCATAGCGGCGCTGGCTGCTCGGCATGAACTGCGGGATGCCGAGTGCGCCGGCATACGATCCTTTCAGCACGAGCGGGTCGAAGTCGTTCTCGCGTGCCAGCAGCAGGTAGTTTTCCAGCTCGCCGCGGAAGAAGGGGGCGCGCGGCGGGTAGCGGAAGGCCAGCGTGGAGAGCGCCTGCATGATGCCGAACTTGCCGGTATTGCGACCGTATTCGGTTTCGACACCGATGATGGCGACGATTACTTCTTCCGGCACGCCGAAATTGTCGCTGGCACGCTTCAGCGTTGCCTGGTGCTGTTCCCAGAAGCGGGCGCCAGCAGCGATGCGGCGCTCGTTCAGGAAGCGTGCGCGGTAGCGTTCCCACGAACGCTGCAGTTCGGGGACTGCCGGCGGGCGGATGGCCTTGAGCACCGTCTCATTGGGATGCAGGCGCGCGAAGCGGCGCTGGAGGAACTCGGTTTCGAAACCATGCTTTTCGTGCATTTCCGCAATGAATGCGGTGACCTCGGGGTCGTGCGCAAAGGACGCCTCCTTGCCGCCTGCCGCGCAGGTGGGCGAGAGCAGGGTAGTGCCAAGGAAGGCAAGGAATGTGGTGACAGCGGGTTTGATCAAGAAACGCTCTCCAGGTAATCAGTGGGTACGCCTGCGTGTCGCGACCACCAGCGCGGCGAGGGCCTGCGGGTCGTCGCGCCCGTAGCGGGCAAGTGCGTAGGCATCGGCAGCAGCGCGTACGGCGGCGGCATGCTCCGGACGCTCGCGGGCGACGCGGGCTGCGTAATCCTGCGGGCCTTCCCAGGGTTCCCGCGCGATGCCAGCCTTGGCCAGTCGCTTGCAATAATCCAGCCACAGGCGCTGGGCCGCATCATGTCGCGGGCGCTGCCACAGCGCCCAGCCTGTGATCGCCAGCAGGATCAGCCCGGAGAAGGCTGCGAGCAGGGCCGTCATGCCGCGCCAGTCGATGTCGCCGAGGCCGAGGTCCTGCAGCAGCTCGCGCTGGCGGTCCGGATTGTAACCGAGCACCCACTGGTTCCAGCGATTGTTGACGGCTTCCCAGCGAAAGCGCAGCTGGCGCAGCCAGTCGAGGTCGAGTCGTGCCATGACGGGAAGTGGCTCGCCGGCCGGCAGGGCCGTGGCAATCCCTTCCTCTACGCGGGAGGGGGCAATCGCGGCGGTCGGATCGACACGCTGCCAGCCGCGATCCGCTGTCCAGATCTCGGCCCAGGCGTGGGCATCGGACTGGCGGACGACGACGTAGCCATCGACCGGATTCGTCTCTCCTCCCTGATAACCCGCGACAATGCGCGCCGGGACACCTGCGGCCCGCATCAGGAAAACGAAGGCGGACGCGTAGTGTTCGCAGAAGCCGCGCCGCGTCTCGAAGAGGAACTGGTCGATCGAATCGTCGCCGAGCAACGGCGGCTGCAAGGTGTAGATGAAGGCTTCACGGCGGAAGAGCTGCAGCGCTTCCGCAGCGATGGCATCCGGCGTCGCGTGCTTGCGTCGCCAGCCGTCGGCGAGCGCGCGCGCCTGCTCGTTGCCCTGGCGCGGCAGGCGCAGGGCGGCGTTGAGCATCTGTTTTGATTCATCGAGGCCGAAGCGGAAGTCGGGAGCGGAACTGAAGCGGAAGCGGGCGCGCTGCCGTACTGGTTCCCGCGAAAATGCCTGCAGGCGCGCCGTCAGCGATGCCCCATCGGGCAGGGCGACGGGGGCGTCGAGCGCAAGCAGCCAGCGCTGCTGGTGGGCTTCGAGGGTGATTTCGTAATCGACGGGTGGGCCGCGTACCTCGACCTGGGGAGGCGAAGGATTCGCGAGGCGGAGCGGACGCCAGGCGCGGCCATCGAAATCGTCCATGACCGGGCCGCGCCAGTAGAGGCTGGCGTTCGGGGGCGGCGTGCCGTCGAAACGGGCACGGAACGCGATGTTGCCGTTCAGTACGAGGTCCGATATCGAGCCGGGGGTGATCGTGTCGGGAAGCCCGGAACGGCTGCTGTGGGCATCCTGCGGCAGTCCCCAGAGCGGGCCGTTCACCCGCGGGAAAAGCAGGAAAAGAACGAGCATGAACGGCACTGCCTGCAACAGCAGCATGCCGGCACGGCGGACGATCAACGCGGGTGGCTGCGCGCCGCCGAAGAGGCGGATCATGGTGGCGGTTT
>JAKJEY010000125.1:0-257 GCA_022705165.1 Pseudomonadota bacterium
CGTTCCTCCGGCCTCTGGGCGGACATCGCCACCATCGTCGTTCCCTATCTGATCTTCGGCACGGCCTGGATCCTCGTCTCCGACGACCTGCTTGCCCGACTCATCTCCGATCGCGATCTGCTGCTCCGCCTGCAGACCCTGAAGGGTTGGGTGTTCATCCTCGTCACCGGCAGCCTGCTGGCCTGGCTGCTCTACCGGTTGCTGCAGCGTCTGCGCCAGGAAGAACGGCAGGCCGCATTCAGCACCAGCCTGCAGAC
>JAKJEY010000125.1:395-6238 GCA_022705165.1 Pseudomonadota bacterium
CCTGATGGTGGCCTGCTCGGCGTCCTCGGGCTCGGGCGCGACATCACCGAGCGTCATTCCCGGGAAGAGGCACAACAGGAAACGCTCGGCCGCTCGGCCGCCGCCTTCAATGCCAGCCCGGCAGCGATCTCGATCTCGTCGCTCGACGACGGCCATTTCGTCGAGGTGAACGAAACCTACGCCCGGATATTCGGCTGGACCAGCGAGGCACTCAAGGGGCATACCGCGCTTGAACTCGGCTTCTGGCCTGACGAGGAATCGTGGACCGAATTCCGCAGCGCAGTCATGGCTGCCGGGGAAATCAACAACTACGAGACGGTACTCCTCGATCGCCAGGGCTACCCGCATTTCGTCAGCATCACCTCGCGGATCATTCCCCTCGCCGGCCGGGAGTACCTGCTCAGTTTCGTGCTCGACCGGACCGAGGAAAAGAATACCGAACTGGCCCTGCAGAAGCTGCGCATCCGCTTCTCGACCGCCTTCAACGCAGCGCCTGTCGCTGCCTGCATCACGCGCCTGCGCGACGGCCTGATCATCGAGGTCAACGAGCGCCTGCTGACCGAATACGAATGGACACGTGAAACGCTTGTCGGGCGAACCACCCTGCAGGCCGGATTGTGGGGCAATACCGATGACCGCCAGCGGATGGTGGCGTCGATCCGCGAACAGGGCGCCGTCAGCGATTTCGTCAGCACCGGCGTCAGCAGTACCGGCAGGCGCTACAACATCAGCGTCTCGGCCAAGGTCATCGAGCTCGACAACGAGCCGCACCTGCTCGTCTACATCGTCAACATCACCGATCGCGAACAGGCGCGCATCGCCCTGGCGGCCAACGAGGAACGCTACCGCAGCATCGTCGCCAACGCCGGCGACGGCATCTTCCTGGTCGATCCGGAAAGCCTTGAATTCGTCGAGTACAACGAAGCCGGCTGCCGCGGGCTCGGGTACGCGCAGGATGAATTTCACGACATCCGCCTCTCCGACATTCAAAGCCAGATGGGTCCGGAAGAACTTCGCCTGATGATGAACCGCATCCTGGTCGACGGCAGCGCCTCGTTCGAGAACCGGCACCGACGCAAGGACGGATCGATCCAGATCGCCCACGTTTCCGCAAACCGCGTCACGGTCGGCGGCCGCACGCTCGTGCTTGGCGTCTCGAGCGACATCACGGCGCAGCGCAAGTCGAGCGAACTGGTCGAATCACACAACCGGATTCTCGAGGGCATCGCCCGCAGCATCGCACTCGAGATCACACTCGACGCGCTGGTGCGCCTCGCCGAATCACAGCACGAGGGCATCTTCGCCTCCATCCTGCTGCTCGATCCCGACGGCATTCACCTGCGCCACGGCGCCGGTCCCAGCCTGCCAGACGCCTACTGCATGGCGATCGACGGCATCGAGATCGGCGAAGGGGTCGGATCCTGCGGCACGGCCGCCTGGCGGCGGCAGCCTGTCTTCGTCAACGACATCGCCAGCGATCCGCTGTGGCAGCCCTATCGACCGCTGGCGCGCCAGCATGGCCTCGCCGCCTGCTGGTCCGTCCCCATCCTCGATGCCGACGGCAGCGTGCTCGGGACCTTCGCGCTCTATGCGCGCAATCCCGGCCCGATGCCGGGCCAGGTGCAGCCGCTGTTGCCCACCCTCGTCCAGACCGCTGCGATTGCGATCCGCAAGAAGCGCGACGAACATGCCCTCAAGGAAAGCGAGCGGCGCTGGATTCTCGCGCTGGATGCCGCCGGGCACGGTGTCTGGGACTGGAACCCTGTCACCGACCGCGTCTTCTTCTCGGCGCGCTGGAAGTCCATGCTGGGCAACAGCATCGACGAAGTATCCGACCAGCTCGACGAATGGGTGAAGCGCGTGCATCCCGACGACCTGCCTGCTGCCCAGGCAGCCCTGCGCGCCCACCTGCTCGGCAGAGCTCCGGCCTATCGCAGCGAACACCGCATGCGCTGCAAGGATGGCAGCTGGAAGTGGATTCTCGACCAGGGCATGGCGGTGGAACGTGACGCCAGCGGTGCCGCGCTGCGCGTCATCGGCACGCATACCGACATCAGCGCCTCGCGCGCCAACATCGAGGAACTGCGCAAGCTGCAGCTCGCCGTGGCGCAAAGTCCGAACAGCATCATCGTCACCGATGCCAGGGGCATCATCGAGTATGTCAATGACGCCTTCGTCGAAACGACCGGCTATTCACGCGAGGAGTCCCTCGGACGCCGTGCCGGCTTCCAGCGCTCCGGCCAGACGCCCGTCGATACCTATCAAACCTTGTGGGCAGCACTGAACGCCGGTGAAACCTGGCGCGGCGAATTCATCAACCAGCATCGAAACGGGCAAAGGCAGATCGTTTTTGCCTACGTCTCACCCGTCAGACAGGCAGACGGTGCAATCTCGCATTTCCTCTCGATCCAGGAAGACATCACCGAGCGCAAGCGCACGGCCGAGGAACTGGACCGCCACCGCCACCACCTGCAGGAGCTGGTCGCGGAACGTACGGCCGATCTGGAGGAAGCGAATCGCCGCCTGCAGGTCTCCGACGCGAGGCTGAACGCCCTCTTCGAAATGAGCCAGAAGGCCCCGGAGCTGGACGAGGAAGCCCTGCTCCAGCTCGGCGTCGACGAAGCCGTCCGGCTCACCGGCAGTGCCATCGGCTACCTGCATCTCGTGCATGAAGATCAGGAGAACGTGCGCCTTTATCTGTGGTCGTCCGGTACCTACGCCCACTGCGACGCGCTGCCGCTCAGCCACTACCCGATCTCCTCCGCCGGCATCTGGGCGGATGCTGCCCGCGAGCGACAGCCCGTGATGCACAACGATTTTCCTGGATTGATCGCTGCCGGCGCCCTGCGCAACGGCCTGCCAGAGAAACACGCACCACTGACGCGACACATGGCGGTGCCGGTCATGGAAGGCAAGGACGTGCGCATGCTGATCGGTGTCGGCAACAAGGGCAGCGACTATGACGCATCCGACATTCGCGAACTGCAGCTGATCGGTGACGACCTCTGGCGCATCGTCATGCGTCGCCGCGCCGAGGGCGCGCTGGCCGAAGCCAAGCGCGCCGCCGAGGACGCGAGCCAGGCGAAGAGCGCCTTCCTCGCGAACATGAGCCATGAAATCCGGACGCCGATGAACGCGATTCTGGGACTGGTCCACCTCGCCCTGAAGGAAACCCCACCCGGACACCAGCACGACCGCCTCAACAAGGTCCAGGATTCCGCGCAGCACCTGCTCAGCGTCATCAATGACATCCTCGACATCTCCAAGATCGAGGCCGGGCGCCTGTCGCTGGAAGCGGCCGACTTCACGCTTTCCCGCGTTTTCGACAACGTCGCGACGCTGATTGCCGAGCGCATGTCCGAAAAAGGCTTGCAGCTGATCCGGGAGATTGATCCGGCGCTGCCGGAAGCACTGCGTGGTGACCCGCTGCGCATCGGGCAGGTGCTGATCAACTACGCTGGCAACGCACTCAAGTTCACCGAGCGCGGTCACATCGCCTTGCGCGTCCGCCTGCTCGATACCGACGGCGATACGCTGCGCCTGCGCTTCGAGGTGGCGGATACCGGCATCGGCATTGCGCCGGAAGTCTGCGAGCGACTCTTCCAGGCCTTCGAGCAGGCCGACACCTCAACGACGCGCCGCTTTGGCGGCACCGGCCTCGGGCTGGCGATCAGCCGCCATCTGGCCGGACTGATGGGCGGCGAGGTCGGTGTCGACAGCACCCCCGGCAAGGGCAGCACCTTCTGGTTCACCGCCCGCGTCCAGCGCGCCACGTCCAATGCAGCCGATCCGGCCGTCGAACTCGGCAACAGCCGCACCCACGCCGAGGAATTGCTCGCCAGCCGTGCTGCACATATCCGGCTGCTGGTCGTCGAGGACAACCCGATCAACCAGGAAGTCACGCTGGAGCTGCTGAAGAGCATCGGCCTCGACGCCGATCTCGCCAACGACGGCGCCGAAGCCCTGCAGAAGGTTGGCGAGAACCGCTACGACCTGATCCTGATGGACATGCAGATGCCGGTCATGGACGGCCTCGATGCGACGCGCGCAATCCGCGCCCTGCCCGGCGGCACCATGCCGATACTCGCCATGACGGCAAACGCCTTCGGTGAGGACAGGCAGCGCTGCTTCGACGCCGGCATGAACGATCACGTGCCGAAGCCGGTCGATCCGGATGTGCTTTTCGCGGCACTCCTGCGCTGGCTGCCGGCCAGCCCGGCCAGTCAGCCGGTGGCGACGGCCCCGACGACGGCGCAGGAAATCGCTGCACCGCCGCCCGGCGACAACGACGCCCGCTTCGTCGAATATCTGCGCGAGCAGGCAGGCTTCGACATCGAGGCCGGCCTGCGCTCGGTGCGCGGCCGCATCGCCAGCTACCGTCGCCTGGCCCGCCTTTTTGCCGATTCGCATGCCAGCGATGTCGCCCAGTTCAAGGCCCTGCTCGTCGGCCACGACACCGAGGGCGCCCGCCGTCTCGCGCATACGCTGAAGGGGGCTGCCGGCACACTCGGGGCGACCACGCTGCAGGCGGCGGCCCAGAACCTCGAAACGCAGATCCGCGCTGACGCAGACCCGATTGCACTATCGCGGGCGATCGCTGAAGCCGAGGCAGTCACGCGCAGGACCTGTGAAGCGATCAATACGGCCGAAGTGCTGTCGAGTACGGCAGTGGCCACCGGCATCGCCCCGGACTGGCCGCTCGTGGCATCGACACTGGCCGAACTCGAGGCGCTGATCGCCAACGACGATACGCGTGCCGATGCCGTCCTGCGCGCGGCCCGCCCGCAGCTCGAGGCGGCCCTCGGCAGCGACTACGCGGCCCTTGCGCGAGCACTGTCCCGCTTCGAATTCGAACCGGCGCTGCACCTCGTGCGGGGTCTGCGCACGCGGCTCGACGAGACACCGGAAATCACGAGGCCGAACGATGCCTCTTGACGCCCTGCCGTCCGCCGACGAGGTTCACAACACCAGATCCCAGGCATTCTGGCGACTGGTGGCGACCTGCCTGCTGGTCATCGTTCTGATCGCAGCCAGCGGCTATTTCCTGTACCGCACGCAGACGGAACACGCTACCCAACAGATTCACGCACAACTGCTGACCATCGCCGATCTCAAGTCCGAGCAGATCACACAATGGCGCAACGAGCGCCTTTCCCACGCCCAGGTACTTTCCGGAAACGCCGTTTTTTCGGCAGCGGTGCAGCACTGGCTGCGCTCGCCGAACGTGCGCTCCACGACAGATTTGCGCCAGTATTTCGACAGTCTCGCCAGGAACTACCACTATGCGAACGTCGTCCTGCTGGATACCGAAGGCCGCATCCGGATGCGGCTGCATCCCAACAGCAGCGCGCTTTCACCCGATCTCGTCGAACTGGTGCACCGCGCCATCTCCACGCGTACGCCACTGCACGGCGAGGTCCATCGCTATGCCGACGAGTCGGCGCCGCATATCGACTTCATCGCCCCGCTCTTCGATTTCTCGACCACGCCGCCACTCCCCATCGGGGCCGTGTTGCTGATGGCGGACCCGAACGACTTCCTGTTCCCCGTGCTGCAGTCGTGGCCGACACCGAGCGAAACCGGAGAAACGCTGCTGGTCCGGCGCGACGGCGACGAGATCCTGTACATCAACGAACTCCGCCACGCCAACGACACGGCACTCCGCATGCGTCGACCGCTGAGCGAGACGACGCTGCCCGCGGCACAGGCGATTCTCGGCCGCAGTGGCATCTTCAACGGCCTTGATCATCGCCGCGAGCCTGTCATTTCAGCGCTCAAGCCGGTTGCCGGAACGGGCTGGTTCCTCGTTGCCAAGACCGACCAGCGTGAGGCGACAGCCAACA
>JAKJEY010000125.1:6278-6600 GCA_022705165.1 Pseudomonadota bacterium
CCCGCCTGATCGTATTGCTGACGATCGGCCTGATCCTCGGCACCGGTTCCTTCTTCGCGGTTCTCTGGCACTCGCGCGACAAGCATCGCTATCGTGCGCTGTTCGAGGCCGAAAGCGTCAACCGCGAACTGCAGGAGCGCTTCGGCACCGCCTTCCGCGCCAGCCCGCTGCCCGTCTCGATCACCAATGTTGCCGATGGCCGCTTCGTCGACGTCAACACGCGTTATGAGGAAACCTTTGGCTGGAAGCGTGAGGAGCTGCTCGGAAAGACCTCGCTCGAGGCCGGCCTGTGGCCTTCGGAAGCAGACCGCCAGCGCTGGCT
>JAKJEY010000126.1 GCA_022705165.1 Pseudomonadota bacterium
AGCTGCGCCACGCCCCACATCAGCGTCAGCGCAACCGCCATGTTGATGAACTGGCTCATTAGCCGGTTCTGGCTGTCATAGGTCGCGGAGAATACCGTCGCCAGGCCGATCCCCATGATCGCGAGCGTGATCATGAGCAGCGGCGGGTCGAGGTGGTCCACCGTCCCGTGCCAGAGACGGTGCCGGATTTCGGCAAAACTCATCATTCGTCGGCCTCCACGGCAGCGGCATCCTCGATCGCGGCCCCTGCGGGCACCTTGCCGAGCAGGTAGTAGTCGAACACCATGCGCGCGATCGGCGCCGCCGACTGGGCGCCGAAACCGCCGTTCTCGACCACGACCGCCAGTGCGATCTTCGGCTTGTCGGCCGGCGCATAGGCCATGAAGAGGGCGTGATCGCGCAGGCGTTCCTTGACCTTGCCGGCGTGATACGCCTCACCCTTCAGACTGAACACCTGCGCCGTACCGGTCTTGCCGGCCGCCTCGTAGCCTGCGCCGGCAAAGGCGCGCGCGCCGGTACCTTCCTTGATGACGCCGACCAGCCCCTTCTTCACGACGTCGATATTCGCCTGCTTGAACGGCAGGCGCTTGATCGGTTCCGGTTCGATCATCGTCTTCTCGCCGGTCTTCGCGTCGGTGATGTATTTGACGAGGTGCGGCCGGAACATCACGCCGTCGTTGGCCACGGTCGCCGTTGCCTGCGCCAGCTGCAGCATGGTGTAGGAGTTGTAGCCCTGGCCGATGCCGATCGAGATCGTCTCGCCGGCATACCATTTCTGCTGCTCCGGCTTCTTGAAGCGCTTCTTCTTCCAGGCCTGTGACGGCAGCACCCCTTCTGCCTCACCCTCGATGTCGATTCCCGTTCTCTGGCCAAAGCCGAGCTTGGCCATGAAGCCGGAAATGCCGTCGATGCCCATGTCGTTTGCGAGAATGTAGTAGTAGGTGTCGCAGGAATGGACGATCGACTTGTACATGTCGACCGAGCCATGCCCGCCCTTCTTGTCGTCGCGGAACTGGTGGCCGCCGAAGTTGAAGTAGCCAGGGTCGGAAATCGCCTGCTGCGGCGTACGCTTTCCGCTCTCCAGCGCGCCCAGCGCCATGAAGGGCTTGAAGGTCGAACCCGGCGGGTAGGTGCCGTAGATGGCCCGGTTGAGCAGCGGCTTGTCGAGGTCGGTGTTGTAGGCATCCCAGTCATCGGAGCGGATGCCGTCGACGAAGAGATTGGGGTCGAAGGTCGGCATCGACACCAGCGCGAGGATGCCGCCGGTCTCGGGCTCGATCGCCACCAGGGCCCCACGTCGCTCGCCGAAGGCCTGCTCGACGACTTTCTGCAGCTTGGCGTCGAGGGTCAGCATCAGGTTGTTGCCCGGCACCGGCGCCGTGCGCGCGAGGCTGCGCACCGCGCGGCCGCCGGCATCGACCTCGACCTCTTCGTAACCGGTCTGTCCGTGCAGGTGGAATTCGTAACGCTGCTCGATGCCGCTCTTCCCGAAGTGATCGGTGCCCTTGTAGTTGGCGTCCTGTTCGTTCTGCCCGATACGTTCAAGATCGCGATCATTGACCCGGCCGATGTAGCCGAGTGCATGCGAGGCGAGCTCGCCCAGCGGGTACTGACGGAACAGGCGGGCCTTGACCTCGACACCGGGGAATCGGTAGCGGTTGGCAGCGACGATCGCGACTTCCTTGTCGGTCAGCCGCGTGCGCAGCGGGATCGATTCGAAATTCTTCGATTCATCCATCAGCTTCTTGAAGCGCTTGCGGTCCTTCGCCTGCACCTCGATCAGCTTCGCCAGCGCATCGATCGTGGCATCGAGATCAGGCACTTTCGACGGCGTGATCTCGAGCGTGAACGCCGAATAGTTGCGGGCCAGCACGGTGCCGGCGCGATCGACGATGACACCACGGTTCGGCACGATCGGCACCAGGGAGATGCGATTGCCTTCAGCACGCGTCGTGTAGTACTCGTGCTGGAACACCTGTAGCCAGACGAAGCGTGCGAAGAGAATCACGAAGGCAAGCAGTACCGCCACCGCGGCGAAGCCGAGGCGGAAACGGAAGCGGTTGACCTCACTGTCCTGGTGATGGAAATCGTCGTAATGGCGACGCCGCATGTCGGCCTACCCGCTTTTCTCAGATCGGACGGTTTGCGTCACGTTCGACGGGCTGATATTGCGGCAGCAGCAGCAGGAACGTCAGTGGCAGCCAGAGCAGCGCGCCGACCAGCGGCCACAGGAAATAGAGGATGCCGGGGAATTGCCCACCCGCGAGCATACCGACGGCGAACTGCACCAGGGGCACGATGCAGAGCAGCGGCAGGATCTGCAGCGCCTGCTGCAGCAACGGGAACCACAGCACGCGCCGCGACAGCGACGAAGCGAAATACGTGAGCAGCACGTAGGCCAGTGTGTGCTGACCCATCAGGCTGGCATCGGCGACATCCATGACGATGCCGACAAGAAAGGCCCAGCCCATGCCGACCTTGCGGAACTCGCGCACGGACCAGAAGCAGAGGACCAGCGCCACCCAGTCGGGAACGCCCGGCCACCAAGCCGTTGGCAGCATGTTGAGCAGCAGCGCGACGATCAGAGAAAGCGCGATGAACCACGGCCGGACCGGCAACAGGATGCGGGAAGAGGAGAAGGTTGCTTGCACTTGGTCCTCAGTTTCTGCCGCCCGGGCGCTTTTTCCTGGCCTTCGGTGCCTTGTCTTCCGGAGCGCCTTCGACGGCCTCGGCCGGCTCCGGACGTGGTGCCGGCGGTGTCCGTGCGGCAAGCACCATGACCTCACCGAAATTCTCGACGCCGGCGACCGGTGCGCAGAGGATGCGGGCAAACGAGTACGACGATTCGCGCTCGATGCCGAGCACACGGGCAACGGGGAAGCCCGGCTGGAAAATCCCGTCGAGGCCCGAGGTGACGAGCAGATCGCCTTCCTGGACGTCGGCATTGACCGGCATGAAGCGCAGTTCGAGCTGGCCGTTGCCGAGGCCGAAGACGACCGAGCGCAGACCGTTGCGCACGATCTGCACCGGCACGGCCTGCCCCTTGTCGGTAATCAGCGTGACTTCGGAGAGGAAGGGGTAGACCCGGGTGACCTGTCCGACGATGCCGGCGTCGTCCACCACCGGCAAGCCGGCCGCGATCTTGTCCTGCTGCCCCTTGTCGACGATGACGCGCCGTGAGAACGGATCGCGGGCGGTGTAGAGAATCTGTGCGACCTGGCCGCCGGCTGGCTGCCTTTCATGGACCGACAGCAGGCGACGCAGGCGTGCATTTTCGGCCTCGAGCTGCTGCAGGCGCAGCAAGGTCGGCGCGACTTCGAGCTTGGCATGCTTCAGGCGCTGGTTTTCGTCCTGCAGCGCACCGACCGTCTGGAAGTATTCACCGGCCTGATCGAAGCCGCGTGCCGGCGAATGTGCCAGCTGCTGCAGCGGTTGCAGGACGACGGCAAGCGCCTGCCGCCCGATTTCCAGATAGCGGAACTTGGCGTCGAGCACCATCAGCGAGATGGAGATCGCCACATAGAGCGACAACAGCGCCAGTGGCGCCGGTCCCTGCTTGAAGAATGGTGGTGGCGAGTGGTCGAAGGCTGCCACGGACTGGCGTTACTCGGAGGCGAAGATGCTGCCGAGCTTGTCCATTTTCTCGAGCGCCAGGCCCGAACCGCGCGCCACGCAGGTCAGCGGATCTTCGGCGACGACAACCGGCAGCCCCGTCTCTTCCATCAGCAGGCGGTCTAGGTCACGCAGGCAGGCACCGCCACCGGTGATGACCATGCCCTTCTCGGCGATGTCGGCGCCGAGTTCCGGCGGCGTCTTTTCGAGTGCGGATTTCACCGCCGAGACGATGTTGTTGAGCGGCTCGGTCAGCGCTTCGAGGATCTCGTTCGAGGAGATCGTGAACTTGCGCGGGATGCCCTCGGCCTTGTTGATGCCCGAGACTTCCATCTCGCGCACCTCGGTGCCCGGGAAGGCGGAACCGATGGTCTTCTTGATGTTCTCGGCGGTGTTCTCGCCGATCAGCATGCCGTAGTTGCGGCTGATGTAGTTGATGATCGCTTCGTCGAGCTTGTCGCCGCCGACGCGTACCGAACCGGCATAGACCATGCCGCCGAGCGAGATGACGCCCACTTCGGTCGTACCGCCGCCGATATCGACAACCATCGAGCCGGTCGGCTCGGCCACCGGCAGGCCGGCACCGATCGCCGCAGCCATCGGCTCCTCGATCAGGAAGACCTGCGAGGCACCGGCGCCGATCGCCGATTCGCGGATGGCGCGCCGCTCGACCTGGGTCGAACCCGACGGAACGCAGATGATGATGCGCGGGGACGGCGAGAAGAGGCGCGAGTCGTGCACCTTCTTGATGAATTGCTTGAGCATCTGCTCGGTGACGGTGAAGTCGGCGATGACGCCATCCTTCATCGGGCGGATCACGGTGATCGCGCCCGGCGCCTTGCCGAGCATCTCCTTCGCTTCCTTGCCGACTGCCTGAATGGTCTTCTTGGCATTCGGGCCACCTTCGAGGCGGATGGCGACGACGGAGGGCTCGTCGAGGACGATGCCCTGGCCGCGCACGTAGATCAGCGTGTTGGCGGTACCGAGGTCGATCGCGAGGTCGTTGGAGAAGTATTTGCTGAGGAAGCCGAACATGTTCTTGAAATTCCGGGTTTAATCGTGCCGATGGAGCCTGCCGGACCCGACGGTCGGGATGCGGCAGTTAAAGGGTTTATGATACCTTATAAGGCTTTCCGACATAAGACTTCAGGTTCATTTCCCCATGTCGCTCACGCTCCCACAGGTTCGGCGCGTCGCCCAGCTGGCACGCATCGAGATCAGCGATGCCGAGGCCGAAACCACGCTCGGCCATCTGAATGGCATTTTCACCCTGATCGAGGCCATGCAGGCCGTCGACACGCAGGGTATCGAACCGATGGCGCACGCCCAGGATGTCGCCCAGCGCCTCCGGGACGACCGCGTCAGCGAGGACGACTGCCGTGAGGCCATGCAGGCCATCGCACCCGAAACGGAAGCGGGCCTCTACCTCGTGCCGAAGGTGATCGAATGATCGGCAAGACGCTCAAGGAACTTGGCAAGGCACTGACGGAAAAGAAGATTTCGTCGGTCGAGCTGACGCAGCTCCACCTCGATCGCATCGCCCGGCTGAACCCGGAAATCAACGCCTTCATCACCGTCGACGCGCAAAAGAGCCTCGCACAGGCACGCGCTGCCGATGCCCGCCTCGCTGCCGGCAATGCCGGGCCGCTGACCGGGATTCCCATTGCCCAGAAGGACATCTTCTGTGCCCAAGGCTGGCTGACCACCTGCGGCTCGAAGATGCTCGGCAACTTCGTCAGCCCCTACGACGCGACCGTGATCACGAAATTCGACGTAGCCGGTGCCGTGAACCTCGGCAAGACGAACATGGACGAGTTCGCCATGGGCTCGTCGAACGAGACTTCGCATTTCGGTGCAGTGAAGAACCCGTGGGACGTGAAGCGCGTTCCCGGCGGTTCCTCGGGCGGCTCGGCTGCCGCTGTCGCCTCGCTGATGGCTCCGGCGGCCACCGGCACCGATACCGGTGGCTCGATCCGCCAGCCCGCTGCGCTGTGCAACCTCACCGGCCTCAAGCCGACCTACGGCGTCGTCAGCCGCTGGGGCATGATCGCCTTCGCATCGTCGCTCGACCAGGCGGGCCCGATGGCCCGCACCGCCGAGGATTGCGGCCTGATGCTGAATGCCATGGCCGGCTTCGACGAGAAGGATTCGACCTCGCTCGAACGCAGCGCCGAGGATTACCTGCGTGATCTGGAAAAGCCGCTGGCCGGCCTGAAGATCGGCCTGCCCAAGGAATTCTTCGGCGAAGGGTGCGACGCCGGCGTCATGGCCTGCGTTCAGGACGCCATCGCCGAATACCGCAAGCTCGGCGCCGAGACGGTCGAAATATCCCTGCCGAACATGCAGCACGGTGTCGCCGCCTACTACGTGATCGCCCCGGCCGAAGCCAGCTCGAACCTGTCGCGCTTCGACGGCGTGCGCTACGGCTATCGCGCCCCCGAGTACGGCGACCTCGCCGACATGTACCAGAAGAGCCGCGCCCAGGGCTTCGGCGCCGAAGTGAAACGGCGCATCCTGATCGGCACCTACGTACTCTCGCACGGCTACTACGACGCCTACTACCTGCAGGCGCAACGTATCCGCCGCCTGATCGCGCAGGATTTCGTCGATGCCTTCAGGCACTGCGACGTGATCATGGGGCCGACCAGCCCGTGCACCGCCTTCGGTCTCGGCGAAAAGTCGGCCGATCCGGTCCAGATGTACCTCTCGGACATCTACACCATCGCCGTCAACCTCGCCGGCCTGCCCGGCATGTCGGTTCCCTGCGGCTTTTCGGCCGGTTTGCCGGTCGGCCTGCAGTTGATCGGCGACTATTTTGCGGAAGCGCGCCTGCTCAATATGGCGCACCGCTACCAGCAGGCAACCGACTGGCACCTGAAATCCCCCAAGGAGTAAGCACATGCTCGCTCGCATTGCCACATTGATCATGCTCGTCACGCTCGGCGGGTGCGCCTTGTTCGAGCCCGA
>JAKJEY010000127.1 GCA_022705165.1 Pseudomonadota bacterium
TCGTAGGTCTTGCTGCTCATGCCGGCGATTTTCGCCCGCGCCGGCCGGCCGCTCAAACGATCGTCAGATGTTCGGTGCCGGACGCGAGGTCCGGATTGCGCGCGCGCTGGCTGTGCAGCTTGATCTGCAGCCGCAGGTCGTTCACCGAATCCGCATTGCGCAGCGCATCCTCGTAGGTGATCTTGCCGGCCTCGTAGAGGTCGAACAGCGCCTGGTCGAAGGTTTGCATGCCGAGTTCGCGCGACTTCTTCATGATCTCCTTGATCTCGTGCACCTCGCCCTTGAAGATCAGGTCGGAGATGAGCGGCGAGTTGAGCATGACTTCGATCGCGGCGACACGCCCCTTGCCATCCTTCTTCGGCAGCAGACGCTGCGAGACCATCGCGCGCAGGTTCAGCGAGAGGTCCATCAGCAACTGCGGCCGACGTTCCTCGGGGAAGAAGTTGATGATGCGGTCGATGGCCTGGTTGGCACTGTTGGCGTGCAGCGTCGCGAGACAGAGGTGGCCGGTTTCGGCGAAGGCCACGGCATAGTCCATCGTCTCGCGGTCGCGGATCTCGCCCATCAGGATCACGTCCGGCGCTTGGCGCAGCGTGTTCTTCAGTGCCGCTTCCCAGCTGTCGGTGTCGATGCCGACCTCGCGCTGCGTGACGATGCAGTTCTTGTGATCGTGCACATATTCGATCGGGTCCTCGATCGTGATGATGTGGCCGTAGCTGTTCGTGTTGCGGTAATCGACCATCGCCGCCAGCGAGGTCGTCTTGCCGGTGCCCGTGCCGCCGACGAAGATGATCAGGCCGCGCTTGGTCATGCCGATGTCCTTGATCACCGGCGGCAGGCCGAGTTCGTCAAGGTTGGGGATCGTCATGTTGATCGTACGGCAGACGACCGCGACGCGGCCCTGCTGTACCAGCGCGTTCACGCGGAAGCGGCCGATGCCGGACGGCGAGATGGCGAAGTTGCATTCCTTCGTCGCTTCGAAATCGGCGGCCTGGCGGTCGTTCATGATCGAGCGTGCCAGCTCGGAGGTGTGCTGTGCCGACAGCGTCTGATTCGACACCGGATTGATCTTGCCGTCGATCTTGATCGCCGGCGGGAAGCCGGCGGTGATGAACAGGTCCGAGCCTTTTTTCTGTGACATCAGTCGCAGCAGGTCGTGCATGAACTTTAGTGCCTGGTCGCGTTCCATGGTGTGCCTCCTCCTCTCGTGCCCCGGGCCTTATGCCGCGAAGGAATCCTTGTTGGCGGCCTTGGTGCGCGCCTCGTTGCTCGACACGATGTTGCGGCGGACAAGCTCCAGCAGGTTCTGGTCCAGCGTCTGCATGCCGAACTGCTGGCCGGTCTGGATCGCCGAATACATCTGCGCGACCTTCGCCTCGCGGATCAGGTTGCGGATGGCCGGCGTGCCGATCATGATCTCGTGCGCCGCCACGCGGCCGGTACCGTCCTTGGTCTTCAGCAGCGTCTGCGAGATCACCGCGCGCAGCGATTCCGAGAGCATGGCGCGGACCATTTCCTTTTCCGCCGCCGGGAAGACGTCGATGACGCGGTCGATGGTCTTCGCTGCCGACGAGGTGTGCAGCGTGCCGAACACCAGGTGGCCGGTTTCGGCCGCGGTCAGCGCCAGGCGGATGGTTTCGAGGTCGCGCAATTCACCGACGAGGATCACGTCCGGGTCCTCACGCAGCGCCGAACGCAGCGCGTTGTTGAACGACAGCGTGTGCGGGCCGACTTCGCGCTGGTTGATCAGGCACTTCTTGGACTCATGCACGAATTCGATCGGGTCCTCGACGGTCAGGATGTGGCCGTAGTCGTTCTCATTGATGTGGTTCACCATCGCCGCCAGCGTCGTCGACTTGCCGGAACCCGTCGGGCCGGTCACCAGCACCACGCCGCGCGGATACTCGGAGATGTCCTTGAAGATCTTCGGGCAGTTGAGTTCCTCGAGCGTCAGAACCTTCGACGGAATGGTCCGGAACACGGCGCCGGCACCGCGATGCTGGTTGAAGGCGTTGACCCGGAAACGGGCGAGGTTCGGCACCTCGAACGAGAAGTCGCACTCCAGCGTTTCTTCGTAGATCTTGCGCTGCCCGTCGTTCATGATGTCGTACACCATGGCGTGGACATCCTTGTGTTCCATGGCAGGCAGGTTGATGCGGCGCACGTCGCCATGGACGCGGATCATCGGTGGCAGGCCGGCGGAGAGGTGCAGGTCGGAAGCCTTGTTCTTGACGGCGAAAGCCAGGAGCTCGGTGATGTCCATCGCGGGTTGTCCTCGGGCGGGTGACAGGGCGCAACTGCTATACTTCGTGCGCCCCGAACAGGTTACATAGACCGGTCGATTATGACGCCAATATCCGCCAACCTGCAAGCCGTTCATGCCCGCATCGCGGCCGCCGCGCGGGCTGCCGGCCGCGATGAAAAGGACGTTTCGCTGCTTGCGGTGAGCAAGACGTGGCCGGCCGAATGCGTTCGCCTCGCTGCCGCTGCCGGGCAGCATGCCTTCGGCGAGAACTACGTGCAGGAAGGCGTCGCCAAGGTCGCCGAACTGGAATCGCTCGGGCTCGCATGGCATTTCATCGGCCCGCTGCAGAGCAACAAGACGCGGCCGGTCGCCGAAAGTTTCGACTGGGTGCATTCAGTCGAGCGCATGAAGATCGCCGAGCGTCTTTCCGAACAGCGACCGGCCGGCAAGTCGCCGCTCAATGTCTGCCTGCAGGTGAACGTGAGCGGCGAGGCCTCGAAGAGCGGCTGCGCGCCGGAAGAGGCCGTGGCGCTGGCGAAGGCCATCGCAGCGCTGCCGAACCTGCGGCTGCGCGGCCTGATGTGCATCCCCGAGCCGGCCGAGGATGTCGAGGCGCAGCGGCGGCCGTTCCGGCAGCTACGCGAACTGTACGAACAACTGCGTGCCGAGGGCCTGCCGCTCGACACCCTGTCGATGGGCATGTCGCACGACATCGAGGCGGCCATCGCCGAAGGCGCGACGATGGTGCGCGTCGGCACCGCCATTTTTGGAGAAAGAAGCAAGGCATGAAGATCACCTTCCTCGGCGGCGGCAACATGGCCAACGCCCTCATCGGCGGCCTCGTCAGCAAGGGCTTCGCGGCCGGCGATATCGCCGTCGTCGAACTCAACGCCGAGAACCGCGCGAA
Source organism: Pseudomonadota bacterium (assembly GCA_022705165.1). Classification (GTDB taxonomy): domain Bacteria; phylum Pseudomonadota; class Gammaproteobacteria; order Burkholderiales; family Rhodocyclaceae; genus Proximibacter. The sequence continues at coordinate 3,153 of JAKJEY010000127.1, forward strand.
ACTCGCCGCCGACTACGGCGTGCGTACCTATGCCGCGGCCGAAGCGGCTGCGTGGGCGGCCGACGTCATCGTGCTCGCCGTCAAGCCGCAGCAGATGAAGGAGGCCTGTGCCCCGATCGCCGCGTACCTCGACAAACAGATCGTCGTCAGCATCGCTGCCGGCCTGCGCCTTGACGACATGTCGCGCTGGCTCGGTGGCCATCGCCTGCTCGTGCGCACCATGCCGAACACGCCGGCGCTGATCGGGGCCGGCGTCACCGGCCTGCATGCGCTGCCGGAAGTCGATGCCAGCGGCCGTGCCAATGCCGAGCGCGTGCTGCAGGCGGTCGGCAGCACCGTGTGGATCGATCAGGAGGCGCAGATGGATGCCGTCACTGCCGTTTCCGGCAGCGGCCCGGCCTATGTCTTCCTGTTCATCGAGGCGCTGCAGCAGGCGGGCGAGGAACTCGGCTTCACGCCCGAGCAGGCACGCCAGCTCGCTATCGAAACTACGCTCGGCGCGGCCAGGCTCGCGGCCAATTCGCCGGAGCCGGCCAGCGTGCTGCGCGAACGCGTCACCTCCAAGGGTGGCACCACCTTCGCAGCACTGGAGAAGATGGACGAGTGCGGCGTCAAGGCCGGCATCGTCGCCGGCGTCAAGGCTGCCGATGCGCGCGGCCGGGAGCTGGGCGAACAGCTCGGCAAGGACTGACATGCAGGCGCTTATCTACCTGGTCGACGCAATCGCCGGCTTCTTCACGCTGCTCCTGCTGTTGCGCTTCTTCATGCAGCTCAACCGCGTCAGCTTCGGCAACCAGATCGGCACCTTCGTCGTGCAGCTCACCAACTGGGCGGTGAAGCCCCTGCGCCGCGTGGTGCCGGGTCTCGGCGGGCTCGATCTCGCCAGCTTGCTGCCCGCCTGGCTGCTGCAGTGCGTACTGGTCCTCGCGGTATTCCTCCTGCGCGGCAGCCCGGCAACAGTCGATCAGGGAACGCTGGCGCTGCTCGTGCTGTGGCATGGCCTGCTCGGCACCCTGCGCGTCGCCATCTGGGTCTTCATCGGTGCGCTCTTCCTGCAGGCCGTCCTGTCCTGGGTCAATCCGCATTCCCCGCTCGGCTACCCGGTCATGCAGCTGACACGCCCGATCCTGCAACCGATCCAGCGCTTCCTGCCGCCGATCGCCAACATCGACCTCTCGCCGCTGCTCGCCATCGTCCTCCTGCAGATGCTGCTCCTGCTGCTGTGAGCGACCCGGTCTGGCTGAAGCGCAGCGGCGAGCGCCTGACGCTGACGCTGCACATCCAGCCCGGCGCGAAGAAGACGGAAGTCGCCGGCGAACACGGCGACGCCCTCAAGATCCGCCTCGCCGCACCGCCGGTCGACGGCAAGGCCAACGCCGCACTTCTCGAATTCATTGCCGATCGGTTGGGGGTGGCGAAGAACGCCGTGACGCTTAAGAGTGGGCAGACATCGCGGCGGAAGGTGGTGGAGGTGAGCGGTACTTCAGAAGGGGTTGCCGCGAAGCTGTTCGGCTAAAGCGGTTACCGACCCGATGTAGTCATTGAGGCCCTAGCCCCAAGAGCATCAACGTGGCCATGACAGCAAGACCTCCCGCAGCGGTGAATCTCGCATAGCGTATCGTCTTCAAGATGAATCGCAGTCGCTCCGATACGCCCACAAAACAGTTGGAGTTTTCTCGAATTAAAACGGAAAACGCGCCCTCCCAACTCTTATTCCGGAAGTAAAAGAACATGACTAGCGAGATGCACAGAGCAAGATATGTCAGTGCGGCGTATTTCGTGATCGCAACTGTAGTAAGCCAAAGCACTCTCTCGCCTCCCAAATTCAAATCCAAAATTGCCACCCGTAATACACGGCTAGCGAGATAGCTAGCAGCACTATAGGAATGCCGGAGACGAAGACTTGATTGTGCTTCGCCGGTGGGGCCGGAGGATATTTCCCTATCGTGAGAATGTGCAAGATTAGCCAGCCGGCCAGTAGAACAGATAGTAGAAAAGAGCTTCAAAGAGAACGCCTGCGAAGGCATCAAACATGGCTCATATCTCGTTAATGGCGATGTTCGCTACTGGTCGCCGATTGCAGCCATGATGAATGACAATTGGATTCCCGACAACAGCGTTGTCAAAGAAAACGGGCGGCCCTGAGCCGCCCGTTTTTCATTGCGCGGTTGCGCTTGTTCAGCCGCCGAACACGACCCGCCCGCCGACGATCGTGGCCGTGACCTTGCCCTGCATGCCGCAGCCCTGGAACGGGGTGTTCTTGCCCTGGCTGACGAGGGTGTCGTCGCTGACTTTCCAGAGCACCTCGGGGTCGAAGACGCAGACATCGGCGGGGGCGTTGATGGCGAGCTGGCCGGCCGGGCTGCCGAGGATGGCGGCAGGGTCGCAGGTGATGCGGGCGAGCGCGGTGGCGAGCGGCAGCTTTTCGGCGGCGGCCCATTTCAGCGTCAGCGGCAGCAGCAGTTCGAGCGCGGTGGCGCCGGCCTCGGCTTCGCCGAAGGGTAGTTGCTTGCCGTCCTCGTCGATCGGGGTGTGGTCCGAGCAGATCGCGGCGAGGCCGCTGGCAGCGGCCGCGGCGAGTGCTTCGCGGTCGCGCTGTGCGCGCAGCGGGGGGTTGAAGCGGGCGGCGCTGTCGAAGTAGCCGATGTCCATGTCGGTGAGGTGCAGGTGGTGGATGCCGATATCGGCGCTCACCGGCAGACCTTCCTCGCGGGCACGCTGCAGCAGGGCGACGCCGGCGGCGCTGGAGAGGCGCGTGAAATGCAGTCGGGCGCCGGTGCTGCGCACCAGTTCCAGGGCGGTGGCGATGGCGACCGATTCTGCCGCTGCGGGGATACCGGGCAGGCCGAGGCGCGAGGCGACTTCGCCGTCGTGGGCGACGCCGTCACGGGCGAGGTACTTGTCCTGCGGCTGCAGGCGCAGCGTGTAGCCGAAGGTGGTGGCGTACTGTAGGGCGCGCAGCAGCACCTGCGTATCGACGATCGGGCTGTTGCTGCCCTGCGAGAAGGCGACGCAGCCGGCGCGGGCGAGGCTGCCGAGTTCGGCCAGCGCTTCGCCTTTCAGGCCGACGGTGAGGGCGCCGACCGGCAGCACGCGGGCGAGACCGGCATCGGCCGTGCGGCGTACGAGGCGTTCGACGAGGCCCGGTTCGTCGAGCGGCGGGCGGCCGTCGGGGGGGAAGGCGAGCGAGGTGACGCCGCCGGCGAGCGCCGCGCGCATCTCGGATTCGAGCGTCGCCTTGTACTCGAAGCCGGGCTCGCGCAGCCGGGCGGCCACGCCGTCATGCAGGCTGGTGCCGTGCAGGGGGATGGGATCGGGCATGGGGCATCGTAATGCTGTAATTACAGAATGACAAGAAGGAAGACGATGACCGTTCTCGACCCCTATGTATAGGACTC
>JAKJEY010000128.1 GCA_022705165.1 Pseudomonadota bacterium
AAGGCCATCAAGATGGCCCGCTCCGGCCTTGGCAACCCGGGCAAGCCGATCGGCGCCTTCCTGTTCTCCGGCCCGACCGGTGTCGGCAAGACCGAGGTCGCCAAGCAGCTGGCCTACTGCATGGGCATCGAACTGCTTCGCTTCGACATGTCGGAGTACATGGAGCGACATGCTGTCTCGCGGCTGATCGGCGCGCCGCCCGGATACGTCGGCTACGACCAGGGCGGCCAGCTGACCGAGGCCGTCACCAAGAAGCCCTACTGCATCCTGCTGCTCGACGAGATCGAGAAGGCGCACCCGGATGTCTACAACATCCTGCTGCAGGTCATGGACCACGGCACGCTGACCGACAACAACGGGCGCAAGGCCGACTTCCGCAACGTGGTCATCATCATGACCACCAACGCCGGCCAGGAAGCGATCCAGAAGACGACCATGGGCTTCACGACGGAGAAGAAGGCCGGCGACGAAATGGTCGAGATCAAGCGCCTGTTCACGCCGGAATTCCGCAACCGGCTGGATGCCATCGTCTCCTTCAAGGCACTCGACCACGACGTGATCCTGCGTGTCGTCGACAAGTTCCTCATGGAACTCGAGATGCAGCTGCACGAGAAGAAGGTCGACGCCATCTTCACCGACACGCTCAAGGAACACCTCGCGAAGAAGGGCTTCGATCCCCTGATGGGCGCCCGCCCGATGGCGCGCCTGATCCAGGACACGATCCGCGCCGCACTTGCCGACGAACTGCTGTTCGGCAAGCTGGCGAGCGGCGGCAAGGTGACTGTCGATATCGACAAGGATGAGAAGGTGAAGCTCGTCTTCGAGGAGGAGCCGGCCGACGCCGTCGTCTGACCTCCAGCCAAACGATACGCGGCCATGCCAGCGGGCATGGCTGTTTTTTTGCCTACGCTTCAGGGAGCCACAAAATGACCTTCAAGACCCCCGACCTCTGTGACCAGTTCGAAGCCGACCTCGGCACGAGCGTTCGCGTCGTCGCCCCGATGTTCAAGTGTTACGGTGGCCGCAACGCCTTCAGCGGCCGTATCGCCACCCTCAAGCTGTTCGAGGACAATTCCCTGGTGCGCACCGCCTTCGGCGAAGACGGCAAGGGCAAGGTGCTGGTCATCGACGGCGGCGGCTCGCTGCGCTGCGCGCTGGTTGGCGACCAGCTCGCCATCCTGGCGCAGAAAAACGGCTGGGAAGGTGTCATCGTCTATGGCTGCATCCGCGACTCGGGCGACATCAACGGCATCGACATTGGCGTCCGCGCACTCGATACGCACCCGCAGAAGAGCATCAAGAAGAACGTTGGTGATCGTGACATTGCCGTCACCTTTGGCGGCGTGACCTTCAAGCCGGGCGAGTACCTCTATGCCGACGAGGACGGCGTGCTCGTCTCGGAAAAACCGCTGACCTGACCGATCCCGCCCCCAAGGTACAACGGCGCCGAATGGCGCCGTTGTCGTCTTCCGGAAGTGCCCTATTGCTCCAGCAGCACCTTGCTGTCGATACCGATCCGGATATTCCCCCAGACGCGCCCTTCCACAACGATGGGCATGTTCATCTCGGAGAGGATCTCCCCGGTATCGCGTGCGTAGGTCTGCAGCAGCAGCGGTTCCGTGTTCTTCGCCGCACGCTGGCCGGTCGGATCGGTCCAGATCCGGCGGGTACGATTGCCGACGAAATCGGTCTGGTAATCACCGGTCAGCGGCTTCGAGAACTTCAGGTTGTGCAACGCGCTGTATCCCCGGTTGTCGATGATGATGCAGTAGATGCCGCCCTTCATCTTCGCCACTTCCGCTTCCAGGATCGGCTGGATCTCGCGCTCGAATTCAGCGATGTAGCTGACGCTGTACTTCTGCGGGTCCGTGCCCGGGATCTGCGCGTAGTTCTGGTCCCAGATGTTGACGCCACGGCGCTTCATTTCCTCCATCCGTGCCTGGACAGCATCGCGGAACACATGTCCCTCATCGACGTTGTGGTCGAAGGCGCCGCGGCCGATCTTGAAGCGGGAGACCAGCTCCTGGACCGATTCCGTCGCCTGCGACAGATCGACGGTCGACTGTTGCGACCCCGACATGTTCTGTGCGACGTCGTTCGACAGCGCATGAATCTCGGTCACGTTGTCGTGCACCTGCGCATTAGTTGCCGTCAGCTGCTCCATCGCCGCCGCAATCTGGGTCAGTTGCTCACTGGTCCGCTCGAAGTCGTCCACCATCTGGCGGAACTGGCCGGAGGAACGCTCGACGACATCACGGGTGGTCGTGATGTCGGCATTGATCACCTCATTTTCGTCCTGCGTCTCGCGCACCAGCGTGATCATGCCGGTGATGTTGTCGGTGATCTCGGTCGTCGCCACATTGACGCGTTCGGCGAGCTTGCGCACCTCATCGGCAACGACCGCGAAACCACGGCCGGCCTCACCGGCGCGCGCGGCCTCGATCGCGGCATTCAGCGCCAGCAGGTTGGTCTGATCGGCGATGTCCTTGATCAGCGCCGCCACCTGACGGATGCTGTCGGAGCGCTTGCTGAGGTTGCCGACCGTATCGTTGAAGCGGTAGAGCTTCTCGCTGACCGACTGGACCTTGGTTACGATCTCCAGCATTTCGCCGAGGGAGTTGCGTGCTGTCGCCAGGTTGTTGTCGGTCGAATGGGCAATCATGTCCGTCGCACCCGAGACGTCCTGGATCGCCTGCGTTGCCTCATTGCTGGCCGTGAAGACGGATTCGGTGATCTGCCCCTGCTTGGCCGCCTTGGCCGAGGTTTCACCGACGTTCTTGCGCACGACGACGGCCTCGCGTGCGATCGAAACGCTGGCCTTGCGAACTTCCTGGATGATCTGGCGCATCTTGTCGGCGAAGCGGTTATACGCCTCGGCGAGATCGCGCAATTCGTCATGGCCGAAGATCGGCAGATCGGAGGAAAAATCGCCCTCGCCACGCGCGGTCTCGTTGAAGATGCGGGTAATGACGCGTACGGGGCGCACGATCAGGTAACGAATATAGAGAATCTGGCCGATGTTCCATGCGAGCGCGAACGCCGTCAGCACCAGCATGAAGAGCAGCCCATGATCGAAGACGGCGTCCACCGCGGAGATCGTCTCCGCATTGGCGCCCGACTTCGTGAGCGACTCCCGGACAGCCCCCTTCTGGCTCATGTAGATGCCGAGGTAGGCGACATCGATGAAGAACAGCATCAGGAAGCTCGACAGCTTGCGCGACAGGCTGCCCCAGCAGGTGCGTTCAAACCAGTCGTAAAACGCCCAGAAGCCGCTCATATCCCCTCCCGCCATAATGTAGTTAGGTGTCGCCCCATGATCCGAAACGGGCGACTGTCGTCATCGTTTCTGCCTGATTGTAACAACGACCGCCTGTTCAGGAAATTGAGGCGGAACAATCAGGACACAATTTGATGCGGACATGCACCGGGAAACGTTTCACCCCACGGCAAACGTTTCGCGATACAAAACGCAAACGCCAAGCCATTGATAGGCAAAGCACAAATAAAGATCTTATGTCTTATATAAGACACTTGTCTTAACACCCGTTCCTCTCTATACTCCTCCCATCGGCTGAAGGAACGAACGCGGTCGCAGGGCCGCACCGGAAGCTCCGATTTTCCAACCCATATTGAGGACAGACCATGAGCACTCGCGAACAACGCATCGCCGCCCTGGAAAAAGACTGGGCCACCAACCCCCGCTGGAAGGGTGTCAAGCGCAACTACTCCGCCGCGGACGTCGTTCGCCTGCAGGGTCACCAGCAGATCGAATACACGCTGGCCAAGAACGGCGCCAACAAGCTGTGGGCCAAGGTCAACGGCGGCGCCAAGAAGGGCTACGTGAACGCCTTCGGCGCGATCACCGCCGGCCAGGCGATGCAGCAGGCCAAGGCTGGCCTCGAAGCCGTCTATCTGTCGGGCTGGCAGGTCGCCGCCGACGGCAACACCTCGGAAACCATGTACCCGGACCAGTCGCTGTACGCCTACGACTCCGTCCCGACGATGGTTCGCCGCATCAACAACACCTTCAAGCGCGCCGATGAAATCCAGTGGTCGCGCGGCGTTAACGAAGGCGACAAGGAATTCATCGACTACTTCCTGCCGATCGTCGCCGACGCGGAAGCCGGCTTCGGCGGCGTGCTGAACGCCTTCGAACTGATGAAGAACATGATCGCCTCCGGCGCTGCCGGCGTGCACTTCGAAGACCAGCTGGCTGCCGCCAAGAAGTGCGGCCACATGGGTGGCAAGGTGCTCGTCCCGACCCAGGAAGCCATCGAGAAGCTGATCTCGGCCCGTTTCGCCTCCGACGTCATGGGCGTGCCGACCCTGATCCTGGCCCGTACCGATGCCGAAGCCGCCAACCTGCTGACCTCGGACCACGACGCCAACGACAAGCCGTTCTGCACCGGCGAGCGCACCCAGGAAGGCTTCTACCGCGTCAAGAACGGCCTCGAGCAGGCCATCTCGCGCGGCGTCTCCTACGCTCCGTACGCTGACCTCGTCTGGTGCGAAACCGGCGTGCCGGATATCGGCTTCGCCCGCGAATTCGCGCAGGCCGTGCTCGCCGCCAACCCGGGCAAGCTGCTGTCGTACAACTGCTCGCCGTCGTTCAACTGGAAGAAGAACCTCAACGACTCGCAGATCGCATCCTTCCAGGAAGAACTGTCGGCGCTGGGCTACAAGTACCAGTTCATCACGCTGGCAGGCATCCACATCAACTGGTACAACACCTTCAAGTTCGCCAATGCCTACGCGGCCGGCGAAGGCATGAAGCACTACGTTGAAATGGTCCAGGAGCCGGAATTCGCCGCTCGCGAACAGGGCTATACCTTCGTCTCGCACCAGCAGGAAGTCGGTACCGGCTACTTCGACGACGTCACCACCGTCATCCAGGGCGGCACGTCGTCGGTCAAGGCCCTCACCGGCTCGACCGAAGAAGAGCAGTTCCACTAAGCAGTTCGCGCTTCAGCGAAAAGGCCGCCCCCGGGCGGCCTTTTGTTTTCTGCGGCGAATCAGTAATCGTCCGGCACGTCCTCACCGCTGCCGGTAACTATCGCGAATACGGCTTCGCGATAGTCCTCGTCGATCGGCAGGGTCGCCAGCAGCGCCTCCCACGACACCTGCGGCAGGAAAGCGCGCACCGCGACCACGTCCGACGGCAGTGCCGGATTCCGCGGATTGGCCTGCAGGTGGCGGGCCGCGTCGGAAGCGATGCGGGCGATATTGGCGCGCGGCGTATCGGCCCCTTTCACCAGTTGCATGATCAGCGGCGGCAGCGCCCATGTCTCGATCAGGCTGACCGACAGTTGCTTGAATGAAAAACCCGCAACCTGCTGCTGCGCCTGCACGTTGCGCGCGGCACGACCACTCTTCAGCTCTTCGAGCGTACGTTGCGGCAGTTCCGGGAAGAACGCCCACAGCATCAGCTCGCCCATTTCACCGAGCAGGGCGGCAAGCGCCACCTCCTCCGGAGAAATGTCGGCACGATGCGCCGCCCAGTGCAGCGCGATCGATGCCGACAGCACGGCCCGCTCCTCGCAGCCCTGCAGGCCAAGGTTGGCATCGTCGCAGAGCGGGCTGTCGGCGGCCGCATAACGCATGCCGCGCACCCCGACCTGCTGCACGGCACCGAGAATCGTCGTCGTATCGTGCCCCAGCGTCTGGCTGCGATGCTTTTCGGCACGCCGCAGCAGGCGCAGCGCCAGGAACGGGTCCTGCATGACGATCTGCGCCAGTTCCTTCGGCGACACGGCGTCCGCATCGAGCACCTCGATCTGCGCCTTCGAGCGGGGCATGATCGGAATGTCCTTGTCGCGCAGGAAGGCCACCCATTGCGGCAGCCGCCAGTGCAAACGATGGTTTTCCATGTTCACTCCTTCTCCCGTTCGACACCCCGGATCATGTCAGTTCCCAATATTCCGGCCGCCCGTAGGTTTCCTTGAGCAGATCGATGAACAATCGTACACGCAGCGGCAGATGCCGGCGCTGCGGAAATACCGCGTAGATGCCGATGGGCACCGCCTGCCAGGCATCGAGCACGGACACCAGCGTCCCTTCCTTGAGATGCTGGCCGACCTCCCATAGCGAACGCCAGGCCAGCCCCCGCCCAGCCAGCGCCCATTCGTGCAGCACGGCGCCATCGTTGCACTCGAAGCGACCACTCACCTTGCGGGTTTCGATCACGCCACTCGCAGGGTCGCGGAAGATCCACCCCCGCTGCTGCCCGAGCGAAAGACAATTGTGCCGGATCAGGTCGGCCGGCGCCTTCGGCACGCCATGCTCGACCAGATAGGCCGGGCTCGCCACCACCATGCGCCGCATTTCGCCCAGACGCACGCTCACCAGCGACGAGTCCGCCAGTTCGCCGATACGCACGGCGCAGTCGATGCCTTCGTTGACGATATCGACGATGCGGTCAGAAAGATCGAGGTTAACCGTCACTTCGGGATTGGCCTGCATGTAAGTG
>JAKJEY010000129.1 GCA_022705165.1 Pseudomonadota bacterium
GCTCGACGTGTTCGGCGTCCATGGCGTCGGCGGCATCCTCGGTGCCATCCTGACCGGCGTCTTCGCGGCGCCGTCGCTCGGCGGCACGGGGGTCTACGACTACGTGGCCAACAAGGTCGGCGACTACGACATGACCGCGCAGGTGATCAGCCAGCTGTGGGGTGTCGGGACCGTCATCCTGTGGTCGGGCATCGTCTCGCTGGTCGCCTTCAAGCTGGTCGATGTGGTCCTCGGTCTGCGCGTCCCGGAAGAAGAGGAACGCGAGGGTCTGGACATCACCTCCCACGGCGAATCGGCCTACCACCACTGATTACCTCCTCGCAGCATGACTCCCTTGCGGGCGCCTTCGGGCGCCCGATTTTTTTGTGGTGGCTGTCTTCCGTAAACCCCGCTTGAGCGCGTCCCGCTCCGGGCAGGTCCGTGCCCGGCTTCGCTGCTTCGTGCCGGCGGCCCGCCCGAGGGCCGCATCGGGTGCAAGCAAGGTGGGTTTCCGGGATAATTCGACTTCGTTTCAGGAATCGGCGCCGCAACGGGCGCCGTGTAAGGGGATTTCCTTGGCATTGTTCATTTCGCCCGAGCGCCGTCCGCTGCTCGAGGCCAATCATCTCGGCAGCTTCGACGACGCCTGGGTTTTCAAGGCGGCGTGGTTCGAGGAACCGAATGCCCGCCGTGGCGGCTGGAGCGGCGTCTGCCGCATCGCCCTGCCCTTGCCCGAGGGCGGTGAACTCGGCGTGTTCCTGAAGCGACAGGAAAACCATCAACGCCGTACCTGGCGTCACCCCATTGCCGGCGAACCGAGCTTCGCCTGCGAATTCCGCATGCTGCGCTACGTCGAGGCGCACGACGTGCCGGCGCCGCGGCCGCTGTTCTTCGGCAGCGCCGTCGCCGACGGCAAGCCGCGCGGCATCCTGATGACGCAGGAACTTGCCGGCTATCGCCCGCTCGATGTCGTCATGCGCGAGCTGTTCGCCGATGGCTGCCCGCCGCTTGCGCGGAAGCGCCTGCTGCTGCGCAAGGTCGCGGCGCTTGTACGCCAGCTGCACGATGCCCGCGTGATGCACCGTTCGCTGTACCCCAAGCATCTGTTCGTGCGCTGGGATAGCGGCGCCGAACCCGAGGTCGCGGTGATCGATCTCGAAAAGTCGCGCACGACGCTGATTGCTGCCGTCCGTACGGTGTACGACCTGGCGACCCTGACGCGGCATTCGGATTACTGGAGCCGCAGCGACCGCCTCTACTTCCTGTTGCAGTACCTCGGCCTGCAGCGACTGACGCCCTGGGCGCGTCGCCTGTGCCGCTGGATCGTCAAGCGCGCACAGCGCAAGCGGCGCGACTAGAGGCGCCCGTGAAAACCTTCGATCACCTGCTCGACACCCTGAATGCGGCGGCGCCGGCGGAACGCCCGGCGATCGAGGCGCTGATCCGGAAGACTTTCCAGGTGACGCGGACGGCGCTGGTGCTAGACATGACCGATTTCTCGATCTCGGTCCGGCGTACCGGCATCCTGCCGCATCTGGCGCTGATCCGGCGCATGCAGGTGCTGGCCCGCGCGCCGATCGTCGAAGCCGGCGGCGAGATCGTGAAGCACGATGCGGACAATGTGTTCGCAGTCTTCCCCGAGGCGGCGCAGGCACTCGCGGCCGCGGAGGCAATCCAGCGCCAGCTGGCCGGGCAGGGTCTCGAAACGGCCGACGGACGCAGCGTCGGGGCGAGCATCGGAATCGACGTCGGCGACATCCTGCTGATCCGAGAAACGGATTTCTTCGGCGATGCGGTGAACATCGCTTCCAGGCTGGGTGAAGACCTCGCCGCGCGCGGCGAGATCCTCGTCAGCGAGCGGGCCTGGGTGGCGGCCGGGAAGCCGCCGGGCTACGAGGCGACGGAGTATGTCGTTTCCGGGATGCCGATCACTGTCCTTCGGCGCGGCTTTCCCTGATCGCGCTGCATGCCAGGCGGGTGAAGCGCGCTTGACGTTTCCCGCAGCCTGGGCATAAGGTTCGTCCGCGGTACATAAATATTCGAACTACATATCCGGACACCAAAGGAGACAACATGATGCGTACCCCGGCCAGCAGGCTGTTTTCGACCGTCGCCGTAGCCATCGGGCTGCTGGCGGCGAATGTTGCGGCAGCGTCGCCGTACAGCGGCTTCTACGTTTTCGGCGACAGCCTCTCGGACAGCGGCAACATCTACGCCACAACCAGCGGCAGCATGCCGCCCTCGCCCTACTTCAACGGCCGCTTCTCGAACGGCCCGACCTATGCCGAAAACCTCGGGGCCCGCTATGGTTTTGCAGCCGGCCCTTCTCTGCTCGGCGGTACCAACTATGCGTTCGGCGGCGCTACTGCCGGCGGTTCCGCGATGGCCATCCCCTCGCTCGGCGATCAGGTCTCGATGTTCCGCGCCCTGCCCGGCCAGGCCGATTCGCATGCCCTTTACGTGCTCTGGGCCGGCGGCAACGACCTGCGGGCGAATCCGGGGGCTGCGGGCGTCGCTTCGGCACTCGGCGGGATCAGTGGTGCGATCCAGGGGCTCTATCAGGAAGGGGCGCGCAATTTCCTGGTGATGAACCTGCCCAACCTCGGGCTGACCCCGGAGGCGCAGGCCAATGGCACGACGGCCGCCGCGACGGCGGGGTCGATGGTCTTCAACACCTATTTCAACGGCACGATCGGGTCGCTGCAGGGGGCGCTCGTCGGCAGCAACATCCGGACGCTCGATACCTTCGCCCTGCTCAGCAGCATCGTCGCCAATCCGGTCGCAGCCGGCCTCGGCAATGTGACCGACGCATGTTTCAACGGTGCGGCCGTCTGCAGCAATCCGGACAGTTATCTGTTCTGGGATGGTATTCATCCGACCGCGGCCGGCCATCGCCTGATCGCCGATGCGGCGTTCAACGTGCTTGCGGTGCCGGAACCGGAAACCTATGCGCTGATGCTGGCGGGGATGGGGCTGCTTGCCCTGCGCATGCGTCGTCGCCATCGCTGATCCGTCGCTGAAGGATTGAAGGCCGGCCCCGTTTCAGGGACCGGCCTTTTTCGTTTCCGGAATGCAGTGACCATTCCTGCCCTGCGTGCCGAGGCATGCGATCGGCATTTTCAGGGCTATAATCGCCCGCCTTAACTCAGGGATGAAAACAATGAAGGATGCGCTCCGGATTCTATGCGGCCTGGTCTCGACAATTCTCCCGCTGCTGGCCTGGGCAGGGTTTGACGAGGCGCTGAAATCCTATCAGGCACGCGACTACACCACGGCACGGGCGGAGGCGGCCAGTGCCGCAGAGGCCGGTGATGCGCGTGCCAGTCTGCTGCTCGGGGTCATGGTTCAGGCAGGCCAGGGGGGCGCAGTCGATGCGGAGCAGGCGGTCGCTCACTTCGAGAAGGCTGCACGGGGTGGCGTTGTCGGGGCGTATTCGAAGCTGGCACAGGCCTACTCGCGTGGCGCAGGCGTGGCGAAGGATCGCGACAAGGCGATCGGCTACGCCCGCAAGGCAGCGAGTCTTGGCGATCCGGAAGGCACCTTCTTTCTTTCCGTGCTGCTGACCAACGAATACCTGAGCTACATGAACGCGAACGGCAAGCCGGACGATGCCCGCTACTTTCAGCTGGCGAAGCGACCGCTGTCGGAACGGATGATCGACACCGAGGCACAGGATGCGCTGTACTGGTCGGCGGACAAGGGCTTTCAGATGGCCGTCTACATGCTGGCACTGAAGGCGGCAGCGACGACCGGTGACGGCAACCGGAAGCGCATGCTGGGCCTTGCCGAGAAACTCGGTGCCTCGGCCCCGGCCGCGTTACAGAACTATGTGAAGGTTGCGCGTCACATGGATTCGCTGGGGGACAGCTATACCAGCCCGCAGCTGTTCATCGACACCCAGATGATGCAGACGGTGGCCGGGACGATCAAAACCTGCGGTGTCCGGGAGTCGCGCGACGAAAAGACGCCGATGGCGAAACTGGTCGGCACCCGGATATCGAAGCCGGTCTCCGGAGCGGTGTACCTGCCCAGCCGTATTCCCGGGTACGAAAAGGCCTACCTGATGGCCGGGCAATGGGAAGAGGAGTGGACCTATACCGGCTGCGAGCGTACGGCAGCCGTCCCCATCAAATTCGTAGCGGACGGTTTCGGCGGAGCGCATATGCTCTCCGAACAATCCGGGAAGGACATCCCCGGGATTTCGGGACGCGGCGGGGCGAAATAGCGCAAGGAATAACGCTGCCGCGCAGCCCCGCTATTTGATCAGCGGCAGCAGGGTACGGAACTCGTCGGTTCCGGCGCGTTCCAGCCACTCGAAAAGGACCATCTCGGTGGTGACGATGCCGGCACCGGCTTCGCGCATGCGTGCGATGGCGGCGGCACGATTGGCAGGCGTGCGTGAGGAGGCGGCATCCTCGACCAGGCAGACGGCGTAGCCGGCCTCGAGCAGCCCGAGCACCGTCTGCAGTACGCAGACATGCGTTTCCATGCCGGTGACGATGATCTGCCGGCGGCCGCTGGCGGCCAGCAGGTCGAGAAAGCCGGGTTCGCGCGCACAGGAGAAATGCATCTTCTCGAAGCGTTGTGCGCGGGGCGGCAACGGCTGCAGGTCCTGCACCGTCGGGCCGAGGCCGCGCACGTATTGCTCGGAAACGACGATGGGCACGTCGAGGTGATCGGCAGCAGCCAGCAGGCGCCGGTTGTTGGCGATGGCGGCAGCACCTTCGTGGATCGCCGGCGCCAGTTTTTCCTGGACGTCGACGATCAGCAGCAGCGACTGGTGACGATCGATCAGCATGCGGCCTCCTTTGTCGTGTGGCGCAGGTCCGGTACCCCGGCGCCGGTTAGCGGAAGACGACGGTCTTGTTGCCGTGCACGAGGACACGGTCCTCGAGATGGTAGCGCAGGCCGCGCGCCAGCACCGTCTTCTCGATGTCCTTGCCGTAGCGGACCATGTCCTCGATCGAATCCGAGTGATCGATGCGGATCACGTCCTGCTCGATGATCGGCCCCTGGTCGAGTTCCTCGGTGACGTAGTGGCAGGTGGCGCCGATCAGCTTGACGCCGCGCTCGTAGGCCTGGTGGTAGGGCTTGGCACCGACGAAGCTGGGCAGGAAGGAGTGGTGGATGTTGATGATGCGGCCCGGATACTTGGCACACAGGTCCGATGACAGCACCTGCATGTAGCGGGCGAGCACCATGCAGTCGCCGCGCACGTCCTCGAAGATGCGCTGCACTTCGGCGTAGGCGGCCTGCTTGTTCTCGGGCAGCACCGGTACATGGTGGAACGGGATGCCGTGCCACTCGACGAAGCCGCGGAAGGTGTCGTGGTTGGAGATGACGCACGGAATCTCGATGTCGAGTTCCTTCGCCTGCCAGCGCGCCAGCAGGTCGTAGAGGCAGTGTTCCTGCTTCGACACCAGCACGACGAGACGCTTCTTCACCGCCGAGTCGCTGATGCGCCATTCCATCTGCAGCGGCTCGCCGACGGCGACGCGGAAACGTTCGCGGAACTCGGCGAGGAGGAAGGGCAGCGAAGCTGCCTTGATCTCCATGCGCATGAAGTAGCGGCCGGTCAGGTCGTCGGCGTGATAGCTCGACTCGAGGATCCAGCCGCCGTTCTCGGCGATGAAGCCGGAGACTTTGGCGATGATGCCGACCTGGTCCGGGCAGGAGGCGGTCAGCGTGTAGAAGCGTTCGCGGTGCATGGGGGAGCGGTCAGCCGGCTTTCGCGAAAGCCTTGTCGATCTCGGCGCGCAGCGCATCGTAGTCGCGCACCACCGGATACTGCGGGAACTCGCGGATGACGTTCTCGGGCGGGTGGAAGAGGATGCCGCCGTGCGCTTCGCCGAGCATCGCCGTGTCGTTGTACGAATCGCCCGCAGCGACGATCTTGAACTTGAGCTCCTTGAAGCGCTTCACCGCTTCCTGCTTCTGGTTGGGCATGCGCAGGTGGTAATTGACCAGCATGCCGGAGGCGTCGGCTTCCAGCGAATGGCAGAACAGCGTCGGCCAGCCGAGCTGGCGCATCAGCGGGTGGGCGAATTCATAGAAGGTGTCGGAGAGGATGACGACCTGGTAATCCTCGCGCAGCTGGTCGAGGAAGGCGCGGGCGCCAGCCATCGGGCCCATCTCGGCGATGACCTTCTGGATGTCCGGCAGGCCCAGCTTGTGCTGGCGCAGGATGTCGAGGCGGTACTTCATCAGCACGTCGTAGTCCGGCTCGTCGCGGGTGGTGCGGCGCAACTCGGGAATCTTCGTGCGCTCGGCAAACTCGATCCAGATTTCGGGAACGAGGACACCCTCGAGGTCAAGGCAAACGATTCTCACCGGAATTCTCCCTGCGTTATTGGTATGCCGCGGCAGCGACTGGGCTGAACGCGAAAAACGACGATTTTATCATTGCGGATCAGCCAGTTCCTCTAATTCCATCTGGATTTCCAGCCAGCGCTCTTCGGCGGCAGCGATCTCCGCTTCGA
>JAKJEY010000012.1:0-7015 GCA_022705165.1 Pseudomonadota bacterium
TACCATCTCGGCAATGCCCAGACCGGCGGCAGCAATCTTCGCCTTCACCGCGGCGACGTCGTAATCCTTGCGGCCGGCAGGTACCGGGTCCTGCCAGATGAGGTCTTCCTGCGGCACGTCCGGCCCAAAGTAGCGCGCTTTCGGGCCCATATCGCGGTGCGTGAGCTTGAACCAGGCACGGGCGAAAGCGTCTTCGAAGGCTGCCGGATCATTGCGGAAGCGCTCGGATATCCTGCGGTACTCGGGATCGACCTTCAGCGCCATGTCGGCGTCGGTCATGATCGGCTTCTGGCGTTTCGAAGGATCTTCCGCATCGACCGGCATGTCGGCTTCGGCGATGTTCACCGGCTCCCACTGGTGCGCGCCGGCCGGCGACTTCTGTAGCCACCAGTCGTAGCGAAGCAACAGGTCGAAGTAACCGCCGCGGCCGGTATTCCACTTCGTAGGATGCGTCGTCCACGCGCCCTCCAGCCCGCTGGTCACGGTATCGCGACCGATGCCGCGCGTCGTGTGGTTGTTCCAGCCCATGCCCTGCTCGGCGATATCGGCCCCTTCGGGGGCCGGGCCGAGGTTCGCGGCGCTACCGTTGCCGTGCGCCTTGCCGACAGTGTGGCCGCCGGCGGTCAGCGCCACAGTTTCCTCGTCGTTCATCGCCATGCGGGCAAAGGTGGTGCGCATGTCGCGCGCCGTTTTCAGCGGGTCCGGCTTGCCGTCGACGCCTTCCGGATTCACGTAGATCAGGCCCATCATCACCGCCCCCAGCGGATTCTC
Organism: Pseudomonadota bacterium; assembly: GCA_022705165.1. Lineage (GTDB taxonomy): Bacteria > Pseudomonadota > Gammaproteobacteria > Burkholderiales > Rhodocyclaceae > Proximibacter. The sequence goes on from JAKJEY010000012.1 coordinate 772, forward strand.
CAGCTCGCGTTCGCCGGACCAGCGGTTGCCTTCGCTGCCGGTTGGCGCCAGCCATTCCTTCTCGGCGCCCCAGTAGATGTCCTTTTCCGGATGCCAGATGTCCTCGCGACCGAAGGCGAAGCCGAAGGTCTTGAAGCCCATCGACTCGTAGGCCATGTTGCCGGCGAGGATCATCAGGTCGGCCCACGAGATCCTGTTGCCGTACTTCTTCTTGATCGGCCAGAGCAGGCGGCGCGCCTTGTCGAGGTTGGCGTTGTCCGGCCACGAGTTGAGCGGCGCGAAGCGCTGGTTACCGGTGCCGCCACCGCCGCGGCCATCGGCAATGCGGTAGGTGCCGGCCGAGTGCCAGGCCATGCGGATCATGAGGCCGCCGTAGTGGCCCCAGTCGGCCGGCCACCAGGGCTGGCTGTCGGTCATCAGCGCCTTGAGGTCCTGCTTCAGCGCTGCGACGTCGAGCTTCTTCAGTTCCTCGCGGTAGTCGAAGTCCGCACCCAGCGGGTTCGTCTTGCGGTCGTGCTGGTGCAGGATGTCGAGGTTCAGCGTCTTCGGCCACCACTGGCGCATCGTCTCGGCGGAGGTTGCGCCGCCGTGCATTACCGGGCAGCGCCCGCTGTTGTTCGTGCCATTTCCGTTCGTAGTCATTTGTGTTCTCCTGAGTGGGATTGAGAAATCAGCGGCAAAGCATGCTTGACGAGCGTCGTGCGAAACTCTCGATTCCCCAAACGATGAATTCGCGCCACACGTCAGTGGGTCTCGGCGGCCAGTGAGAGCAGTTCTATCCACAGACCATACGGCAGGCTGGCATTGATCTTCATGGTGACCTCGCATTCGACGACGGCGCTATTGCCGGTTCGTGAATCCAGTCTAGTCAACTGCATTTAATAATTAAAATAAATTATTGAAATATCTTCGATAGTTGAAAGCTATATTTTGAAGCGTTTGATGTACGTTTGACGCACGGCGGCTCGGAAGCCAGTTAATCGACAACGTCATCGACCGCCCTCCCGAAACTCACGACGCCGGCACTCGTCACGAACACGCAGCGCTTGCAGTGCGCCTTCACGCACCAGCCAGCATTGTGGCTGATGCAGCCGACCTGGCAGGCGACGATGTCGGCGGCGGCGACGTTAAATGACGAGCTCCACAGGGTCACCACCGCCGCACCCTGTGATCCCGAGCAGGACGTCATGGCGACAGCGCGCCAGCTCGCGGGCCATCCCGTCGCGTTCGCGCGCCAGGCGCTGCCGCTCCGCCTCGCTCAGGCCAAGCACCTTCTCGAGTACCGCCGCCCGCCGTGAATCGTCGATCAGGCGCGCATTCGCTTCGGAAAGTGCCATCAGCTTGCGGCCGAGATCGACGATGACCGCCCCCGTCGCATAGCGCTCGATCTGCTGCGCCTGCCGTTCGCAGCATTGCTGCAGGCGAACGATCTCGGCGTTCAGCGCCATCACCTGCCGCGCCCCCGACAAGGCACTGTGCCGAAGGCGCAGGCGGCTGGCACGCAGGGCCCGCCGCAGTTCGTGCAGCTCCTTCTCCACCGCACAGACCTCGTCGCAGCCGCGCACGGTCAGTACGCTGCGGTCTTCAAGCGGCGCCAGCATGATCGTGCCCCTGCCCGTTTTTCGAACGCCGGCCAAGTGACTGACCGAGGCGGACGCTGGCGCGCTCGCACAGCAGCCGTACATCGGCATCGAGGTCGTCGAAATCACACAGCTGATCGAGTAGCCGGATCGCGTGCCGCGCCGAATGCGGGCAGCCGCTCTCCTGATGGATCAGCAACTGGCTGAGCGCGCCCGCCCAGAGATTGTTCGTTGGCATCTCGTGCATCCTCAATGTGCCGCGAGGGCGATCCAGAGCACGATCGCTGCGGCAGCTACGGACAGTTCAATTCCGGCCAGGGGTGCCACAGTGCGGCGAAAAAGGTTGGCGGCGGCGCGGGGAGCCATTGCCGTGGCAGGCAGTGTCGTCATGGTGACCTCCGGTACGACAGGTTGCTGGCTGGCTATCCCGAAGGAATGGCTGGCGATCGAGAGATTTCTTTTGTTGCGAACCATTCTCAACAACCCGAAATGAATTGTCAAGCAAATGCGAACCGTTCTCATCGAACAGGCGGTCCACAGCCGACATCGGGTCGCTGCCCGACGGCATGGGGGCAAGGTTTGATCGGCAACACCGCTGGCGTAGACTGGCGAACGACAGGAAATTCGACCTCCGGAAAACATGAGTCACCACAGACCCCTCACCCACTGGCATGCCGCCAATGGCACGCCGCTGCATATGCGCCACGTCCGCCCGGACGATACCGAGCGCCTGCGCCTTGCCCTCGGCCGGCTTTCCCCGGAAGCGCGGCGGCAACGGTTTCTTGCCCCGATCAACACGATCAGCGACGCCTTCGTTCGTGATCTCACCGAGACACCGCGCGAACGGCAGTGCACGCTGCTGGTCCTGCGGCAGGAAAACGGCGAGGAGATTCCCGTTGCCGGCGGGCGATTCGTTATCGGCGATACGCCTGAGACAGCCGACACCTGCGAGTTCGCCTTGACCATCGGCGACGCCTGGCAGGGCCAGGGCATCGGTCGCCGCCTGCTGCGGGCACTGATCGATGAGGCAGAAGCGCGCGGCCTGCGCCGCATGCTCGGCCATGTCTTGCTCGACAACCGCGCGATGCTGGCCCTGGCCCGCCAGCAGCACTTCTCGATCGAGGCCAGCCCGGATGACGCACAGACGCGCCTCGCGATCCTCGATCTTCCCCGCCGCAAGACGCGGCGCCGAAGGGGCGTTCTTGGCCGCCTCGCCGGAATGTTCGGCAAGCGCTAGGGCCTGTCCTCACCCACCCGGTGGTTGTGGATGAATGGGAATAGACCTCTGGGCTGAACGCTGGCGACATTCCAGCATGCCTGCGGGGCTTGCTTCCGTAGCGCAGTTTCCGTACAATGCGAACCATTCTCATTTGTATATAGGGAATTCGCCATGCTGCAATCGCTGGTCATCGCCCTGCGTGAAGGTCTCGAAGCCTTCCTGATCGTCGGCATCACCCTCGCCTATCTGCGCCAGACCGGGCGTGCCGCGCTGGTTTCCGCGGCACACTGGGGCATCGGCGTCTCGGCACTCACCTGCTTCACCGCCGGCTGGGCGCTCGGCCAGGCCGAGAGCCAGCCGTTCTGGGAAGGCTCGCTGGCGCTCGTGGCGGCCGTGCTGGTGATCTCGATGGTGATCTACATGCTCAAGGCTGCCCGCTTCCTGAAACAGCGCATCCATGCCCGGCTGGAAGCCTCGGCAGCGAAAACCGGCACCGCCGCCTGGGTAGGCGTGTTCGCCTTCGTCGTACTGATGATCACCCGCGAAGGCATGGAAACGGCCCTGATGCTCTCTTCGCTCGCCACCCTCGGTGGCGCCTGGGACATGATCTTCGGCGCCACCCTCGGCCTCGCGCTTGCAGCCCTCATCGCCTGGGCCGGTGCACGCTTCGGTACGCGCCTCGATCTGGCGAAATTCTTCCAGACGACCTCCGTCTTTCTGCTGCTCTTCGCCGTACAGCTGCTCTTCTACGCCTTCCACGAATTCACCGAGACCGGCCTGCTGCCGATCGACAACGAATACTGGCACCTCGCCACCGAACCGTATGCGCCGGAAGGCGAATACGGCAGCCTGATCACCAGCCTGCTGCTCATCGTGCCGCTGGCCTGGTATGTCGCGATCAGCCTGCGGGCGCGTCTGCGCCCGGCGATTGCCTGAATCCCTTCCCCCCACTGACCCCAATCAGCCAGCCAGCCATGCGCCAGCCAGCCACAAAACTCGAACGGAGATTTGTATGCCTGCTGACGCATCGCGCCAGACCGCCCGCCCGCGTTCCTGCGAACGCCTGATTTCACCTCCCCGCCTGCTGCCACTGGCCGCCCTGCTGACGCTTTCCTTCGGGGCAGGCGCACAGTCAGGCAACGAACAGACGATGGCACCGGTCATCGTTACCGACACCGCCGAACGCCAGCCCGATGGCTATCTCGCCACGCGAACGCGTGTCGGCAAGGTGGAACAGGATCCGCACAACATTCCGCAGGCCATCACCACGGTGACCAGCGCGCTGATGGAAGAACAGCAGGTCGGTTCGCTGCGCGAGGCGATGCGCAACGTCTCCGGCATCAGCTTCAATGCCGCCGAGGGCGGCCGCTCGGGCGACAACATGAACCTGCGTGGCTTCTACACCTTCGGCGACATCTACCTCGACGGCATCCGTGACACGGCCCAGTACAACCGCGAGACCTTCAACTACGAGCAGATCGACGTGCTGCGCGGTGCCGGCGCGATGCTCTTCGGTCGCGGCCAGGCCGGTGGCGTCATCAACCAGGTCAGCAAGACCCCGTTGCAGACCGACAAATACAAGCTCACCGGCAGCATCGGCACCGACGGCTACCGAGAGGTGACGGCCGACCTGAACAAGCGTTTCAACGCCGACATCGGCCTGCGCGTGAACCTGATGAACCGCGACGAGGGCAGCTGGCGCGAGAACACCGCGAACGGCGACCAGCCGGAAGTGCATCGCCAGGGGGCAGCTATCAGCCTCGCGCTCAACCAGGATTCGAACAACCGCTTCTGGCTCAACCACTATTACCTGAAGACCCGCGACATGCCGGACTACGGCATTTCTTTCGACAATGCGACGCGACGCCCGAGCGAACGCTTTCCATCCAAATCGTACTGGGGCACCGACAAGACCTTTGACAACAGCGACACGACGATCACGACGCTGGTCAACGAATACCATTTCGACCCCGACTCGATGCTACGCACGCAACTCCGCTTCGCGGACTACAAGCGCAGCTACTGGGCGCAGGCGCCGAGCGCTACGGCCGCCCCCAGCGCAAATGCCGTAAGCGGCAGCGCGAAGACCCGCTCGATGGATTACGAGACCGTCACCCTGCAGTCCGACTACTCGACCCGCTTCAAGACGGGCACCATGGGTCACGAATTCCTCGCCGGCATGGAATACCTGAACGAAGACAATTACCGCCACGGTCTGCGCAACTTTGGCGGCACAACCAATGCCAACCCGCCGCTCTACCTGCCCTACAAGGAGGCAACGGGAGCGGCATCAAGCTTCACCAGCGACTCTTACGCACTCTACGTACAGGACACCGTCGAGTTCATTCCACACTGGAAAGCAACCCTCGGCGTTCGTCGTGACGAGATGGATGCAAAGTACTCCAGCACGACCTCGCCCAGCCTCAAGTACGGCGAGTGGAGCACGCGCACGGCGCTCTCCTGGCAACCGGAGGAAGAGGCCCACTACTACGTCGCATGGAGCGATTCCTTCAGCCCGACGGCAGACCTTTACCAGCTGACCGTCGCGCCCTTGCCTGCCGAGCGCAGCCAGGTGGCCGAAATCGGTGCGAAATGGCTTCTGGCGGGCGGTGATCTCGCGTTGCGTACCGCGCTCTATCGCGCCAACAAGGATTGGGAACGCAGCACGGACCTCGAATCGACCGCTCAGACCCTGAGCAGGAAGCGCCGTACCGACGGCTTCGAAGTCGAGCTTGCCGGGCGACTGAGTGACCGCTGGGAAGTCTTCTCGGGCCTCGCGCTGATGGATGCGAAGATCATCAAGCGGGCTGTCAATGTCAATGCAACGACTGGTGCATTGACCTATGCAGACCCGCGCATAGAAGGCGAGCGCGCCCGCAATGCGCCGGTCTACACCTTCAACCTGTGGTCCACCTACAAACTGACCGGCAACTGGAAGATCGGCGGCGGCGTCGAGGCCAAGGGCAAGCGCTTCGGCTACCAGCCGCAACAGGCCGTCAGCGGCGCCTTCGTGAATGGCCAATTCACACCCAACACGGCAGAAGCCTATCAGCGCTGGGACGCCATGGTCGCCTACGAGGAAAACCGCTGGGCCGTCCGCCTCAACATCAAGAACGTGTTCGACAAGCTGTACTGGGACTCGATCTACGACAACGGCGGCTTCACGGTGCCGGGAACACGGCGTGCAGCGATCCTGACCGGCGAACTGAAATTCTGAAAAGGAAGGACTTCATCATGAATCCACTGCGCCGACAGTTCTCGCTATCCCTCGGCACGCTGCTCGCCGGCAGCCTGCTGCCGGGCCGCGTGCTTGCCGCCCCCGAAAGCCGCCAGGCACTGATCGCAGCGGCCTGGCGCGGCGTCAGCAAGAATGACCCGTACTTTGCCGGCATCCTGCACGCCGACTGGCAGGCCCGCAAGCTTGAAATCCGCCACGCAGTGCCGC
>JAKJEY010000012.1:7025-26628 GCA_022705165.1 Pseudomonadota bacterium
GGCATGCTCGTCACGGCCGCCCGCCCCGGCACCTGGCTGATGCGCTGCGACAACCAGGGAAAGGTCGTGCAGCAGATCGCGCAGGACGATTCATCGCTGCTGCGCTTCTGCGGCCACGCCATCGTCGTGCGTGACAGGCTGCTGCTGACGACGGAGACCGACCACGCCACCGGGCGCGGGCGCATCGGCGTGCGCGACCTGCAGACACTGAAGAAGATCGACGACTGGGATACCCACGGCATCGACCCGCATCAGCTGCTGCTCGATGGCGAAGGCCACCTGATCCCCGCCTCAGCCTGCGCCATATCGCATGGAGCCATGCGCCGGCCGATGGCGATGCCTGCCTCGGCGTCGCCATCCAGGCCGAGCACGACCGGGCAGAGGATCGCGCGCAGGCACCCATCCTGGCTGTTCTCGACGGCGACCGGCTGTTCACCCCGACGCGGGCCAACGACAACTTCGGCTATGCAGGCGACATCGCGGCCGCCTGGGGCGGCGGCTTCGTACTGTCCAGCAACCAGGTCGGCCTCGCGCAACTGTGGCATCCGGCGACAGCCGACCGGATGACGCCGGTCGTGAAGATGGAAGAAGCCTACGCACTTGCGTCATGGCAATCCGGGGGGGTCCTCGTGGCCACCGCGCTCGGCCTCGTCCGCACCCATCCCACCATGAAATCGATGATCCTGCCCTGGCCGCAGCCGATGGCGCTGGACAACCACTGGAGCCTGATCAGCGAGGCGTGACCGGCGCCTTCCTGAACACGTAGAACAGGTTCGGCTCGCTGACGATGTAGAGGTTCCCTGCATCGTCCAGTGCAACGCCTTCCGCCTGCGGCACATCGCGCTTCAGTCCGTGGCGGCCGCGGCGCAACGACAGGGTGCTCACCGGATGGCCGCCGGCATCGATCTCGACGACGAGCCTTGATTCATCGGAGAGTGCCAGCAGATGGCCGGTCCGGCGGTCGTACTGGAGGCTGGAAAGATCGCGGACGAAGAGCCGGTGGTCGCGGCTCGGTCGGTCGATCACCTCGACCGCCATCGGCTTGCCCGGCTCGCGGGGGAAGCCGTGGATCTCGTAGATGCGCAGCGGGTCGCGCTCCTTGGCCACGAAGAGGCGCTTGCCATCAGGATCGTAGGCGAGCCCCTCGAAGCCCTTGTTGCCGTTACGGCCGATACCAAGCGCGAACTGCTCGCTGTCGGCGGCATCCAGGCGCTGCGTGCCCTCGGTGAGGCGGACCTTGAACAGGCGTTGCTGGCGCTCGTCGCTGATCACGTAGGTATCGCGGCGGATGTACTCGACGGCTTCTGGATCGCCGAAGCCGTGCAAGGGGATGCGGCGCAGTACCGTCCCGGTGAGCGAGAGTTCGATCAGTTCCGCGTTCTGGTTGGTGACGGTAAACAGCGTCCGCCGGTCGGGGTCGAAGGTCAGCGCCGAAATGTCGTCGCTGAGGCCCTCGATGACACGGCCTTCGACCGCGACGCGGTAGTCGGCGAGCCACAGGGAGCGTTCCTGCCACTCGGCAGTGTTGTGCCATTGCTGCAGTGCGAACAGCACCCACTGGCCGAACATGCGCGGTGCTGTCGATACGACGCTGGCGCCGACGGCGATGACAAGGATGGCGGCAAGTGCGGCCCACCACGCTGAACGGGACATTGCGGGCCCTCATGGATGCGGGCGTCGAGTATACCGTGCAGCGCCTGGAAGCCGGTGCAGCGGGCCGGCAGCCGGGTTCTCGGTTAGACTTGCCGTGAGGTCCGCGGTCTGGCCATGCCATGGGGGGCGCCAGGCCATTCACCGAGACAGGCGGGGGCACACATGAACCGGGATTATCCGCTGCACATTCACATCTCGACGCTATTCCTCGTCGTGATCGTCATCATCGGCGGCCTGATCGGCAGCATCAGCTACAAGCTGTCGAGCGATACACTGACCGCTGCCGCCGACGATCTCGCCCGGCGCATCAGCCACGAGACCGGCAACGACCTCGTGAACCTGATCAAGCCTGCCGAGATGGCGACCAGCCTGCTGCGGCACGACGAGATCACGAAAGCCGGCACATACGAAGAGCGCCGGCGCCGGCTTCATGTAATCACCGGCGCACTTGCCAAGTCGCCGGCTGTCGTCTCGATCTATATCGGTTACCGCACGGGCGATTTCTTCCTTGTCCGCCGGATCGAGAACGAGCGCGATCGGGAACGGTTTTCCGCGCCCGCGGCAACTGCGTTCGTCGTGCAGAGCATCGAACGGAACGCCAAGCCGCCGCGCGGACGTTTCATCTTCATGGACAGCGACCTGAAGATGATCGGCGAAGACGACCGACCCGCCTATGTCCACTCGTTCGATCCGCGCACACGCGACTGGTACAGGGAAGCCGTCGAATCCGGAAAGCTGATCAGGACTGCGCCCTACGTATTTTTCACCAGCCAGGTCGTCGGCACCACGCTTGCCATGGCCGCTGACGACAGTGCCGCCGTGATCGGCGCCGACATCCGTTTCGAAACCATCGGCAAGAACCTCGAGCGCCAGAAGATCACGCCGGGTACGCATGTCCTGATTACCAACCAGCAAGGGCTGACGCTCGCGCACGAGGACATGGGCAGGCTGGTCGATGCCACGGGTGACGGGAGCGGCAAGCCCCGCCTGAAACATCTCTCCGAGCTCGGCATTCCCGTCATCGCGAAGGCTGGCGACCTGCTGCCAGGCATGCGGGAGGGCGGCCGGGCTTCAGAACGACTGGAAACCGCTAGCGACACCTGGAACATCACGATCAGGCCCGTGGTCCTCGAAAGCGGCAAGCCTTTCTTCCTGATCATGGCGATTCCGGAAAGCGAACTGCTCGCCTCCGCGATCAAGCTTCGGCAGACATCGATATTGATCACCCTGCTCATCATCCTGATTGCACTCCCTGTCACCTGGCTTGTCGCGCGGGCCATTGCCCGACCATTGCGGACACTGGAGCGCGAGGCGGATGCCATCCGCAACTTCGATTTTTCGACGCCGATTGCAACGCGCTCCCTGGTGCACGAGGTCAATGCCCTGAGCCACACGATGGATGAAATGAAGCGGACGATCCGGCATTTCCTGGACATCAACAGCTCACTCGCCAACGAGGAAAATTTCGACCGGCTGCTGCCGATGCTGCTGCGTGAATCGCTGCAGGCCGCTCGTGCCGACTCCGGCGTTCTGTTTCTCGCCGACGAGGATCACCTGATTCCTTCCGTAGCAGTACGCGGTGACGGTTCGCCGCTCGCATGCGGCACCGAGCGGCTTCCTGTCGGTCAGGCCCCCACCCTGTTGCAGGAAGCCATCAGTGCAGGCGAACCGATCGCCGGCAAGCTGTCGGCAAGCGACGCTGCCGCGGCCATGTTCACGTCGATTGACGGTGAAGGAGCGCCCCGCTTCGGCATCGGAATCCCGCTGCTCAACCGACAGCGGCAACTGGTCGGCGCCATGCTGCTGTTCCTCGACGAGCAGCCGGGTGCAGCGCTTGTTTCTTTCGCCCGCGCGCTCTCCGGCGCAATGGCGAGTTCGCTCGAAACCCGTGAGCTGATCAAGGCCCAGAAGGAGCTTTTCGAATCCTTCGTGCAGTTGATTGCCGTCGCGATCGACGCGAAGAGCCCATACACCGGCGGCCATTGCGCGCGTGTACCCGAGCTTTCCAAGATGCTGGCACGCGCCGCCTGTGACGCGAAGGAAGGGCCATTCCGGGATTTCTGGCTTTCGGACGACGAATGGGAAACCCTGCATGTGGCTGCCTGGCTGCACGACTGCGGAAAGGTGACGACGCCGGAGTACGTCGTCGACAAGGCCACCAAGCTGGAAACGATCTACGACCGCATCCATGAAGTGCGCATGCGCTTCGAGGTTCTGAAGCGCGATGCCGAGATCGCGGCACTCAAGGAAGTCGCTGCCGGCGCCGATCCCGTCGCCACGACGGCTGCATTGAACGAGACCCTGCACGGCCTCGACGAGGATTTCGCCTTTGTCGCTGCCTGCAACGAGGGCGGCGAGTTTCTCGCGAAAGACAAGGCAGAGCGCCTGCGTGTGATCGCCGGGCGACGCTGGCTGCGAACGCTGGACGACCGTATCGGCCTCTCTCACGAGGAAAAGGAGCGCAAGTCGCGCACGCCGGCGCCACCGCTACCGGCGATGGAACCCTTGCTGGCCGACCGCCCGGAGCACCGGATCCTGCGCAGCGACAAGGAGCGGATCGCCGATGACAATCCCTGGGGCTTCCGGATGACAGTTCCGGAACTGCTCTACAACCGCGGAGAACTCTACAACCTGCTCGTGGAACGGGGAACGCTGTCGGAAGAAGAACGCTTCAAGATCAACGAGCACATCGTGCAGACAGTCGTCATGCTTTCAAGGCTGCCGTTCCCGAAGCACATGCGTCAGATTCCGGAAATCGCCGGCGGCCATCACGAGAAGATGGACGGCACCGGCTATCCGAAGCGCCTGACCCGGGAGCAACTGAGTCCGGTTGCCCGCATGATGGCGATTGCCGACATCTTCGAGGCGCTGACCGCCGTCGACCGCCCCTACAAGAAGGGGAAGACGCTTTCGGAGGCAATCAGGATCATGTCCTTCATGAAGAAGGACGGGCACATCGACCCTGACCTCTTCGAACTGTTCCTTCAGTCCGGCGTTTATCGGCGCTACGCCGAGGCCTACATGAAGCCCGAGCAGATCGACGACGTCGACATCGGCGCGTACCTGACGACGGCGCCCGCATAGGCGCGCCGCTCAGGCGACGACGACCCGCGGCAACCCGTCGATCACTTCACCGATCACGGACGCACGCTCGAAGCCCTGCTGCAGGAAGATAGACAGCACCTCGGTCACGGTGTCCGGCGCGCAGGCGACGAGCAGGCCGCCGCTGGTCTGCGGATCGGCGAGCAGATTGCGCTCCGGTTCACCTAGACGATCCGCCAGCGTCAGCAGCGTGCCGTAGCTTTGCAGGTTGCGCGTCGAGGCGCCAGTGACGAAACCCTCGCGCGCATAGTCGAGCGCATTGGGCAGGATCGGCAGCGCATCGAAATTCAGGCTGGCAGCAACGCCCGAGGCCTTGCAGATTTCGAGCAGGTGGCCGCCCAGACCGAAGCCTGTGACATCGGTCAGCGCATGCACGCCATCCAGGCAGGCCAGCGCCGGTCCCGGCGTGTTGAGCTGCGTCGTCGAGGCGATCATCGCCTCGTAGTCGTGAGCCTTCAGCGCCTCCTTCTTGAAGGCGGCCGAGTAGATGCCGACGCCGAGGCCCTTGCCGAGGATCAGCTTGTCGCCCGGCTTGGCGCCGAAGTTGCGCTTGACGTGATCCGGCCGCACGAGGCCGATCACGACCAGGCCATAGATCGGCTCCAGCGAATCGATGGTGTGGCCGCCGGCGATCGGGATGCGCGCCTTGGCGCAGACCGATTCGCCGCCGTCGAGGATCTTCTTGATCGTGCCGGTATCCAGCTTGGCGACCGGCATGCCGACGATGGCCAGCGCGAACAGCGGCGTGCCGCCCATCGCGTAGATGTCGGAGATCGCATTGGTGGCGGCGATCTGGCCGAAATGGAAGGGGTCATCCACCACCGGCATGAAGAAGTCGGTGGTGGCGATGATCGCCTGCGAATCATTGAGCTGCCAGACGGCGGCGTCATCCGAGGTCTCGATGCCGACCAGAAGTTGCGGCGGCATGAAGGGCGGCGCCGTCTTGGCGAGGATCTTCTCGAGGACACCGGGGGCGATCTTGCAGCCGCAACCGCCGCCGTGTGCGAGCTGGGTCAGTCGAACCGGGGATTCCTTGCTTTCGCTCATTGTTGTTCTTTCGGGGTGCTGTTCTGAAAGTCCGATGTTAGCAGAGGCAGCGCTGTCACTCTGCATCAGGTCGCATCGAAACCGGCATCCTCGATCGCCGCCTTCAATGCCGCAACATCGCTCTGCGCGGGATCGTGGCGGACGCGCGCTTCGCCGGCCTCGAGCGAGACATCGACAGCGGCGACACCGGGCAGTGCCTGCAGCACGCCGGTCACGTTCTTGACGCAGCCCTGGCAGCTCATGCCGCCAACCTTGATGATCGTCTGTTCCATTTCCATCTCCTGCGGGTCTAAATTCTCGCGGGCCGCCAGCGTTTCAGCAGCAGCGAGTTCGACACGACCGAAACCGAGCTCATCGCCATCGCCGCACCGGCGACCACGGGGTTGAGCATGCCCAGCGCCGCGAGCGGGATGCCGAGCACGTTGTAAATGAAGGCAAAGAAGAGGTTCTGGCGGATCTTGCCGAGCGTGGCACGGGAGAGTGCGATGGCATCGGCGACGCCGGCGAGATCGCTCTTCACCAGCGTCAGGTCAGCGGCATGGATCGCCGCATCGGAACCGGCACCCATGGCAAAGCCGATGTCGGCAGCCGCCAGGGCTGGCGCGTCGTTGATACCATCGCCGACCATCGCCACCAGGCCCTTGCCCTGCTTCAGGGCCTGCACGGCAGCGGCCTTGTCGCCGGGCAGCACCTCGGCCTCGAAGCGCGCGATGCCGACCGCGCGCGCCACCGCCGCAGCCGTGACACGATTGTCGCCGGTGAGCATGACGACCTCGATGCCGAGTGCCTGCAGCCGCGAGACGGCAGCTGCCGAGCCTGGCCGCAGCGGGTCGGCGATGGCGATGAGGCCAAGTGCCATCCCGTCTTCGGCGAGGACGACGACGGTCTTACCCTCGCCCTGCAGGCGCCGCACTTCGGCGTCATCGGCCAGCGTCCCGCCGGCCGCCCAGCCAGGCGCACCGAGTTGCAGCGTGCGGCCCTCGACACCGGCAACGACGCCCTTGCCCGGCAGGGCAGAAAAATCGGTCACTGCCGGCAGCGCCAGGCCCGTCGCGCGTGCCAGCACCGCCTTCGCCAGCGGGTGTTCGGAGCCCTGTTCGAGCGCCGCGGCGAGGCGCAGCGCCTCGTCGGCAGATGCCGCCAGCGACACGATGTCAGTCACTGCCGGCGCGCCCTGCGTCAGCGTGCCGGTCTTGTCGATGGCAAGGACGCGGATGTGTTCGGCGCGTTCCAGCGCCTCGGCATTCTTGACCAGGATGCCGGCACGCGCCCCCTGCCCGGTACCGACCATGATCGCCGTCGGCGTCGCCAGCCCGAGTGCGCACGGGCAGGCGATGACGAGCACGGCGACTGCATTGATCAGCGCAGCGGTGGCGCCGGCGCCAGCCAGTAGCCAGCCGGCGAAGGTGAGTACGGCAACCGCGCAGACGCTCGGCACGAAGATCGCGGAAACCTCGTCGGCCAGCCGCTGCACCGGTGCCTTGGAGCCTTGTGCCTCGGCGACCAGCCGGATGATGCCGGCGAGCAGCGTGTGTTCGCCGACGCCGGTGGCGCGGCAACGCAATTGCCCGAGTTCGTTCTGCGTGGCCGCGAACACGGCGTCGCCGGCCGCCTTGCCGACAGGCATGCTCTCACCGGTCAGCATCGCTTCGTTCACGCTGGAAGTACCATCGATCACGACGCCGTCGACCGGGAGGCTCTCGCCCGGCCGCACGATGAAGACGTCGCCGGGCAGCAGCGAATCGGCCGCCACGTCGAACAGGGCCCCGTCGCGTTCGATGCGTGCCATCTTCGGCTGCAGGCGCACCAGCGCCTCGATCGCAGCAGTGGTACCGGCCTTGGCGCGCGCTTCAAGCAGCTTGCCCATCAGCACCAGCGTGATGACGGCAGCCGAGGCCTCGAAATAGACATGCTCGTGCACAAGCCCCAGCAGCGTGACGGCAGCCGACAGACCCCAGGCCATCGTCGTGCCCAGCGCGACCAGGACGTCCATGTTGGCACCACGCCAGCCGCCGCCGCGCAGCGCCTTCCAGGCGCCGTCATAGAAACGCCAGCCGATCCAGAACTGCACCGGTGTCGCCAGCAGCAGTTGCAGCCAGCGCGGCAAGGGGTCTTCGCCATGCTGCCCGGAAGCCCCGAACATCCACAGCATCTGCGCCACCAGCGGCAAGGTCAGTGCAGCGGCAATCCAGAAGCGGACGCGTTCGGCACGATAGACCGCGTACTTCCTCGCCTTCTCTTCCTCGCGTGAACGGTCGTCAGCGACGCGCGCCGTGAAGCCAGCCTTCTCGACCGCCTGTACCAGCCGCGCCGCATCGACCGCGCCGGGAATGTAGCGGATACGCGCCGACTCGGCCGCCAGGTTCACCGATGCCTCGACGCCGTCGATCCGGCTCAGCACCTTCTCGATGCGCATGGCGCAGGCAGCGCAGGTCATGCCGCCGATGGCCAGCTCGACCGACTGTGCCGGCACCGCGAAGCCGGCCTTGCCGATCGCCGCGACCACCTGCTGCGGCGTCGTTTCATCTGACTGAAGCTGCACCTGTGCACGCTCGGAAGCGAGATTGACGCTGGCAACGACCCCGGGCAGGCGGTTGAGTACTTTCTCGATGCGTGCCGCGCAGGCGGCGCAGGTCATGCCCGCAATCGGAAGGTCCAGCCGGCGCGCAGATTCGTCGCTCATCGCTCGCTCATTTGACCAGCAGCACCGGGCACGAGGCGAGTTGCAGCACGCGGTGGGAAACGGAGCCGAGTACGGCCTCGGCGAGCGCACTGCGCCCGTGCGTACCCATCACGATGCGTGCGCAACCCAGTTCGGCAGCCAGCTTCGCGATGATCCCGGCGGCATCACCGACATGGAGGTGACGCTTGAAATCCAGCCCGGCCGCATTCAGCGCCGCTTCCGCTTCGGCGAGGTGCGGCAGGCTTTCATCGCGGTAATAGCGTTCGAGGTCACCGTGCGGAACGTGCTGACGGACACGGGCATCGGGAATCTCGGGATGCACGTGCAACAGGTGAATTTCCGGTGCAGCCCGCAGTTCGGCCGCCAGGGCGACCGCCTGCGCGACCGCGCGGCGGGAGGATGCAGAACCATCGACGGCAAGCAGTAGCTTCATGAAAACAGACCTTTCCCCTTATTGTCCGGCCAGACGCCAGACACCGATCAGACCCCAGACACCGAACGCCGCCACCAGAAGTCCGGCCACGACACGCACCGCCGGCTGCTGAACCCGGTGGCGCAAGCGCGCGAGCAGGAAACCGGCGAGCAGCAGGTTCGGTAGCGTCCCCAGCCCGAAGGCCAGCATCAGCAACGCCCCCTTGCCAGCGGAACCCGCTGTCAGCGCCGTCGCCAGCGCACTATAGACCAGCCCGCAAGGCAACCAGCCCCACAGCAGGCCGAGCGGAAAGGCCTGGGCGACCGAGCGTGCCGGCAGGAATCGCCGCGTTGTTGGCTGGATGCGTCGCCAGAGATTCTGGCCCAGGCGCTCGCTGAAGGCCAGTGCGCGCGTCAGGCCCATCAGATAGAGGCCGAGCGCGATCAGCATCAAGTTGGCGAGGAGGTAGAGGGCGATGCGCAGCGGCAGCTGCCCGGCCAGCGCCAGCGAGGCGCCGCCGAGTGCCCCCACCAGGGCACCGGCCGCCGCGTAGGAGGTGATGCGTCCGGCGTTGTAGGCCAGATGGAGGGAGAGTCGTGGGGCGCCGCCCATCGACAGTGCACCGACGATGCCGCCGCACATGCCGACGCAGTGCGTGCCGCCAAGCAGGCCGACGAGAAACAGCGCGAGAAAACCGGAATCGGGCATGCGGGAAGAAGCGAAGATCAGGAAGTGAGATTCTACCCTTCCCGCTTCCCCCTTCTCCCTTCGTGCCCTAAATCACCTTGGAGTAGCGCGTGCGCTGCCGGTCGGCGCGCAGGTACTTGTCGAAGACCATCGAGATGGCGCGCACCAGCATGCGGCCTGCCGGCAGCACACTGATCCACTTGTCGTCGACCTTGATCAGGCCCGCCGCCTGGAACTCCTTGAGATCCGCGAGTTCGTCGGCGAAGTACTTCTTGAAGTCGATCAGGTGGGCAATCTCGATCGATTCGAGCGAAAGCTCGAAGTGGCACATCAGCGCCTGGATGATCGAGCGGCGCAGGATGTCGTCGGCGTTGAGCTCGATGCCGCGATAGACCGGCAGGATGCCGGCGTCGAGGCGATCGTAGTATTCGTCGAGCGTCTTGACGTTCTGCTCGTAGGTCGGCCCGACCTTGCCGATCGCCGAAATCCCGAAGGCGAGCAGGTCGCAGTCGGCGTAGGTCGAGTAGCCCTGGAAATTGCGGTGCAGGCGCCCCTGGCGCTGCGCCACGGCCAGTTCGTCGTCGGGCTTGGCGAAGTGGTCCATGCCGATATAGACGTAGCCGGCCTCGGTCAGCTTGCGGATCGCCAGCGACAGGATCTGCATGCGCGTATCGGCGCTCGGCAGATCGGCATCGGCGATGCGCCGCTGCGGCTTGAACAGGCTCGGCAGATGCGCATAGTTGTAGATCGAGAGACGGTCCGGATCCATCGCCAGCACGCGTTCGAGCGAGCGGTTGAAGCCCATGACGGTCTGGAACGGCAGGCCGTAGATGAGGTCGATCGACACCGACTGGAAACCGCTGCTGCGTGCTGCGCGAATGACGGTCTCGGTTTCCTCTTCGCTCTGGATACGGTTGACCGCCTGCTGCACGCGCTCGTCGAAATCCTGGACGCCGACGCTCATGCGGTTGAAGCCGAGCTCGCCGAGCAGTTGCACGGTCGGCACATCGACCTTGCGCGGGTCGACCTCGATCGAATACTCGCCGCCGTCGAGCAGGCGGAAATGCTTGCGCGTCGAGGCCATCAGCTGCCGCATTTCGTCATGCGAAAGGAAGGTCGGCGTACCGCCGCCCCAGTGCAGCTGGATCACGTCATGGTCGCCATCCAGGTACTCGCTCTGCAGCGCCAGTTCCTTCGCCAGATATTTCAGATACTTGGCGGAGCGCCCGTGATCCTTGGTGATGATCTTGTTACAGGCACAGTAATAGCAGATTGTGTTGCAAAACGGGATATGGAAGTACAATGACAGCGGTCGGCTGATGCCACCGATGTTCCGTTTGCCCAGCCACAGCTTGTACGCCTCTGCATCGAAGGCCTCGACGAAACGGTCCGCCGTCGGATACGACGTGTAGCGCGGTCCGTTGATGTCAAAACGGCGGATGATCTGCGGATCGAAAACGAGATTGGGTGCGGCAAAATTCATCGGAAGACAGCCTCAAGCGTGTGAGGGATTATCTGGCCCGCCGGAACCTCGCACGTTGACTTGGATCAAAGGGGCACCAGACCCCGGTAAATACCAACCTTTCGGATGATTCGGAGAGGCAATGCCCAACAGAAAAGCAGCAACCCCGATTACGCTTGCCGTAGTCAAGACCGCTTGCTCGAACTGCAACCTGCACGAACTCTGCCTCCCCCTCGGCCTTTCCCACGCGGAGATCGAGAAGCTTGACGAGGTCGTTTCGGCACGCCACCGCATCAAGCGCGGCGAGCACCTCTACCGTGCCGGAGAAACATTCAACTCGATCTACGCGGTACGCAGCGGCTTCTTCAAGACCGACGTGCTGCTGGAGGACGGCCGGGAGCAGGTCACCGGCTTCCAGATGACCGGCGAACTGCTCGGTCTCGACGGCATCAGCACTGAAGCCCACTCCTGCAACGCCGTCGCGCTCGAGGACAGCGAGGTCTGCGCCATCCCCTTCTCGCACCTGGAAGGCCTTTCGCGCGAGATCCAGACGCTGCAGCATCATTTCCACAAGGTCATGAGCCGCGAGATCGTGCGCGACCACGGCGTCATGATGCTGCTCGGCACGATGCGCGCGGAAGAACGGCTCGCCGCCTTCCTGCTCAATCTGTCGCAGCGCTTCACCGCCCGCGGCTATTCCCCTGCCGAGTTCTACCTGCGCATGACGCGTGAAGAGATCGGCAGCTACCTCGGCCTCAAGCTGGAAACCGTCAGCCGCGCCTTCTCGCGCTTCCAGGAGGAAGGGCTGATCGCCGTGCAGCAGAAGCACGTGCGCATCCTCGACATCGTCAAGCTCAAGCAGCTGATGAGTCATCACCACCGCGAGTAAGGCTGCCGCGTCCGCGCGGCGCGGCCTCAGAAAAGCGCGAGGAATCCCCGCGGGTCACGCAAAAGCGCGACCGAGACGATGTACGCAAAGGCCAGCATTGCGGCGGCGAAGAAGGCCGCCCGCTGCGCCTTGGTACGACCGCGCTTCAACGCCATCATGCCGAGCAGGATGTAGGCAAGCAGACCGCAGAACTTTGCCGTCAGCCAGGGCTGCACGAAGGGATACTGCGCGCTGATCACCGCCATCGTGATCGCGCTGCCGAGCAGGACGGTATCGACGATGTGCGGCAGCACCTTGAGCAATCGCCGTTGCAGCAGCGGCGAGTCGTTCAGCATCAGCAGACCGCGCAGGAAGAAGCCGGTGCCCGAGACGACGACTGCGGTGACGTGCAGGTGTTTCAGCAGGAGGTAGCTCATCGCCAGAATGATCCCATCAGCCCGGACGACCGTCCGGACGCGGTTTGACGTACATCGCCAGGTGGACACGGTTCCACATGGCGAACACCAGCAGCCAGCCCAGCGCGCTCAGCCAGACCGGGTTCGCGATGCCCGGCGCCCCCGCCCACTCGCCACCGACGCGCAGCAGCGCGACCAGCTGGAAGCACCAGAACAGACGCCACGCCCAGACATCGGATGAAATCAGCCGGCCGGAATGGCCGAGCGTCACGCGTGTCGCCATGCCGATCAGGATCGAGCCGAAATAGCCGACGGTCAGTGCATGCAGCGGCGCCCGCCCTCCCCACGCCGCCTCCAGGCCGAAGAATGCCGCAGCACCCTGCAGCGCGTAGAGGAAGAAGGCCATGCCCAGCCACAGGCCGGCGCAATGGTGCATGGCCAGCAGGTGCGAGACGAACACCTTGTGGATCTGCCAGCGCCACGCCAGCCAGAAAACGGCCAACGCGGCCGCCAGATCGACCGGCCACAACCGGCCAGCGCCGATATCGAAGATGGCTGCGAGGGCATGCGACAACGCAGCGACCAGGATGCCCCAGAAAAGGACCGGCGAGCGGTACTCGACGTAACCGCGTACGACGCTGCCGGAGAAGAAGGGTAGCATGCGATAGGTGACGGTAAAGAAGACCGGGACCAGATAGCCCCACAGACCGATCTCGGTTGCAGCGCGAACGAGGCCGGGCACATCGAAGGCCAGCCCCCCCGCGTGCAGCAAGAGGCCGCTTGCACCGGCCGCCAGTGCCGAGAGGACAACCCAGGCGTGGGTCTTGTGTTCGCTCATCGAGTCACGAACACTTTTCAGCAGTGCCCAGGCACCCGCCAGCCAACCGCAGGCGACCACCGCCAGACCGACTGGCAACAGCATCGGCAGTGCCAGCCCCGCATAGAAGGCGACCCAACCGGCGGCCAGGAGCAGGAAGGCCGGCACGTAATCCGCCTCCGCCAGCGGCCCCTGCGCCACCCACTTCGGCAGGGCAGTCATCAGGAAGCCGAAAATGAAGAACGAGAACAGTCCGTAGACCATCAGCATGGCATGCAGCCAGGCCGGCGGCAGCGGCCAGGCCGGCGGCGCATACAGCCCGGCGTAGCGGGCACCGAGATCGAATGCCCAGAGCGACATCGCCAGCAGGGTCTGGACACCGCCGGCAAAGAACATCACGCGGTGCGGTGCCGAAAAGAAAACTGCCCGCACGTTCATGGCATCTCCCTTGCCGGAGAACCGGCGGAAGCATCTGCCGCGATCTCGGCAAGACGTGCATCAACCAGGGCAGCATGCCGCCGATAGACGCCGGCAGCCTTGAACACGTTGGCCAGAAGGGAACAGGCCGCGACCGAAAACGCCACACCGGCCAACTGCGTCAGCACATCGGGCCAGACGGTGGCAGCCACGAGCGCTGCGCAGGCGCCCACATGCAGGCGGAAATGCAGCAGCATGCGTGACTCGGCCAGCACCGCCTTCATGTTGGGCGCCGTCACCCGGCTCTGCCCGCGATTCTGCAGGTGCAGCCAGATAAGGAACGGAATGATCTTGTAGAGCATGCCGATGATCACCGACATGAAGCCGCCAACCAGCAGCAGCACCCCGACCAGCAGCGGAGTGCCGCGCCAGCCTGCGAGCTCGGGAAACATGCGTGCCAGCGCCCAGAACAGGCAGGCTGCCATGCCGCAGAGCATCGCCATGCGCCAGAATTTCTGCGTCGCGTCCGGCCGCGTGCGCCGGCTGCGCGACTGCAGCCATAGTGTCATGCCGCAGAAACCTGCGGCCAGCGCGAAGATCGTCATCTGGATCGCCGAAGCGATTTCGTCGTCGAAGCGCAAGATCGCCAGCGACGTGGCCAACACCGCGAGCAGCAGCCAGACCCCGAAGCGACGACTGAACCAGCCGGGGTACGGCGGCGTGATCTGGAACATCGGCACCACGACATAGGCCACCGCCGAGAGCAGCGCCAGCGCCCAGGCGCCGAAGGCCCAGTTGGCATGGACCTGCGTCAGCTCGATCAGCGGCAGCGACCAGTAGCCACGCAAGCCGCCTGCCAGCAAGAGGCCGAGCAGTACGGTCACCAGCAGGCCGAGCATCGCCAGCTTGAAGCCGCCGATACTCGGACTGGTCTGCGGGATTCCGCGCAGCGACGCCGCCGCCACGGCGAAAAAGAGGCCCGCTGCGGTAGCCAGGGTGGCCATCGCCAGCGGCATCGCGAAGTCCGCCATGCCGAGAAAACCGGCCGACAAGGCCAGCGCCCCGACGACGACGAGCGGGTGCACGACACGTGCGACAACGAGCGGATGGAACAGGTTGGCACCGGCAACGACCGGCAGGATCTGGATCATGGCGCCAAGCATTACCTGCAGCAGGAAGCCGATGGCCAGCAGATGCGTCAGGGCCAGCGCACCGGGTGTCCAGCGCGAGGAGAACGCCTCCGGCCCGAGCACCGCCAGCAGCACGCCGGCGATCAGCGCGAAGAACGGCGCCGTCACGAAGAAACGGAAAGGCGCCGCGAAGGGCGGCGCCTGATCGAAGGACAGCACAGCCTGCATGGAAGCGACGTCAGCTGTCAGCGTGCCAGATCAGGATCTCGACCGTGCCGTCCGGCATCTGCTCGGCGGCATGGCGGAAGCCGTTGTTGGCGAGCGCCTTGTAGAGCGGAAACGGTTCGCGATACAACTGCAGCAGCAGCTTTTCTCCCTTCGGCAGACGATCGAGCGCATCCATCGTCAGCACGAAAGGTTCCGGCGGCTCCAGGCCGCGGGCATCGATGACCCGCTCGCACTTGGGATGGGTCATTTTCCCGCCGCTGCCAGGCCGGTTTCGATCTGCGGCAGCAGCTCGGCGGATTCGTCCGCCAGGTGCTGGTCGCACATCGGATAGAGGATGTTCTCCTCCTTCATGTTGTGCTGCTGCATCATGATCAGCAGGGTCTCGGCGTTGCCGGCGTATTCGTCGGCATCCTGCGCGGCCAGTGCAGCACCGGCCGCGGCGATCAGCTCACGCATCTGCACGTGTTCGCTGCGCATGACCTGCGTCGGCCCCATGGTCATGCCGGTTTTCTGCTCGAAAGCCGGGAAGAGCAGCGATTCCTCGACAGCGAAATGCTGCAGCACGGCGGCGCTGAAGCGGCCGAAGGTATCGCCGGCAAGCGCCCAGTTGCCGTCAGCCACGGCCTGCTCGACATCGGCGAACACATCATCGCAGCGACGATGATCGTCAGTCAGAAAATCTCGGATGGAAGTCATTACATTTGGCCTTCAAAGGGGTCGGGCCATTTTCGGAGGGGGGCCTGCCGGTAGCATTGACGAATATCAAAAAGGCGACACGCGCCGCGAGGGGCGCGTGTGACCGGTTGTCGCAGGCAAAACGTCCGGGCTCAGCTGCGCAGGACGCCGACGTGCAACTCGTCGAACCAGTTGATGAAGCGCTGGACGTCGGCGCCCTGATAGATCGCGCCGTGCTGCGGACAGAGCATGTCGATCTCCAGGTGCGAGACGCGTTCGCACCACTGGCGCTTGGCCTCGTTCGAGCCCATCCAGCGCCGGTGGAAACCTTCGGCAAAGCGGATGTGCGACGAAAAATCCTCGACGAAGAGCCCCTGCTTCTCGGCCGGCAGCAGCGCGGCACCGACGTCGCCGGAGAAGAGGATCCTGGCCTGCCTGTCGTAGAGGTGCAGATTTCCGGACGAATGCAGGTAATGCGCCGGTATGGCCTGCAGCTGGAGGCCGGCCAGCGGAATCACCGCACCTTCGTCGGGCAGCGGCACGAAGGTATCGCCCTTGCCGCCGAAATGAGGAATGAAGCTGCCCCACAGCCAGCTGACATGGCACTTCATCTGCGGGTTGAATTCGAGCCAGAGCGCCAGCGAGGAAACGATGTCCGGGTCCTGGTGCGAGGCGAAAATGCCAGCGATCTTCGAGGGATCGAACTCGGACGAGAGCGCCGAGAAGACGGCGGGAAAGATTTCGGAGCCGCCCGGGTCGAGCAGGAGCCCCTGTCCACCGTGCTGCACGAGATATTCGTTGGTATCGATCAGGAACTCGGGCTTGGCCGGGTCACGGACGATCGCCGTCCACTTGTGCCCGCCATCCTCGAAAATGGTCTGCGTGGTCTTCATGCACTCCCCCCGAAAAAGCCGGATCGCCGCAAGCTGTCGAGCGACGATCGAATCTCCTCGACGATGCCGTCGAACTCACCCGACACCTGGCCGAGCGAGGATGCGAAGCCGGCCCCGTAGGCCGCCTCGATCTTGGCCGACTTGGCGAGCACGCCGCCAAGCTCGACCAGCCGTGCCGCGTCATCGATCGCCAGACGCAAGCCACGACGCAGACTGGCGATGCGATCCGCGCGTTCGCCATGCCGCGCCTCCCGCCGCTCCAGGACCGTGTGCAACTGCGCATGGTCCGGCGCCGCCAGTGCGGCTTCGGCGAAAACCCTGTCGTAGCGGGATTCCTGCAGGATCACCGAGACCTCGGCCACGAGATCATGAATCTGTCGCGTCAGCGCCATCATGCCTTCGCGCAGGTCCTTGGAGAAAACGCGCAATTCGTTGGAAAGTACGCCGAAGCCGAGTGCCGCATTCCCTGCCCGCTTGGCAAGGAAGATCGCGTTCAGCGCCATGATGTTGATCTTGAAGGCGACGGAAACGACGCGCTTGATCTCCTCGTTGATGCGCACGATGCGCAGAAGATCGAGGGCCGCGCCGGAAGAGGATTCCGTTGCCACGGGCACGAAGGCCTCGTCACCGCCCTGCCATTCGCTTGTATTTTCTTCGGCCGTCATTGCCTGTCTTTCGCCGCCCACAAGGTAATGGAAATATTGCCGGCCACCACCGGCACTACGCGAGACTCTATCAGCCCACGCCGTGATTGGATACTCCCGTGGCGCCCCGCTTTACCGGCCACCCATCTATTTCTCGTGCACGTAGGTACCCGGTGCCGGTGCGAGGGCCGGATAATCGCTGGACGCCGGCGACAGTGGCGCCACCATGGCGCCGCACTGCGGCCGCAGCCAGCTCACCCAGTCATCCCACCACGATCCCGGCTTCTGCTCGGCACGGTCGAACCAGTGCTCGAAGTGCTCGTTACGCTCCGGTTCTCCGACCCAGAAGCTGCGCTTGGGCGGATTCACTGGCGGATTGACGATGCCGAGGATATGGCCCGAGGTCGACAGCACGAAGCGTACCGGCGCGGCCACGTTCACGTACTTGCGGATGCGATAGCACTGGCGCCATGGCGCAATGTGGTCGTCCTCCGCGGTCACTGCATAGAGGGGCTGCGTGATACGGTCGAGGTCGATCGGTTCGCCGGCGATGGTCAGCGCATCGCGCTTCATCAGGTTGTTGTTGAGATACATCTCGCGCAGGTAATACGAATGCATCGCCTGCGGCATGCGCGTCGTGTCCATGTTCCAGAACAGCACGTCGAAGGGCGGCAGCGGCTCGCCATAGAGGTAGCTGTTCACGAAGTAATGCCAGATCAGGCTGTTCGAGCGCAGCATGCGGAAGCTGGAAGCCATCTCGCCACCGTCGAGGTAGCCCTTCTTCGCCATCGACTGCTCCAGCCAGCGGATGCTGCTCTCGTCGATGAAGACCTCGATGTCGCCGGGCTTCGAGAAATCGGTCAGCGTCGTGAACAGTGTCCAGCAAACGACCGGCATCTTCTTCTCGCCGTAATGGCGGTTGGCCCAGGCCATGTAGGTCGACACCAGCGTGCCGCCGATGCAATAGGCGGCGAGCGCCACCTGTGGCACCTTGCAGAGCTTGCAGGAAGCCTGCACCACCTCGTCGACCGCGCGCAGATAGTCGTCGAAGCTCGTGTTCGCCATTTCGGCCGTCGGATTCTTCCAGCTCGTGATGAAGACCGAAAAACCCTGGTCGGTGAGCCACTTGACCATGCTCTTCTTGGCCGTCAGGTCGAGGATGTAATACTTGTTGATCCACGGCGTGACGATCACCAGCGGCGTCTTGTGCACCTTCTCGGTCGTCGGTGTGTAGTGGATCAGTTCGACCAGCCGGTTACGGAATACGACCGTCCCCGGCGTCGTCGCCAGGTCCTTGCCGACGGTGAAGGCATCGGCCTCGACCATGCGGACGGTCTTCGACTGGGCATCGCGCATCATGTACTTGATGCCGTTGCGCAGGCTCTCGCCCTTGCTGTCGACGAACTTCCGCATCGCCACCGGATTGGTCCAGAAGAAATTGTTCGGCGCCATCGCGTTCAGCCACTTGCGGAACCAGAACGCGGCGCGCCGGCGCTCCTTGTCGGACAGGCCCGGTGTCTCAAAGCACATGTCCTCGAGACGGTGCGTGAACGCCAGATAGGTTTCCTTGATGATGTCCCAAGTCGCCGAGTCCTTCCAGACCGGGTCGGCAAAGCGCGTGTCGTCCTCGTGCGGCGTCACTACGTCTTCGCTCGGGAAACCCATCGCACGACGCATGACATGCGTCTGCAGCGCGAGGATGTCGCTGGAAAGCGCCGTCATCGCCCGGCTCAGTTCCTGTGGATGCGTCAGCCAGGCTGCCTGCGCATTCATTATGGAAGTTGTGACGCCGAACGGGTCGAGATGCTTTTCGATGACACTGGCGAGGTTCTCGAGCGGACTCGCATCCGTGAGGTCCAGGCCACGATGGCCGCGTGCGGATGAATATCCGTTACCCATGAGCGATTCCCTTCATGATCGACATCCTGAACATATCATAGACCCGACAGGCGCCACTCGCTGCCGTAGGCGGGAACTTCCACGCCCGGCCAGCCGAAGTCGCGTCGCAGGGCTGTTGCCAGCGCCCCGGCCGCCTCCGGCTCGCCATGAACGACGAACGTCTGCCCCGGCGGACGCCGGAAACCGCGCAGCCAGCCAAGCAGCGCCGCCTGATCGGCGTGCGCCGACAGACCACCCGTTGTGACGATACTGGCCCGTACCGGGACCGGCTGGCCGAAGATGCGGACATTGCGGGCGCAGTCGACAAGGCGACGCCCGAGCGTACCGGCAGCCTGGAAACCGGTGATCAGCACAGTGCATTCCGGCCGCGGCAGGTTGTTGGCAAGGTGGTACTTGACCCGGCCTGCCTCGCACATGCCGCTCGCCGAGAGAATCACGGCGCCGCCTCGCACTTCCGCCAGCGCCATCGATTCCTGGTAATCGGCCACAAAATGGATGTCGAGCAACTTCGGATGCGCCCGTTGCCAGGCGATCAGGTCGCGCGTTTCGTCGTCGAGCAGGGCTTCGTGC